>DAORIX010000040.1:0-1548 GCA_035438745.1 Minisyncoccota bacterium | reverse complement strand
AAGGTCCCAAGGGTTTGGCTGTTCGCCAATTAAAGCGGTACGCGAGCTGGGTTCAGAACGTCGTGAGACAGTTCGGTCTCCTATCTACTGTGGGCGCAGAATATTGAAAGAACTCTTTCCTAGTACGAGAGGACCGGAAAGAACGAACCTCTGGTGTACCAGTTGTGTGCCATGCATTGCTGGGTAGCTAAGTTCGGCATAGATAAGCGCTGAAAGCATCTAAGCGCGAAGCTATTCTTAAGATTAATATTCGTTTGAGATTCGTCAGAGACTATGACGTTGATAGGCACTAGGTGAATAGCCAAGGTGTACTAATATATCGAGCACTACAGAAACACAGAGTTGTGTTTCAAAGAAATGCTACTGCAATTATTGTATTTGTTACTTCAAAATTATAACTGAGTATAGAATCTAGGTGCTTTTTGCGAAGGGGGTCCACCCGTTCCCATCCCGAACACGGTAGTTAAGCCCTTCAGCGCCAATGGTAGTCGCAAGGCGAGAGTAGGTCGGCGCCTAGATTCTGTACTCAGTTTTTTGTTTGCCAAAAAAACCGCTTAATAAGCGGTTTTTGTATTGATAATTTGTTCCCGTGGCCACCGAGATCAATACACGCGCACGCGTCTGCCTGAACGCTCGACCAGGCATCGACGCAAAACCCGCCACTTCGTGTGACGGGTCCTTGCTTTTATACGGATTTATTTTTTGTATCTGATTTTCATCATTGACGCATTGTCTCCTTCACCGTGCGCACTCGCATAAAGTGCATATAGATAATCATCAATTGGATATGTATGTTTTCCACCCAGCACTCCTGCTCCGGGATCGTTCACGATAATATGTTTAGAATCAATTCCGGTAATTACATTATAGTGGAAGTTGAATTGTATAGCTTTTTTTGAAAGAACAGCTGAGGTAAGTAATGCGAGTACTGGCCTTTTATGTTTCATTTCACTTTTAATATTAGTTGTAGTCGGTGGGGCAATAGTCAGCTTTCCGCCAGCTTGAAGAAATTCTATAAAAAATGTGATACATCTTTTTTGACTTTCTTTTTGTACTGCTTCACGTTTTTTTTCTAAATAAGAAAGCATCTTTTTTTGACTTGTTTTTTTGAATGATGCATTAAAGAGATGTGGATTCATGGTTATAATTTCTACTTCAAAATTTTGTGATAAGAAATAATTTCCAAGTTGAGGCATATATGTTCCTCCCTCAAATACCTCAACATCTTTTTTGATTTCTTCAATAGATTTTTTGATCCCGTAATATTTTAAGATCATTCCAATACATGCAAGTCCACAATCGCTTGAGCCTTTTTCTTGTCGTATGAGAGGAACTACGAGATTCATATTATGATTTTAGTTTTTTATTTTTTCAGTTTTCTAAACCACCACCCACTCCATATGATAAATGGAATGCTCAGTATTTGCCCAGTTGAGAGGGAAAAGTTATATAGATTCAGCGGTTCTTTGGTAAATTCGAGTAAAAATCTTGTTACGAAATAGAGGAAAATAAAAGAGAAAAAAGTATAGAGCACTGGTTTTTGTATCT
>DAORIX010000039.1:0-2136 GCA_035438745.1 Minisyncoccota bacterium | reverse complement strand
CGCGTACTCGCGCCAATCGGGATACTGGTCGTGTAATGTGAGGAAGCGAAGACTTGGAGCTTACGCAAGACTCATTGAGTTCGAGTTTTCGAGAACCAATGAGTGGACAGCTCCTGTAAGGAGAGAAATTCTCACCCCACCACCTACCTTCTGTTATACTAGTACTCATGCCAACCTCTGCTTCAAAAAAAATTCTCTGGAGAGTTTCTGAACGTGCTGTCGTACGTAAAACAGCTGACTGGTACTGGATATTTGGAATAATCGGAATGGCTTGTGCTGGAGCCTCAATCATTGTCGGCAATGTTCTTTTTGGGATTGTTGTAATTCTCGGTATTTTTGCAATAACACTCCTCTCGTTTAAAAAACCCTCACTCATTGAAGTAGAAATACAAGAAAAAGGTGTCCGAACAAACACCACTCTTCTTCCCTTCATAACCCTTGAGAGTTTTTGTGTTGACGAATCATCAGATCAAAAAAAACTCCTTCTTAAATCAAAGAAACTTTTTATGCCCCTCGTTGTTCTCCCTATTGGAACAGTAGATACAGCCGAACTCAAAGCTGAACTGACGAAAAATCTTAAAGAAGAAGTACTAGAGGAATCTTTCCTGGCAAAACTCCTCGAACAATTTGGAATGTAGGTTTTTATTCCCATCCAAAAAGCGCCTTCTCGAGAGCGCAAACAAACAGCTTTCGCTGTTTGTTTTTTGTGCTCTCGATAGGAATCGAACCTATATTGCAAGTTCCGCAAACTTGCGTCCTATCCATTGAACGACGAGAGCGTATGTACACGTTACAACAAAGAGTGTCCGAACACAATAATAAAACCATCCCCATTAAAAAAGCGACACACCACGTGTCGCTTTTGTTTCTTTGTCAGAGCCGCACTCCGTTGAGCGCCAAAGTACTCAGGATTGCTGTTCGATGAACATTAAGCGTCGACATTGAGGTGGCAACCTTGTACCAATCAATGAACGGGCTCCGTTCAAGCTCTCCTTGAATAAAGCCGAGGTGAGCGTGTAGGTTTGCCAAACGAAAATACCACGAAGCAATTGCGCAGTGGTCACCTCCACACAGAGAAACTATGTTTTTATTGAGATCGTTTAAAATCGACCCAAACTTTACACAGAAATCCCGAACCTCCTCAACACCATGCGCTCTGTCCTGAAGTGATGAGAAGTAAGGACCCTCGACTGCAATATTTTGTTCGATCATACAGGGAGTATCCTCTGCACTTTGTTTAACGGCCATGATTTAGACCCTTTCTATTTAGATTGTTATGAGAACTAGACCCACAAAGACACTACGTCACAAAAGACCTCTTGTCAAAAAAATCCCCTTTCGGGGATTTTTTTAAGCAACCTTCTTTATCATTGCTGAAAGTCGAGATTTCTTTCTATCGGCAGTATTAGTTTTTATGAAATCTGTCTTTGCCGCCTTATCGAAAATAGCGTATGCAGTAGGAAGAAGTTTCATTGCTTCTTTCTGATTCTTGTCTGCGACAAGTTTCTTTATTTTCTTTGTGATATCTACGATAGCATCTCTCGTACGAACGTTATAAACACGCTTTCGTTTTGATACACGGAGTGCTTTTTTTGCGCTTGATGTTATTGGCATATGTGGCAGTTACATTAACAGAAAGAGCTGAAAAAGGCAAATCATCACGCCAAAAAGCGCCTTCAGACCAAAAAGCCTGTAACCAAAGCTCTACGTAGAGTCTTTTATGTTCTATAATCAAACCCATGATATCCCATCTTTCAGGAACAGTGCTTGATACAAACGACCGCTCACTTGTGCTCGACATACAAGGCGTTGGTTATACCGTTTGGACGACAGGGCGCATTATCGACGCTACAAAAGAGGGGTCCCCTCTCGCACTATGGACTCATCATGCGGTGCGTGAAGACTCTCAAACCCTCTACGGTTTTATAGACAAGGACGAGCGTGATTTTTTTGAACTCCTCATATCGATATCAGGTATCGGACCAAAAACAGCTCTCGGTATACTCAATGTGTCGAGTGTTCAAAACATTCGTAAGGCAGTTTCAACAGGAGACACCTCTCACCTCACGCAGGTTTCTGGTGTTGGCAAAAAACTCGCAGACAAAATAGTTTTGGAGCTCAAAGGAAAGTTTGGTG
>DAORIX010000038.1:0-2435 GCA_035438745.1 Minisyncoccota bacterium | reverse complement strand
TAGGTCAGACCGCTCTTTGTGAGCGGTCTTTTTTTGAAAAAAACACTAAAAATGCTAGTATCTTAGTACTAAGCACAAGGCGTATATGGCAGAAGATAACACAACTAAATCAAAGCTTGTTGAGATAGAAGAAAGTATTTTTGCGTTTTGGAACAAAAACAACATCTTCAAAAAAACTCTTGAGAGGAAACCTCTTCGGGGTGATTTTGTTTTTTATGATGGACCACCTTTTGCTACAGGATTACCTCACTTTGGACACCTTTTGCCCACAACAATAAAAGACGTTATTCCTCGCTACAAAACAATGTGTGGCTATCGTGTTCGAAGACGATGGGGATGGGATTGTCACGGTCTTCCTATTGAAAACCTCATAGAAAAAGAGTTAGGACTTGCGCATAAAAAAGATATTGAAGCTTTTGGTATTGAGAAATTTAATAAAGCAGCCGAGCAAAGCGTTTTGAGATATGCCGATGAGTGGAGACGTATTATCCCACGAGTTGGCCGATGGGTAGATATGGAAAATGACTATCGGACAATGGATTGTGGTTATACAGAGTCAGTGTGGTGGGCTTTCAAAACACTTCATGATAAAAAATTGGTTCGTGAGGGGTTTAAGTCTATGCAACTCTGTCCTCGGTGCGAGACCACATTATCAAACTTCGAAGTTAATCAGGGTTACAAAGACATTACCGATATTTCTGTGTATGTGAAGTTTCAGTTACGTTCTGAGCGTGACACTTTTTTGCTTGCATGGACAACCACACCATGGACTCTACCTGGTAACGTGGCTCTTGCGGTAGGGAATGATATTTCTTATGTAAAGATAAAAATTGAGGAGAGTAAAAAAGGAGAACATGGCGAGGATATTGTTTCTGATGTGTTTTATATTCTTGCTGAGGAAAGAGTAAAAGATGTTTTGGGAGAAAAGCCTCATGTGGTGATTGAGAAACTCACCGGAAAGAATCTCGTGGGATTGTCATACAATCCTGTTTTTCCGTATTACAATACGGACTCTTTGGAAAACTATGCACAAGGCTTCAAAGTATATCCGGCAGATTTTGTAACAACGACTGATGGTACAGGTATTGTTCATATTGCACCAGCTTTTGGAGAAGACGATATGAATCTTGGACGTCTACACAAACTTCCTTTTATACAACATGTGGGCACCGACGGTTTGTTTAAAAAAGAGGTACATGATTTTGCGCATCTTCCTGTGAAGCCAAAAGATGATCATCAAAAGGCTGATATTGAAATTATTAAATATCTTGCGCACAAGGGATTTCTTTTTGATAAGAAGAAGATCATTCACTCATATCCACATTGCTGGCGTTGTTCTACGCCTCTGTTGAACTACGCGTCTTCATCGTGGTTTGTTACCGTATCTGATTTCAAAGACAAACTTGTCGCTGAAAACAAAAAAGTGTTATGGTCGCCCGGAGATATTCGTGATGGTCGTTTTGGAAAGTGGCTTCTTGGTGCGCGTGACTGGGCAATATCTCGTTCCCGTTTCTGGGGAGCGCCTCTCCCTGTGTGGAAATCAGAAGATGGAGAACAAATCGTCATTGGTTCTCTCGAGGAGATAAAGAAGTATTCTCGCTCACGTAATACTTATTACGGTATGCGTCATGGAGAAGCAGATAATAACGTTCTTCGTGTTCTCAGTTCTTTGTCGCACACTCCTCATCACCTTACGGAAAAAGGTAAGGATCAAGTTCGTAAAGCTACCGCTTTTCTAAAGGAAAAAAACATCGATATGATTTTTGTTTCTCCTCTTATTCGAACACAGGAGACCGCTGAAATTGTTCGTGGAATTTTGGGGCTTTCAAAAAAACAAGTTATCGTTGATGATCGACTTCGTGAGGTTCAGGTAGGTGATTTTGAGGGAAAGAAACATTCTATTATTCAGTCATATTACTCACACACCGACGATAGGTTTACCAAGCGATTTCCTCAGGGAGAAAATTATTCTGATATTCAAAAGAGAATGGGGATGTGTCTTGCTGACATAGATAAAAAATATGAAGGCAAAAATATTTTAATCATCACGCATGATTCACCATTATGGTTGCTCATTGCTCAGGCCCAAGGTTTATCACAAAAAGAAACCGTTAATCTTCGGGGAGAAGGAGAGTATTTTATTCCAAACGCTGAAGTTCGTCCTGTTTCGTATGTTCCGTTGCCACGTGATGGTGAATTTTCGATAAATTATCACCGTCCGTATATTGACGATATTGTTCTTACAAAAAATGGTAAGACTTTTAAACGTGTTCCAGAAGTTTTCGACTGCTGGTTTGAATCTGGCTCAATGCCTTTTGCAGAAGCTCACTATCCATTTGAAACAGACGAATTTGATCCGCGTTCTGGTCTTTTTAAAAAATCTAAAGGATATCCGGCAGATTTCATTGCAGAGGGACTTGATCAAACAAGAGGCT
>DAORIX010000037.1:0-2535 GCA_035438745.1 Minisyncoccota bacterium | reverse complement strand
ATGTGCGATACTCAACAGTGAAAGTGACCTGTTTCTTTTCCTCCTGTGTACCAAAGAAAACCGCAGAAAACTCTCGATCCACACGCCCACCGGCCTTGATAGTATCCAAAGACTCTCTGTAACGAACAAAATCCTTGCTCAAATCGAGAGCGTCTTTTGTGCCGTCAGGCATTTTCACTATCAAATCGACGAGGTGTATATCGGTACCATTTTTATTGAGAACCGCGACATTAAAACGACTCGTATCCCCTCCCACAATCGACACAGGACCCTCAATCTGAATATCAATATTATCAACAGACACAACGTTTCCTCCCCCAAAAAAAGCATAGGTAGCGACAAGACCGGCAACAACAAAGAAAAGAAAGGACGTGAGGAGAATTTTTTTATGTAGTGGCATTTTTGGTTTTTGAAAAACGGGTCGTTCTACCGCGGTATCAGGTTTCCACTCGGGAGCAACCTCCTCTGACACTACATGAATGGAGCGTCGATACGTTGTGTCGTCCCCCTCCCCATCCCTCGTATAAAGATCTTTTTTAAGCCTCTCGAGAGGGCTTTTTTTCTCATTTTCAAACATAGTTCTATTATATCACCCTGAATTTATTTTTTCAGGACACATCCCCTTATTACAAATGACTTTCTTCAAGAGCCTTGTTGATTGCAGAAACAGCCTGTTTTTTATGAGAAGAAAAAGAATCAAGCAATGATTCATCAACCAACGTAGTAGAAACATACTCTTCAAAGACGGAACCATTCACATATCCCAAAGCATACAAACAACGCAACACCACGAGAATTTCGAGCGTGCTTAAATTTTGTGATGATACGGCGGTTTGTGATAAATACAGGTACAGAGACTCAAGTGAGTCAAACAAGTACTCATTTTTTTCTTCACCATGAAGAAGTCTACGAACAAGACTTGCTGCACGAGCAAACAAAACAAGTCTTTTGCCTGACAAAGGAGAACCTTCACCTTCACGAGCATTTGTTATTCGCCACACCTCCCTACCACGTACGAGAGCGAAAAGAGTTAGTTTGTAATCATCAATACTGTATCGAAGCTTTGATTGCGTGAGTCGAATACCCTGAGCTGACGCGAAAATAAGTCCCATATCACGGGTATACACAGTATAACTTTTATGCGCCTCACCGAGGGGTGCGCTGCCAAGAACGAAACCCTTTGTTTGATAAACGTGATAAGACATAACACTCAAAAAATCTAAATGATTTTTATCTTAAACGAGAGAGCGCCTAGAGAAAGAGGGCTTCCCTCCGTCGGAGATTCATACGAGATATGCTTTAGCTGATTTGCACGCATAATCTCATTTTTCCATTTTTCAACAAAAGCAGTTCCTTCGCCCTGGGTATCAAGAACGAGTGTTCGCATATCACCCACAGTAAAACCATCCTTCTTTCTCATGTCTTGTACAAAACGAATAAATTCGCGCACACTTCCTTCTTCTTGTAATTCTGGAGTAATGACAGCGTCAAGAACAACCGTTCCTTTGAGAGAAGGGTCAACAATAACCTGTTTTACATTCACTTCATCTTGAATGAGAGCGCTCAATTCCGGAGTCAGCGCATCAACACCGACAGTAAGTCTTGAGAGAGGCTGTCTCACATTTACCTTTACCTTCATACGCGCCTCAAGCCCAAGGGTAACCATTGCCCGCACCTGCGTCATGTTCTGGATGAGAGCTTCGTCTTCTTTTGAAAGCACATTCGTTTTTGGCCACATGTCTAAATGAACACTCTCGAATGGAACCGCATGGAGTCGTTTATAAAGATAATCCGCATAAAAAGGAGTGAATGGCGCCATGATTTTTGAAAGATTGAGAAGTACAAAATGAATGGTTGAAAGTGCACAATTCTTGTCCTGCTCATTGTCACCCTTGAATCTGTCACGCGACCTACGGAGATACCAATTCGAAAGATCATCTACAAAATCCATAAGTGGACGAGCTGCCTTGTCGAGCTCATAAGCATCCAATCGTTTAGTGACCTCCCCTATCGTCTGCGCCAAACGAGCTCGTATCCACATATCGAGTACGTGTTGTGAGGTAACCGACGCGACCGAATCTTTTTTCGCATACAGCTCATAGAAAGAAAGAACATTATCAAGTCTCTGCAACAATTTCTTTGCGACCTCATCAACGCCTTTTTCAGAAAAACAAACATCTTCTGCTTTTACGGCAGGACTAGAAGCAAAAAAGTACCTCAATGAATCTGCTCCATACTTTTCAATTGTTGGCATAAGTGGAGGGTAATTGTTTTTTGACTTTGCCATTTTCTGACCGTCCTCCGCGAGAACGAGACCGTTTACCACAACATTTTTGTAAGGACTCCTACCAAAGAGAGCTACTCCCAAAACAAGCATTGAGTAAAACCAGCCTCTTGTTTGATCAAGTCCCTCTGCAATAAAATCTGCCGGATATCCTTTAGATTTTTTAAAGAGACCAGAACGCGGATCAAATTCGTCTGTTTCAAATGGATAGTGGGCTTCTGCAAAAGGCATTGAGCCAGATTCAAACCAGC
>DAORIX010000036.1:0-3508 GCA_035438745.1 Minisyncoccota bacterium | reverse complement strand
AGCAAGAACCAAGCAACCCAAACACTCTCACCTCGCCCACCAATTCCAACCCGACTCAAACCATCATTCCAATCACTCATACCCATAAGAGGTAATCCGTGAGTTCCAAAAACCAAACTTTTATCGAGTGCACGTACACAATGATTGAAAATAGTTTCGATCTCTTGTGACGCTTGAGGTGTTCCCGCCCACTCTTTTTGATAGCTAAAGTTTACAGAGCCACCTTCAATGTATGCGACTTTCTCATCGAGAAGAGAAACATCTCCGGTAATTTTTATATATTCACTTACTGCATACGGTAGCCACAACTGATGATCTGACAAAACAGTACGAATACCAAAGGTATTATGGTCATGCCACCAGTTAAGGGCGTCACCTTCTTTAAATTGATGCTGAGCAGCCTTGAGAATAAATGCCCGAACACGCTTAGGATCGGCCCACGAAAAAGCAGTAATATCCTGAAGCTGATCTCTGAAACCAAAAGCTCCTGACGGTTGATAAAAACCTGTTTTTGCCCAGATTCGCGAAGACAACACCTGATAGAGCAATTGATGATTAAAGAGCGTATTAAGAGACGTGTCCGGAGTTTCGATCGAAACCACACCCAATGTGTTTTTCCAGAAATCACGCACTGTTTCCTTCTCTACCTTTCGTTTTGTACTATCACGATATGACGAAATAACAGAACGTAAGGTATCGACAGAATCAGACTCTGCCAAAAGGCATGTAATTTCTTTTTCTTCTCCTGGATCAATAGTAATCATAGACTGAAGCGCGACACTATTATGTGTGCCTTTGTAGATAGTATTAGACAATCCAACACGTTTGAGTCCGAGGGGACTTTCATATGACCCATGACGTCCCAAGAATTCACCACGATGCGTAGAGTAAGAAAATTCCCCTCCGTACAAATCAATAGCCGAAACACGTGTTGGTAATTGATTTCTAAAACCATTTCTAAAAGTAATCATTCTGCCCGCAGAATCGTACGCGAATTCGAGTGTATCGCGGGTATGGTTACGTTCAGCACCCATTACAGGTTCTGCAAAAAAAGTAACTGATAGTGTTCTCTTTTTCTTTCCTGTGTTTTTTAAGCGAAGTGTTGATATCTTTACACGATCAGAAAGAGATACAGTAACCTCATATGACTGTTCGAGTGATGAGTGTTTGTGTTCAAAAATCGAATAACCCTTACCGTGACGAACAGTAAAAGATTCTTTGGTTGCGATAGGAAGAGGTGTTGGGTTCCACGTATCACCCGTCTCCTCATCGCGCACGTACATAATTTCCGCACTTTTAAAAAGCAATGGATCATTTGACCACTGAGTAATTCGATTATCGTAACTATCTTCTGACCATGTATACGTCGCACCAGCCTCAGTAACAAGCGTTCCAAAATTTTCTTGAGTGATGATATTTGCCCATGGAGCAGGTGGCATGGCGTCACTTGAAAGATGCATGACATACTCTGACGTTCTCTCGTCAAAACCTCCAAAATTATTTTCATGCACCAAACCAGAAGGAAGTGCTGGAATACTCTTGTTTTGTAATACAGGGATACGCGCACTTGGTGAAAAACGAACGGTCGCTTTCTCATGGAACACCTCACCACGAGCGCGAACTTGCTGTTTGAATGTTCCCTCTTTGCTATCGAGCACAACACGTGCAATGTGGAGCAGGATAGTTTTCTCCTCAGCTGTCATGAGATCAGATTTTACATGGTGAACAGAGCCACCTTTGTCATAAACCTTTTCACCTCGACTCTGTCGCATCAAAAAGTCTATCTCATCGTCCAGTACTTTAATGTAACTCGTCGGCTCTTGGTTTAAGATCACAAAATCAATCTCAATACCTTTTCGTCTCCAGTAGTTATGACACATCAGTGCATGTTTTACTGATTGGATATCTTCAATATCTTTGATAACCATAACAACGACAGGATAATCACCTGAGATGCCCAAACGCCACAACGAGTGAACATACGGGAGATTCGATGGAGGAGAAACATTATCTATCATGTAATCCTTTCCAGAAAAAATACGAGATGCAAGCTCCTGAAATACAACAGCCATGTCTTGGCTGACACCCTGATTTTTTGTCGCCAAAGCGCTTTCGGTTATTGCCTGATGAACAACGCGTTGAGACTCCCTACTAGAACGATACTGACGAATGAGTTTGAGCAACTCATCCCTATCATCGTGGGCAAGATTCACAAAGGATAAGACGCAGGTTTCCCTTGGACGCACCTCAACCGAACGAGAAAGCGAATAGATTGGATCAAGAGTAAAATCACGTATATGTGCATGAGCACGAGACAAGAGAAAGGCCGGACGAGAAAGAGATCCGTATCTACCTATGAATGATTCACGATCGACGCACGCACGCACTGAGACCTTCTTCCAAGAATTTCTCGAGAGCATATGCGCGTAATATATTTTCTTTGTTCGATCCTGTGGATGAGGACGTGAATAGACAAGCGCGTTATGTTCAGGTAAATATTCTGACTTAACAAGAAGTTTTTGATACTGAGGATGATGAACATCCTGACTCTGAAGTGCCAAAGAAACCTCGCCATAACTTGCTACGGTCAAATGTTCAGGAGTCGAGCCTTTGTTAGAGAGCGTAAGTGTATGAACGAGCACGGGCTTTTTGGAATCAACAGAAACTTCCAAACGAGAATCAATTGCGCCGTGAGATGCAAAAAATTCTGCTTTGTTTTCATAAAATATAACCTTCTGTCCACGAGTCATTGCTCCTACAGGTCGAGTGGTTGGAGACCACAACGTCCCTGTTTTGTGATCTTTAATATAGAAAAACTGACCGTACTCCTCGAGCATAGGATCATCACGGAACCGTGACAAGGAAACACCGTTATACGTTGACCATCCGGAACCAGCGTTACTTACGCCCGCAGAATAGGTACCGTTTGATATAAACGCGTAACGCGGTGTTGGGGTTTTAACAGGAACATACACTTTGCTCTCTGTTCCGTTGTCTGATGTCCCAAGGTTAGTAGAAAAAGGTAGTCGTACAGGTGTTGCAATCGGCACAGCAGCTGGAGTTCTCGGCATTTTTTCTTCAAACAAAACCTCAAGCGAAGCAACGCGAGGATCAGCGTGGAACAAATCCTGAACCGTTGAACCAAGGAGTGTATTGTGTAAAGAAAGCAAGGTGAATCCTTGATGATGCGCATAATAAATATGAGTCGGAACTGGACGTACACGCTTTTGATCTGGCTGATTAATATAATCGAGCGCATCATAAAAACCATAAGAACCCATAGCTCCTACCGCTTTGAGTTTACGAATATTAAGCGATGCCTCGTGAGGTTTCAAAGGTAAAGCAAGTGCGGATGTATACGGCGCAACAACAAGGTAATCAGCCAAACCTCGTTTGAGACCTAACTCTGAACTACCGAAAACTTGATACTGATAATGCTTTCCTGTATCAAAAACACGATACGCAGACTCGCCCATTCCCCACACGGTACCAGTTTTTAAAGCGTGTT
>DAORIX010000035.1:0-3614 GCA_035438745.1 Minisyncoccota bacterium | reverse complement strand
TTGTATGCAACCACACGCTTAATCCCCGCAGCAACAATGAGCTTTGCACAGGTATAGCAGGGCGTCATCTGACAATACAAATCGGCACCGTAGACAGCAACACCGCGCCGTGCCGCCTGAATCAAAGCATTCTGCTCAGCATGAATAGTTCGAATGCAATGTTCGGAGACAACACCATCATCGTTGATGACTTTATGCATTTCGTGACCAACATCGTCGCAATGAGGCTGACCTGGCGGAGACCCCACATAACCCGTAACGAGAATCTGATGATCTCGTGCGATAACACAACCCGATCTTCCCCTATCGCACGTTGCACGCTCAGCAACAGCCTGCATTACCTTGATAAAATATTCATCCCACGTTGGACGAATATGCTTTTCTGAAAATTTTATTTTACCTTTTCTGGTCTGTTTCATACTGCTTAGTATACATAGCGATTCCCCTCAAGCAAACAAAAAACCGTATCTTTTAAAAGATACGGTTAATGAGCTCAATCTGTGTGGTAAATCGGCGCCTCGTGCATAAAAGCAGGGTTCTGTTCCCTCACTTCTGCAAGTGGGTTCTTTTTTACCACATCATGCCGGAGAAAAAAATCCTCCAGGTGTCCGATGATCTGACTCCACGAATTGAACTCTCGGAAACAAGCAAGGTGTGAGTGCGTCTCAATGAGACCGAGCACATACCTACTCACCCGAACACCCTGACTTGCGACAACGAGAGTGGGTTTTTTATGGATACGGAGAGCCTCAGTGAGTTCTCCTCCGAGTCCAAGCGATGGAAAATCAGCGACTGCCAAAAAAACATCACACCGTTCAATACATGCACAATCGTGTTTCCAGATGACATGAGGAGATTTGTCCTCGTTTGGAGGAACAAAATCAAGAATAATCACGTACGGAAGCAATCGCCTGATCTCGTTTTTGAGAGCAATGATTTCTTCTTGAAAAGTAACAGGCGCGTCCGAGAGAGCACATCCAACATAGACTGTAATAGGTTTTTTCATAGTAAAGAATTCTGAGACATATACTACTCAGCCTGTAGTAAATAGCAACAAAAAACCACAAGAGAGACTTGTGGTTTTTTGTTGCATAGAGGCTACCTATTTCACCTCAACTCCTTACAGGAGCAGTACACCTTTTGGATGTTTTATCGAATAAGATTCTCCAAAACACCTCAAAAGGTTCGTTGAAGTTGCCTATTTCACTTCAACGCCCATGTTCCTAGCAGTACCTTCGATAGTTTTCATCGCAGCCTCAACTGTTGAAGCGCTGAGATCTTGGAATTTCTTTTCTGCAATGGTCTTAATTTGTGCCTTGCTGATAGTTCCAATTTTAACAGTGTTTGGTTTTCCAGAACCTTTTTCTTTGCCCATTGCCTTGAGAATCATTTGAGATGCGGGCTCCGTCTTGTAGGTCATCTTGTAGCTTCGATCATCAAAAACTTCAATGATAGTAGGAACAGTCTCACCTACTCGAGTTTTAGTTTCATCGTTAAAACGCTTAACGAATTCACCAATGTTAATACCAGCCTGACCAAGAGCAGGACCGAGAGCTTGTCCTGGAACGGCTTTACCGCCAGGAATCTGAAGTTTGAGCATTTTTACAACTTTCTTTGCCATATGTTTATAGTAGGACTAGGTTACCTTATATCTTCTTAACTTGCAAGAAATCAAGTTCAACGGGTGTTTCTCGACCGAACATAGAAACAAGAACTTTGACCTTACCACGTTCCAAATCAACCTCACTCACCTTACCCTCGAGATCCTTAAACGGACCATCTGCGATACGAACAGGGTCTTCTGGAGCAACGTCGATTGTATGTTTTACCGTACCAGAGTCCATACGAGCAAAAAGAATATCGAGTTCTTTCTTATCGAGAGGCACAGGGTGCACACCAGAGCCAACGAAACCAGTAACGCGCGGAGTGTTACGTACCACGTACCATGAGTCATCAGTCACTACCATATCAACGAGAATGTATCCTGGATAAATCTTCTCCTCTTCTTCTACACGCTTCCCTCCCTTTACCTTTATTTTCTTTTCAGTAGGAACTACAACGTTAAAAATGCGATCCTCCATATTGAGAGACTCGATACGCTGTTTGAGGTTTCGAGCAACTGCATTTTCGTAACCAGCATAGGTGTGAATCGCATACCAATGACGTTCCCCTCCTGTTTGTTGTTTAGACATAAAATTATAAAAATTAATTAGAGAGAAATAATCTTTTCAAGCCCAAGAGAGAAAACAAAATCGAAAAGACCGAGAATGACCGCCGTAACAACAGAAATACCAATAACAAGAAGAGAATAGTTTATAGCCTGGCTTCGTGTTGGCCAATTTACATGCTTCATCTCTGCACGGGTTTCTTTTATATATTCAGATATATTCATAGAGTTTTTTTGATATTAAAAACCGCCCCGAGGGGCAATTAACACTCTTAATAATACACACTTTTTATAAAAAAGCAAGAACCTCAACCTACAACAAAAAACACCGCAGAAAGCGGTGTTTTTTGTAAACCAAGACTAGTTGCTATCTAATCTCATACGTCACAGAGACGTTTGAAATTATTTTGCTTTCTCCACTAGGAAGTTCAGGAGCTACTTCTCCTCCCCGTCCTACCGCCACATCCATCATTGCTGACTTTGCGTAGTAGATCGGCGGATAGTTACCTTGATCGTAATAGCTTGTGATACGAACGAGTGTTACGCCGAGATCCTTTGCGAGCTTCTCTGCATCACTGCGAGCCTCTTTGATAGCTTTCTCGCGAGCCTCTTTGAGGAGATCGTCATAAGCATCAACAGAGAATGTGAGTCCGCTCACATCAGTTGCTCCATACTCTCCAATACCAGAAAGTAATTTTCCTGCATTATCGAGGTCACGAACCTTCACTTCGATGCTTTGGCTTACTACATATCCCGCAAGAACTTGCTCACCAGTGCTGCCATAGTAGCCAACCACTGGATATTCATAACGAGGGTAGATTGTGTAATTTGAAGTTTTTATATCTTTATCTTCTACTCCACTGTCCTTCAAAAACTTGAGAATTGCATTTATCTTTTCAGCAGACTTTTTCTGAGCATCAGCAACAACGAGAGCCTCTTCTGTTACCGAAAAAGAGAAAGTTGCAATATCAGGTACCGTCACTACTTCCCCCTTACCAGTTACGGTAATGGTGTTCATGATCGGATTATTTTTGCCAACAGATGGCAAACCCTTGAGCTCAGTAATTATTTTTGTCAAAACAAAAAGTGAAAGAAGTGCCACAAGAACAACGCCTCCCATCTTGAGATTACTCATTGTCTTACAGTCCTTATCACCGTATGTGTTATTGGTATTATTTTCCATGATGTACTGCGCTTTTTATCTATGTGCGCCCTAGTAGTCTAACACATGCTGACGAAAAGACATTCTCCATGAGCGAAATCACCGTCATTGGACCGACACCTCCAGGTACAGGAGAAATAGCCGTTACGTGTGGCGCCACGGCATCAAAATCAACATCTCCAACAATCTTTTTCTGCGGATACACACTCGCGAGCTCTGCGGTAAGCTGATTTATACCCACATCAACAACAATCTGATTTTTACCAATATATGTCCTGTCTAAAA
>DAORIX010000034.1:0-4047 GCA_035438745.1 Minisyncoccota bacterium | reverse complement strand
CACAACAGGACAACATACTCTTTTCTTTATTAGTTTTCAATAAAAATCACAACATTCCGTTGTGATTTTTATTTTATTTTTATGAAAAAAATATATCTTGCGGTATTGTTTTTTGTAAGCCCTCTGTACGTATCAGCACAGGTGGTTATTACTGAAATCATGTATGACGTGTCTGGAACAGACACAGGAAGAGAATGGATCGAGGTTAGAAATGTAAGCGACCAAAGTATCGATCTTTCTTTGTGGAAATTGTTCGAGGCTGAAGCAAATCACAAACTAACACCTGTTTCCGGTTCTTCTGTTGAGCCTGGTGGTTATGCAGTCATTGTAGACAATGTAGAAAAATTCTCTACCGATTTCCCTTCATTTTCCGGCTTACTTTTTGATAGTGTTTTTTCTCTTTCAAATACAGAAGAGACCCTTATTCTTCGCAATGGAGACCTTGTTGATAGCAACTCGGTGACATATTCATCTGGTCTTGGTGCGTCAGGTGATGGTTTGTCATTACAAAGAGATGGGAATGTGTGGAAAACAGGTACTCCTACCCCTGGTAGTGCTTTTGCGGGCGGGACTGTTTCTGATACTACTAACACACAAACCCTGTCGACAACGACACAAAAAACCACTGAGACCGAATCAAAAACAACTATTGTATGGCATTCCCACTCGAGCCAAACAGATGCAACTTTTGGCGGAGACCTTGTTGATTTTGTAGTTACAGGAGGCAGAGACAGATTAGCTTTTGTGGGGGTTCCTTTGGACTTTCAGGCAAAAATAAAACAGCCTCAAAGTTTGAGCATGAACAGTGTTTCTTTTTCGTGGTCAATGGGGGATGGCACTCAGACATCAGGCAGTTTCATTTCGCATACCTATGCTTTTCCAGGAGATTATAACGTAGTGCTCAACGCGACATATCGTGAACAGAGGGCGGTTGCTCGTTTTCAAGTAAAAGTTGTAAGCCCAGATATCGCCATTGTTCATGCAGGTGATGACTTTGTTGAGATCGTAAACAAGGGAGGTTTTGAAACAAATATTGGTCGGTGGGTATTACTTTCTGGTGAGAATAAGTTTGTCGTTCCAGAAGACACCATTGTTGCATCAGGAAGTTCCATAAAGATACCGACCATAGCTACACGCCTTTCTTCTGTGGCGACTGTGGGCGTACAGTTGCTTAGTCCAAAGAATCAAGAAATTGCTTCTCAGTCTTCTTCTGGAATGGTGGCAGGAGATTTTGAGATGATGATTTTCGATGCGCCACCAAAAGAAGTTTTGGAAAAGAGGTTACGAGAAGCTCTTGTTTTGTATGGCACACAAGCCAACGTTGTTACACCATTTAGGAAAGTTGTACCAGCAAAAATTATAGAGAAATCTTCAACAAGCACTATTTCCAAAAAAGAAAATAGCTCTCCGGCCACATCGACGATTATATTCACGGTTTCTAAACCAGAGAAACCCTCTCTGTTAAGAAAAATTATGCAGTCATTTAATGAATAAGTATATGAAACATATATTAGTAATTTTCTTTGTTTGTTTTGTTTTTCTCTGTAGCGCTCTGCACGCTGATGCAACTACGGCCATTTCTCAAGAAGACGGGGAAACCATCTCTCGAGGGCATAATTTCTCAGCTGTGTATCAGCAGTTGGGAACCAATCTTTCTGGGACGCTTACCTCTATTGATTTAAAATGGTATGTCGACATGACTTACTATGGCGTCGGTATAGAAGTTTCTCTTCTTGAATGTGATTCCCCTGGATATTCCGCCGAACCAATTCATTGTGCAAATGACGGCGGATCTGTTGTCCCTGAGGTGTTTCCAGGGACTGCTCGTGTTGAGAGCGGTGTACGTAGTATTGATATTGAGGACTACGAGCTCGATCCTCAGAAGTATTATTTTATTAAGGTACGTAGTTGGGGACCATTTGCCTCGATGGGTGTATTTAATCTCTTTGGTTCCTCCGGTGATACGTATGCGCAAGGTGATCTTTGTTCCATGAACAGTCCACAGACTCACAATCCGTGCGTAAACAGTGAACTCATAGGTGATTTGTTTTTTGTTCTACATGGTGCGGTAAGAGTTCCTGCATGTACGGAATACTGTTATGCAAGTGTCATGTTTTTACCTGGTTTGGAGGCGTCTAGACTTTATCGTCCAGATTACAACGGAGGAACTGACACCTTGTGGGAACCGAACAGCGCACATGATGTAGAGGATTTATTTCTGGATGAAACGGGAGAGAGTGTTCATAATGATGTGTATACAAAAGATGTAGTTGATGAGGTTTATAGTACTGCTTTACTCGGAAACATTTATAAATCTTTTTTGGATGCGCTTCAGTCGTGGAAGACAGAAGATCGTTTGATTAAGGATTTTTCTGCAGTGCCATACGACTGGCGTCTCACCATGAATGAATTGCTTTCTTATGGGAATAATATCGACGGACGAATCTATTATGCAGGAGAGAATCGTGCCACGACGAGTCCGTATATCATTTCTGAGCTTCGAAGACTTGCGCGAGAATCTGGAAACGGAAAAGTAGCTATTGTCGCTCATTCAAACGGCGGGCTTTTGGCAAAAGCTCTTTTGAAAAAATTACAGGATGACAATGACCCTCTTCTTGAAAAAATTGAATCCGTGTTTCTCGTGGCAGTTCCTCAAACGGGTACACCTCAGGCTATAGGAGCGCTTCTCCATGGCTATGATCAAGGATTACCTAAGGATTGGTTTGCAAGTATAGTTTCGCGTGGGCTCGCGCGAGATTTTGGAAAAAATATGGCGGGTGCGTACCCTCTTCTTCCTTCGTCTTCGTTTTGGAACAGTGAGGGCGGTGCGGTAGGACTTGCTCCCATACGTTTTGATGAAGGAGGCTTTGCTGAGATCGATAATGCAAAAAGTTTTTACGGTGGGCTCATAAGTACAAAAGACGAACTTTGGAGTTTCCTTCGTGGAGAAGAGGGGAGGCGGCAACCAACACAAAATGATATTTCATCACCTTCTCTTTTGAATCCAACTCTTTTGTCTTATGCCGATACTCTACATGATGAAATAGACATGTGGGTTCCGCCGGCATACATTGCCGTTCATCAGATAGCAGGATGGGGAGAAGATACTCTGGCGTCTATTGTGTATAGAAAGAAAAATACATGTGTCCGTTTTGTAAACAATTCTTGTGCCGAGTATGGTGTTTCTTGGACATATAAACCTGAATTTGTTATTGATGGCGACGGTACCGTTGTTGTTCCGAGTGCCCTTGCTATGAGTACATCGTATTCCAATGTGAAGAGGTGGTGGGTCAACATGTTTGATTATAACGATAAATTTTTATTTAACCGGGAGCACAAAGATATTCTAGAGGTACCCGGATTAATTGGGTTTATAAGAAATAAAATAAGTACCACCACTGAGCCTGAGAGTTTTATTGTTTCTTCTCAACCCCCTAGTGATTCGCAAGATCGCCTCTATTTTTACTTACACTCACCACTCGATCTTAGTGCGGTAGATAAATTAGGGAATGTCTTGAGCTCGACTACCTCTGCAATTCCAGGTGCGCGCTATAGACGTCTCGGAGAGGTACAATACGTCTCTATTCCACAAGAAGCTTTTCCCACTATTCATCTCAGTGGTTTTGCTTCGGGTTCTTTTGACCTAGAAATAGAAGAAAGGACTAATGGAAACATGTCGACGACAACATTCACGTCTATTCCTACACAAGCGAATACGAAGGCTTTTATGGCGTTTAGTGGTGGAACTATTTTAGGGGCATCACCTCTCTCTATCGACTATGAAAATGATGGTGTGGTAGACGAAACACTAGAACCTGTTATTGGGGAAATGGTTACGGTGCCACCGATTGTGTTGGACAGGGTTGCCCCAGAAGTCCGTATCGGTTTTTCTACAACAACAAGCAAAATTGATTTTTTTGGTATTGATAGTGGAGATTCACAGCCTGTTGTAAGTACCCAAGGGGACGTAACCACTATCAAAGATGGTTCGGGAAATAGTTTGCAGGTGAAGCGTGTGCTTAAAAATAAAAATTCTCAGTCAGAAAT
>DAORIX010000033.1:0-4505 GCA_035438745.1 Minisyncoccota bacterium | reverse complement strand
ATGGATGGCTCAAAAAATAATCGTTACGTACCCTTAAGAATACCACATATTGAGACCGAGGTTTAGTTTACAAAAACTTGTACAAAGCCTATTTTTAAAAACTACAAAGATTTCTCTGCTTCGATAAAAAGATCGATATCGCCCTCGAGAACATTGTCAATTTGAGCTGTTTCCACATCAGTGCGATGATCCTTAACCATTTTATAAGGATGAAGAACATACGAACGTATTTGATTTCCCCATTCTGCATCAGTTGTTTTTGAAATATACATACCTTTCTCTTTTGCAATACGTTCGTCTTCACGCAGTTTAAATATTTTACCTCGTAAAATATCGAGAGCCTTCTCCTTGTTTTGGGCTTGAGAGCGTTCTGATGTCACATGAACAGATAATTTTGTAGGTATGTGTACAATACGAACCGCTGTTTCTCTTTTGTTTACATTTTGTCCCCCTGGACCTCCTGCCCGAGCTATCGATATCTGCAATTCCTTATCAGGCAATTCAATATCCGATGTGTGTGTCTTTTCAAACTTAGGTATAACCTCCACCATAGAAAAAGACGTGTGTCTCAATTTTTTTGCATTAAAAGGAGAAATGCGCACGAGACGATGAACACCTGACTCGTTCTTGAGTAATCCGTACGCACCCTTACCTTCAACCTCAAACGTAATATTTCTAAAGCCACCATGGTCATTATCGTTTTTGTGAATCAAATAGAGAGACCATCCTTTTTTAACAATGTACTTTTGGTACATCTCAAAAAGTATTCGCGAAAAATCTTCTGCATCATCACCCCCAGCACCAGAAAATATAGTGACGATTGCATTACCTTTTTCATATTTACCCGCCTCTGCATACTGTGCTCGAAGCAGAGTAAGATCTCTCAAGAGGGCCTGTGCTTTATCTTTGTCATTCCAAAAATCAACATCCTGCATGCGACGCTCAATCTCCTCTATTTTTTTGAGAATTTCTTTATCCATAATATACGAGATGAGCCAAAGGTGAGGATCGAACTCACGACCCCCGCTTTACGAAAGCGGTGCTCTACCAACTGAGCTACTTTGGCTTGTGATATTTCTTACCCACAAAGTGAGGGAGCCGATGTCCGGGATCGAACCGGAGACCTCGTCATTACCAATGACGTGCTCTACCAACTGAGCTACATCGGCATACTACATATGCCTGATAAATATAGAGGATTAAAAAGCTTTTGGCAAAGCGCAACAAAAATGCAGAGAAAATAAATTATTCGTCTATTTCCTTTTCAGCTTGTTTTATCTTGCGTATCGCCTCTTCAGCCTCATCGAGTTTCTTTTGAAGTTTTTTGTGTATCGACTGTTCGTCCTCGTTTAGATTCCTCCTATTTTTTGCTTGATCAAGTACCGCAACACTATCTTCGATAGCTTTCTTGAGCAAGATAAACACATCATCAGCCATACGCTCTATACCATAAAACTCTCGTTTCATTTTTTTCTGCATCATCCGAAGACGATGGATTCCATACATAATGAGGAGTGCGAGCAAGAAAAGCAGAGCAAGAAGCGGTATGAAGACAGAGAGAAGGCTCAGTATACGAGCGCCCCACCATGTTTGAATCAAAACAATTTTTGGCGAAGTTGGCTCGCTTTGTGCGCCCCTATCATCTACAGCAATGGCCCACAATTTATAAACACCTCGAGTAAGAGGTTCAACAAACTCCCCTACAAAAGTACCTTTCTCATCGGGACTTACCATGATTTCAATAGGCTCGCCCTTTGTTTTCTGCATAACCAAACGTACCGAAACACCAGGGGTTACGGTACCACTCACTACAACAGGATTATCATTGGTGACTTTTTCCGTATATGAGGTGATGACAGGCTGTTCAATAGGTTTGATATAAAAATCTGCAGAAGCAACAATCGAGTTACCGGCCTCGTCATACGCACGTGCCAAAATGGTGTGATCTCCCGGAGGAAGAGCTTTTGACTGATATATTCCTGTTCCATCGTCTTTCCAGACCTCTGTTGTACCAGAATCAACGGTAACAGTGTATCTGTTAATACCTGATGTGAGATCAATAGCCGAGAAAACAAACTTAGGCTGAGGATTTGTTTTGTCCTCACGAGGAACTTCTTTAATAGTAAATGATTCTGGCGCGGTGGTATCAATCTTAAACAAATAATGTCCTGTTGGTCCCCAACCAGCAGATGTTCTCAGTCCGACATGAAAGTACCACACACCATCTTCTATATTGTTTATTTCTTTTGAGCTAATAGGAGGGGTGATTGCGGTTGTAGGGTCAGACTTAGCAATCTTATTAAGGAGTACACGTGTCGCGGTGACATCCTTACCGATCTTCCAACTAAATTCACCCGTCGTCTCTCTGTACCACGTCGTTGAATTTGGGTATGTCAAAGAAACAATAACCGGCGCCCCACTGACAGACTGCACCGGTGCTTCTGGTACAGGAATCGGTGATGATCCGAGAGTATACACCCCATTAGTCAAACGCTTCAGAACATTTGTACCATTACCATCATTAGCAAGAACCTCCCCCGCATTAAACTTAACAGTGGCACTACCTTGTCCGACAACTTTAAAGTTAAGAGTAAGGAGATTCCCTACAGAACCAGTGAAACCAGGGTTCGGAACAACACCGGCAAAACTTACCGTTCCTGCTGTGTTAGAAAATGTAGGCTCTTGAACCCAAAGAGTGAGAATGCTCCCTGTTTTAGAAATCGAAACAAGTTGAAGCTTGTCTGGTGGAAATGAAATTTCCCCGGACAAAGCGTTAATCGCTTGACCAGGTGAAGAAACAAAAACAGTCACTGGAAAAGTTCTACCAGAGGTATACGAACCTGTCGCTGGAGAAAACGAAAGTGTGTCAGCAAAAATAAAACTAGGTGCTACAAAAAACCCTAGGAGCGCGATACAAAAAAACGTCTTGTAAAAAAGAGAACGCATAAAACAATCCCACTAAGTATAACCCACAACAATATCGTGCGGTAGTAGGTTGGACCCACAACACTCACCACACGCTCATTTCCCATTCTATCGATGGCTTTAATGAAAATTCTTTTAGAGAAACCCCGTGCCTCCAATTCAAAAGGACTCTCTATCTCTTTCCAGTTCGATGTACGGGGCATGAAAAAAGCATATGCGTACTCATAATGATCAATTCCAGACCCTTTATCGAGCGTAGCAAACGACACAAACGGCCTACCTTCAAACATTAATTCGGATTGAGAAACAACGGGCTCAAAAACTTCTGGTGACACACTGTCTACAAAGGCGACCGTTGATGTAGAAACATCCTGTGATACAAAAGTCCTACCTCGTAGAGAGACAGTAGAAGCCGAAGAACCTTCGCCGTCATTTTTAAGAGCAACAGCCTCTCCCACCCTGGTTTCAAACACATCACTTTCTTTTGCTTTTACAACAAAAGAAAAAACGAGATGCTTACCCACAAACCCTCCTGGGGTAAAACCAGAAAAAACAATTCGGCTAGTATTTGTATCAAAAAGAGGCCTATCGACCCACACGGAAACAATTGACTCACCATCATAGATACGCTCAATTGAAAAACTTTTTTTCTCCAGTGGCACAGAACCAGAAAGGGCGTTTAAAACATCACCTTCTGTATCTACAAAAACACGAACCAAAAATTCTTCTCCTAAAGAAGCGCTCTCGGGGGTCTCTACGCTAAAAGTAGCGCCAAAGGTTACTACGGGCAAAACAAAGAAAAAAACAAAAACAAAGAAGGTTTTAGTAAGCATAGTAGAAAAATTAGCCGGTCCAATTAAAGGCGAGCACACTGAAGTCAACAAGGGTAACCTTTTTGTCATTATTGAGATCAACGTGTGTTGGCGGCGATGCCCTCTTGTACCAATACGCAACAATTGAGAAATCGACGAGGTTTACACGACAATCTTTGTTCACGTCACCACGAACAGTACAGGTGCGAGGGGTAACAACGACGCCTACGTTTTTATCACCGACCTTGAACCCTACGGCAGAACTGTATGAACTAATTTCTCCGCCGATTGCACTCTTCGATTTTGTACTGTGGTCACCATACTCAAGAGGAGTAGTATCAAAATTAAATAAGTACACACCCCCAGCATCTGCTTTTGTTTTTACAAAAAATGGCTCATCGGAATTGACTTGTATCGTAACGTCGCTTTGTACCGCAGTTTGACCGAAAATAGCAATATCATCACCTTTTTTTACTTCAGACTTATCGACCGCAATTGTTGGTGTAATGTAGATACCCGTAATGTTCGTAACAACGCCTGCAGTAACACCCACAGGAAAAGTAAGGAGGCTTGATCGCCTACCTTGTGCGTCTTCACTATATACAGAAAAAGTATAGTTACCTGGCGTAAGGTTCGAAAGTGTTGTTGAAAACTGAGCAAGCGAGTCAGCAATAGTAGTTGCTGCCACCTGAGCGTCTTTCAGAAAAGTAATCGTACTACGAGGATAGGCACGGCCTGAAAAACTCACACCTCCTCCAGAACCACCAC
>DAORIX010000032.1:0-4663 GCA_035438745.1 Minisyncoccota bacterium | reverse complement strand
CTTCGGGAGTTGACGTAATTACGACCAGTGCTGATCGAGCAAGGTTTTTGTTCGGACCAACATGGTCAGTTGTCGCTGTCGTGAATACGTTTACTATTGTTCCGGTTGTGGGCTCATTTGATGAGCGTCTGGAGCAGTTTAAAAAGAAACAGAAACATGAACTCCTTACGGCGCACGTCTCACATCTTTTCACAGAGGAAAATTTTCCTCTTGAAAAAAAAGGAAGTGATCCGTATCAAGTTCATTTGGTTAAATTCTTAAAGAGAGCGATATCTGATGAAGTTATTTCTCTTCTCTCTGGAGATAAAATCTGGATGAGGCCCGGTGTCTCTCAAGAACTCCTTGATTTCGGTATGAATTACCCCAAAGTACAGGAGTATCATCGCATAACTGCGCTTGGTTCAAGTACCAAGGTGCTGCAAAAAATGGAAGATGGTCAAATTGAGGTTGAATTTGCCCCCGCTCTCTCGTCTGGGAAGATTAAAACTCTTCGCAGGATGCTCACTGTTGTGCCGTGGAGAACGAATCATCCGATAGGTGAACTATTCCTGGCTGTTAACAAATGGACAGGAGCGCGGAGAATGATGTGATGAGATAGTACAAAGCACCCCTTAAAACGGGTGCTTTTTTATTTGTTATGTTGGTACAGTAGGAGTACAATAGGTGTACATTAAAAAGGTAGTCGGGGTATTAATTGTTTTTATGTAATTACGATGGAAAACGATATTTTAAAAGGAGCAAAGGTGTTGTGGGTTGAAGATGACAAGTTTTTACGAAATATGATTGATCAGAGACTCGCTCCAACAGGTGCGGATCTTGTTAGTGTTACTGATGGCGCAAAAGCTCTTGAGACAATAAAATCTTATATCCCTGATATTATTATGCTTGATTTGCTCATGCCTAATGTAGATGGTTTTGAGATTTTGAAACTCGTGAAGTCAGATGATAGTGTAAAGCACATTCCTGTTCTCGTGCTCTCCAATCTTGGTCAAAAAGAAGAGGTTGAGCGTTGTAAAAAGTTAGGTGCGGAAGATTTTATTATTAAAGCAACTATTGGTCTTGATGATATTATTCCGCGTATTCGAGCCGTGCTCGCAAAGACGAAGACTCATCAGTAATTTGTTATTGAGGGGTCTTTTTGGTATAGTCTCCTCATAGTAACACCCTAGGGCTCTCCCCGGGGCAATTTATCGTATATATGAGTATAAAAGAAAACAAAAAAAGCTCAAAAACTGATTTCAACCCTGGTGCAGAAACCATTGTTGTTAAAGGTGCGCGTACTCACAATCTCAAAAACATTACCGTTGAGATGCCTCGCAACAAGATGGTTGTGTTTACTGGTCTCTCTGGGTCAGGTAAATCATCCCTCGCTTTCGATACTATTTTTGCAGAAGGGCAGAGGCGGTATGTCGAGTCTCTTTCTTCATACGCGCGACAATTTTTGAGACAAATGCAAAAACCAGATGTAGATGAAATATCTGGCTTGTCTCCTGCTATTTCTATTGATCAGAAATCGCGCTCAAATAATCCACGTTCTACCGTCGCAACGATTACTGAGATTTATGATTATCTTCGTGTACTTTTTGCGCGTGTAGGTCGCCCTCATTGTCTCGTGTGTGACAGGGAAATAAAGAAGCTCTCCCAAGAGGAAATTTTGGAAACAATACTTGATTCTGTTTTGAAAATAAAAATTTCTGCCAAAACTTCAAAAGTTATGGGTGTTCCTGTTGATAGTGCAAAGCTCAAAGTGTTTTCTCCTGTGGTTGTAGGCCGTAAGGGTGAATATTATCAATTACTGTACGATCTCTTGGGAAAAGGATATGAATGGGTCAAAGTAGATGGTGAAATGAAAAAGCTTCGAGAATCTATTGTTCTCGAAAAAAACAAAAAGCACGATATTGATGTACTCGTGGATGAATTTTTCATTAGTGAGTTCAAGAATAATTTAAAACAAGTACGAGAGCGTCTCTCTGAGGCGGTGGAGCGTGCAATACATGAATCAAATGGTTTGCTCAAGATTGAAAGCCCTACCTATGCAGAGGAAGGTTCTGGATCTACGGTCGGTGAGAAAATCATGTCAGTAAAGTTCATGTGTCCTTATGATGGTTACTCATATCCAGAAATCGAGCCACGTCTATTTTCTTTTAACTCGCCACATGGTGCTTGTCCAGAATGTAATGGCTTAGGTACAAAGTTTTTCTTTGGTGATGAAGCCTGTGAAAAATGTAAGGGTGCGCGACTGAGGGAGGAAGCACTTCATGTCCTCATCGGAGGTACAAATATTGTTGATGTAACCCGCATGTCAGTTGAGAAGGCGCATCATTTTTTTGAAAACATTTCTCTTTCTCCAACTGAAAAAAATATTGCTAAAGCCGTACTGCGCGAGATTGAATCACGTCTCATTTTTATGCTTAATGTGGGAATTGACTACCTCACACTTGATAGACGCGCACATACGCTTTCTGGAGGTGAAGCACAACGTATACGTCTTGCATCTCAGCTTGGTTCCGGTCTTGTGGGCGCACTCTACGTACTCGATGAACCAACTATTGGACTTCATCAAAAAGACAATGACCGCCTCATTAAAACTCTTTTGGATTTGAGAGATGCGGGCAACACTATTTTGGTAGTTGAACACGATGAGGATACTATTTTTGCATCTGACTATATCGTGGATATTGGGCCAGGGGCGGGTGTTCATGGCGGTAATGTTGTTGTTGCTGATTATCTCGAGCCACTTTTGCTTGCTCCAAAAAATACATCTGGATCAGTGACGCTTGATTATCTGCGGGGAGATAAAAAGATAGAGGTGCCAAAAGTACGTCGTGATGTACAGGCTGGAAAAATTGGCATCAAGGGCGGTAATGTGTTTAATATAAAAAATCTCAATGTGGAGGTTCCTCTTGGAAAATTTGTCTGCGTTACAGGAGTTTCTGGTTCAGGTAAATCGTCTTTTGTGTATGAAATTCTATACAAAAACCTTTTAGGACGTCTTGAGCGCAAACATCGTACTGCAAATCTCTATAACTGTTCTTCGTTTACAGGCACCGAATATGTTTCGCGTACTATTCTAATTGATCAGTCGGCTATAGGAAGAACTCCTCGTTCTAATCCGATGACGTATACAGGTGCGTGGAGCTTTACTCGTGATCTCTTTGCCGAAACAGCAGAGGCACGTGCTCGAGGCTGGAAGGCGAATCGTTTTTCTTTTAACGTCAAAGGTGGTAGATGCGAAACATGTCAGGGAAATGGTGAAATAGCCGTAGAAATGCACTTTTTGCCGACCGTATATGTGCCCTGTGAGGTGTGTGGAGGAAAGAGATTCACCAAAGAAACTCTCGAAGTAAAATACAAGAACAAAAGCATTTATGATGTGCTTCAGATGACTGTTGAAGAGGGCCTTACCTTCTTTGAAGATATTCCGGCTATCTCTGATCGCTTGAGAACACTCTCCGATGTGGGCTTGGGCTACTTAGAGCTTGGTCAATCGGCAACAACCCTCTCGGGAGGTGAGGCACAGCGTGTAAAAATATCTTCAGAACTCTATCGTCCTCATGTACAAAAAACGATATATCTTCTCGATGAGCCTACGGTGGGACTTCACTATGAGGATGTGCGAAAACTCAATGAAATTATTCAAAAGCTCGTTGACCATGGAAATACGGTTGTGGTTATTGAACATAATCTCGATCTCATAAAGTGTGCAGATTATATTATTGATATGGGACCAGAAGGTGGTGCCGGTGGGGGACAAATAATTGCAAAGGGTACACCTGAGGATGTTGCTCGTAGCGAAAAAAGTTATACCGGAAAATATCTCAAGAAAGTTCTCAAGAAATAACAAAAAACCTAACCACAAAGTGGTTAGGTTTCTACTCCTTGGGGATCAAAGAGCTGAAGGTGCTCTATGCTTCCGTAGTGAAGCCCGAGACGCTTACATACCTCGAAGTGGTCCTTAAAGAACATGAACTGGAGTTCTTGTTTCTCAGGGTTCTCTTCGAGCCAACACTCTTCGATTTTTGTGCCTAGTTGTTTGACTACGTGTACCCTGAGGCTTGTTTCGTCAAAGTACATGACGAGTTCCTCAATGGTCATGTCGAGGAATGTTTCGAGACACTCAAGGTCTTTCAGGAAGCGACTCAGGGTCTCATAATCATCTTGTCTGTGCCGGTCCAGATCGCTTCTCGTTTGCAGGATGCGTTCGATGTCAGAGCTATTGGTACTTGCCACTGATTTCCCTAAGCGGATGAGCGTACGAAGCTCACCCCGGTCATACAAATCGAGCATTTTTTCAAATGTCATGATTGTTTGGGGTTGACTACTCTTTCTGTAAATTACTATTAGAAATCTATTTTGTCAAATATAAAAAAAGTCCCGTTTCTGTTTTTACAGAAACGGGACCAAGCCTAGCGCTTGGGCGTGAGCACGAGGAGCCTTTTTTGTTTTAAAGGTTTCGCGGGCGACACCCTCATCGCTTTAGGGATTGTTGTTTGCCTTACAACAATCTCGGGCTTTGGTGTGGGAAGAGCAGTCATTCACGTATAATAATAGCACTTTTTGAGATTTTGTCAATAACTATCTTTGTGGTATAACTAGAACATGATTTTAAAGGAATACAGCGCAAAAAATATGCCTGATAAGCCGGGAGTATACTTTTTTCTCT
>DAORIX010000031.1:0-4999 GCA_035438745.1 Minisyncoccota bacterium | reverse complement strand
TTTGAGCCATCCATGATCCATTTTGATAAAGTAACCAAAATATATTTCGATGATTCTGTCGCACTAAGTGACGTGAGTCTTTCTGTTAAGCCAAAGGAGTTTGTATCGATTGTGGGGCATTCGGGTGCGGGAAAAACAACCCTCATCAAAATGATTTTGGCAGAGGAGAAACCTTCTCGAGGTACTGTTCTGTTTGAAAAGATTGATATTCATCGTCTTAAAAATAAAGATATTTCAAAATTACGTAGACGTATTGGAACAGTTTTCCAAGATTTTAAACTTTTACCAAACAAGACGGTATTTGAAAATATTGCTTTTGCTATGGAGGCCGCTGGTAGGACAGATGAAGAGATCGCTTCTGACGTACCTCATGTGCTTGATCTTGTAGATCTCGGTAAAAAGATTTGGAACTTTCCCAAGGAGCTTTCTGGAGGAGAGCGTCAGCGTGTAGCTATTGCTCGAGCGATTATTAATCAACCTGATATTATTATTGCCGATGAGCCAACAGGAAATCTCGATCCCATAAACACGTATGAGATTGTCCAGATTCTCAAGAAGATTAACGACCTTGGTACAACTATTATTTTGACCACACACAACAAAGGGGTCGTTGAATCCATAGGAAAGCGTGTGATTACCATGGAAAAAGGCAAAGTAGTTCGGGATGATGAAGGTGGTATTTATGCGATGTAATCGTGATAATATAAAACTGTATGTGGATCACATTTAAGCGAGTATGTAAGGCGGGCTTCGTGAGTTTCTGGAGAAACGGATTCGTTTCTTTGTCTTCTGTTTTTATTATGGCGATTACTCTTTTTGCTTTTGGTGCGGTTATATTTTCGAGTGCACTTCTCAATGCTTCTCTTGAGGAAATAAAAAGTAGAGTAGACGTTAATGTGTACTTTGTATCAACTGCTACTGAGGATGATGTTCTCGCTATAAAAAAACGTCTAGAGGCATTACCTGAAGTTGCTACTGCTGAGTATGTCTCAAGAGAGCAAGCGCTCGATACTTTTAAAAAGAAACACGAAAACGATGAAGTGACGCTTCAGGCTCTTGCGGAACTCGATGACAACCCTTTTGGTGCGGTGATTAATATTAGAGCAAAAGAAACTTCACAATATGAGAGCATTGCTCAATTTTTCCAGTCGCAAACTATTATTTCTCAAGACGGTTCAAGTATTGTCGACAAAATAAATTACTATCAAAACAAGGAGGCGATTGATATGCTCTCTCGTATGATAGAAGGGGGAAGGAAACTTGGTGCGGGCATAACACTTGCCCTCGTGCTTTTGTCTGTACTTATTTCGTTTAATACAATTCGACTCGCTATTTTTATTGCTCGTGATGAAATTGCGATCATGAAACTTGTAGGTGCAAGCAATCGATACATTAGAGGGCCTTTTGTGGTGTCTGGTGTGATGTACGGTGTTATTGCTGGAGTTGTGACGTTGGGTCTTTTTTATCCAGCAACGTACTGGTTTGCTTCGGTCGCACAAAACTTTTTTGGTGGACTCAACTTGTTTAGCTACTATGTTTCTCATTTTGCGCAAATCTTTGGTCTTATCCTTGGTGCGGGAATGATTCTCGGAGCGCTCTCGAGTTATTTGGCGGTGCGAAAGTATTTAAAAATGTAGTTTCATATGCTGATTTTTTAACCGATGAAAAAACACAAATATATTTTTGTTGTTGGTGGTGTTATGTCTGGTGTAGGTAAGGGAATTACTACGGCGTCACTCGGAGCAATCCTTCAGGCGAAGGGTTTTAGGGTCAACCTTGTAAAGGTTGACCCTTATCTCAATGTTGATGCAGGTACCATGAATCCGACTGAGCACGGAGAGGCTTTTGTGCTCGATTCTGGACTTGAGACTGATCAAGATATGGGAAATTATGAGCGTTTTTTAAACAAGAGTTTGTCTCATGATGACTATATTACAAGTGGAATGGTGTACCTTCATGTGATTCAAAAAGAGAGGGCTCTTGGGTACGGTGGAAAATGTGTTGAAGCAATTCCTCATATTACCAACGAAATTTTGAGAAGAATCGAGCACTCCGCGGCAGTAAACAAATCAGAAATATCGGTTATCGAAATCGGAGGCACTATTGGCGACTATCAAAACGCACTTTTTATTGAAGCGGCACGAATCCTCAAGGTGCGCTGTCCGGAAGACGTCATGACTATTATGGTAAGTTTTTTGCCCGTACCAGGAACTCTTGGTGAAATGAAATCAAAACCAACTCAGAATGCAGTGAGACAACTCAACTCCTATGGAGTTCATGCTGATATGATTATTGCTCGGTCGACACACTCTCTCGATAAGAAAAGAAAAGAAAAGATTGCCGACGCAACATCTGTTCCTGTGGATCACATTATTTCAGCTCCTGATATTGAGAGTATTTATGATGTACCGCTTAACTTTGCGAAGGATTCAATTGGTGACACACTAGTGCGTATTTTACGTTTGAAGCATAAAAAACAAGAAGAGGGTTTGCATGCGTGGAGTACTTTCGTCTCAAAGACGAAACAAGCAAAGAAATCAGTCAAAATTGGTATTGTTGGAAAATATTTTGATACCGGAGATTTTGTTTTGTCTGATGCATACATTTCGGTTATTGAAGCTATCAAGTTTTCTTCTTTTGATCTCGGTGCAAAACCCGAAATAGTTTGGCTCAACGCAAAGGATTTTGAGAATAAAAAAGAAGCAGTTTCTGTCTTGAAAGAATATGATGGTGTTGTTGTGCCGGGTGGTTTTGGAGAAACAGGTATAGAGGGGAAGATTCGCGCTATCGAGTTTTGTCGAAAAAATTCAATCCCATATTTTGGTTTGTGTTATGGAATGCAGCTTATGGTCGTAGAGTATGCTCGTAATGTTCTCGGTTTGGTAGACGCTCATACTACAGAAATACGACCAGAAACAAAAAATCCCGTCATTCATATTATGCCCGAGCAAGAAAAGAAGCTTTTGAAAATGGATTATGGGGGAACGATGAGATTGGGATCGTATCCGGCTCGGATCAAAAAAGGTACTGTTGCGTATGAGGCGTATAAAGAAGAGAGTATTTCCGAGAGGCATAGACATCGTTTTGAGGTGAATAGTGCCTACGTACAAAGTCTCGAGAAGGCAGGGCTCATTTTCTCAGGAACATCTCCTTTTGGTGATCTGTGTGAGATTGCTGAGTTACCGAAAGATAAACATCCGTTTTTTCTCGGTACACAGTTTCATCCAGAACTTAAGGCTCGACCGCTTGCTCCTCATCCACTTTTTACTGCCTTTATAAAAGCGTCTCTCAAAAATAAAAAACTCTAGATCGTGAACAAGAAAGAAATTTTCATTAGTTTGGGCGCGTTGGTTTTCTTCTTTTGGATGTACTACAGCCCATCGTTTATGTTTAATGACACGGGTATTCGGGGGTTTTTTGCTAAGGGCTCTCTGGAGAGAGAGGTAAAAGAGGGAACACTCAAGGTTGCGGAGAAGTCTGCTTCGTTTGATTTTTTCTCCCTGTTTCATAAGGAGGCTCGCGTTCTTTTTGTGGGTGACAGTATGTTTGACCGAACGATACGGTCACGTGCTTCGACGCACGGTGAGAACTTTATCTTTTCTTGTGTGAAAGATTTTCTCACCTCTTTTGATGTTGTTGTTGCAAATCTCGAGGGTCCTGTGACGTCGTTTGATTCAAAGAGTGTGGGTACCGTACCGGGACAAGAGGGAAATACTACGTTTACATTCTCGCCAACTATTCCCAAAGTACTCTTTGATCATAATGTGAGAGTGGTGTCTCTGGGCAATAATCACATAACGGATTTTGGTCGAGAGGGTGTAGAAATGACACGTTTGTATTTAAAAAAAGCATCTGTGGACTATTTCGGAGACCCGTTTGATTCTAAAAAGAAATCAACAGTCGTTTCTGTTCCGGGCGCCACCCTTGGAATTGTTGGATACAATCAGTTTCTAGGAGTAGATACGATAGCGCAAACAGTAGAAGAGATTGAGCGTCTCAATGACGAAGTTGATCATGTGATTGTGTTTAGTCATTGGGGCGATGAGTACGTAGATGCAAATCAGTTTCAAAAAAGCTCAGCACGGATATTTATTGATGCGGGCGCTGATGTGGTTTTTGGGGCTCATCCTCATGTGATTCAAAAGAGGGAGGAGTATAAAGGAAAGACTATCTACTATTCTCTGGGTAATTTCGTATTTGATCAGTATTGGGATGACTCAGTGCGTAAAGGCCTCGGAGTAGAGATGGTTGTCCGTGGGGATGAACTTTCTTTTGTAGAACACGTTTTTGAACTTGGACGTGATGGACGGACCTGTCTAGTCCTTGAATAAAAGGCATTTTTCGGGTATTTTGGTAGGGCTACGGTAGGTGACAAACGGTGGCGAAAGTTCACCTGTTCTTTGTCGGTTTTACATTGCCGGATCGTCTAAAGGTAGGACGTCGCTCTCTGAAAGCGAAAATTTTGGTTCGATTCCAAGTCCCGCAGCCGATTTTTAAGCGTAAAAATCGCTTCGAGCTGAGCACAGCGAGAAGATGATTTTATAAGGTATAATTAACAAATGAAAAAATTTCTTGTGCTTATTGATGGGCCGATGGGTTCGGGTAAGACAACAACTCTCTACGCATTTCTACGTAAAATTTATTCAACTGAAATAAAAATTATCACCATTGAAGATCCTATCGAGTATCACTTGCCTGGAATTACACAGACACAAGTTGAGAACGAAAAAGGATACGGATTTTTAGAAGGACTTCGTGCAGCACTTCGCCAAGACCCTGATGTCATTATGGTGGGAGAAATTCGTGATTCTGAAACAGCAAAGATTGCAGTTGAATCTTCTCTCACCGGACACTTGGTTTTCTCAACACTTCACACAAACTCAGCTGAAGGAGTTATACCTCGACTCATTGATCTCGATGTAAATCCAAAAACACTTGTCTCCGCCCTCACACTTTCTGTTGCACAACGTCTTGTGAGACGCTTATGCAAAGACTGTAA
>DAORIX010000030.1:0-5510 GCA_035438745.1 Minisyncoccota bacterium | reverse complement strand
TCCCTTTGATAGGGGGAGGTTTTCTCCAGGCTTTAGTTTCAATTGCTATCGGTCTCATACTTTCAGCAAATCTTTTCTCAAAGTCTACTCAGTTGTCAGGCTTCATCGCAAAGCTCGAGAAACACGGAGAGTGGATCGGAATCGCCGGAATTATTATTGGAATACTGGGACTTCTCTAAAAAGACTTTATGACGGTCTCCCTTGTGGTATAAAGGAGAAGGTTAAACCACCCGCGAGGTGGTTTTTCTTTTTAAGGCATGCTTTTTTGTTTAGATACAAAAAGGTAGAATAAGGGGTATATGGTTACTTTGAATAAACGAAGTGTTTTCCGCTTCATCCGTTACAGCATTATTGGTATCACTACATTTGCTTTTGATCTGTTTCTGCTTTTTCTTTTGATCGATCATTTTCATATTCATTATCTACCCGCTACCGCTCTGGCGTTTTTGGTTGCAATTAGTTTGAATTTTTTGATGAGTAGATATACGGTCTTTCACAAGACAGAGAGGCCTGTTGTACATTCGTATCTTTATTTTGTATCCTTTGCTATCCTTTCGGTTATTTTAATCACAGGGCTCATGCATCTTCTCGTTTCGGTTTTTGAGCTGCACTATGCGCCGTCGAGAGTTGTTATTGCAGGATGTGTCGGGGTACTCAACTACATTATGAATCTGAAAGTGACTTTTGATGTCGAGGGTAAACACTAGTTTAGTTTATGGAACTTACATTTTTTCAAAAAGTAAAAGAATTTTTCAAGAGGTATGAGAGGCACGTCTCTTCAGGTGCTCTTGTGGTGGGATTCGTTATTGATAGCTTTGCGTTGCCTCGAATTGATCTTCCGCAGACGAGTATCCTTCTCTTTGCGTATTTGTTTATATCTGGTTTTGGTATAACACTTCTCAATCTCTTTGAGTCGAAGCGTGTTATTTGGCCACGTCTGTACAATCTTCATCCGTGGATTTTATCCGCAGTGCAGTTTGCTTTCGGAGGTCTTTTTAGCGGGTTTGTGCTGTTTTATTTCAGAAGCGCTTCGCTCGGGGTGAGTTCTTTGTTTGTGATACTCCTTGCTTCGCTCCTTATTGGAAATGAGCTTTTTAAAAAGCGCTACGCACGCGTCGGTTTTCAGATGAGTATTTATTTCTTTGTACTTTTTTCTTTTTGTATTTTGTATGTGCCGGTAGTGGTAAAGCGCATGGGGGATCTCGTTTTTATCGCTAGTGGAATAGTGAGTCTCATTCTCATGACACTTTTTGTTCTGTTCGTTCGACGTGTTGCACCAATACAAATCAAAAAAGGGGGTTACTCTGTGTGGTTAAGTGTCTTTGCTATTTACCTCATTATTCATGTTTTTTACTTCCTCAATGTTTTACCTCCGATACCTCTATCCCTCAAAGCTATGGGTGTGTATCACTACATAGAGCGGGTACAGGATGTGTACATCGTGCAGTCTGAAAAGGAGACGTTTAAAAACTTTTTTACACTGTATGACCCGATACATATTGCCAAAGGGGATCCGCTCTACGTATACAGTTCAGTGTTTGCTCCTACTGATTTGCAGACAAAAATCATTTACCACTGGCAGTACTATGACGAAAAAGATAAGGCATGGATAACCACGGGTACGCTCGCGTTTCCTATTGTTGGAGGTAGGGACGGTGGATATAGAGGATATTCGGTGAAGGATAATTTCTTTCCTGGTAAGTGGAGAATCAGTCTCGAAACAGAACGAGGTCAAACTATTGGTAGGATACGTTTTACTATTGTAGAAACTTCTAACCCAATACCTCTTGAGACAGGAGTACGTTCTTGAGGTATAGTCTCGTTATATGAAAATACTTTTTATTTCTGTGGGTAAAAACCACGATCCTCTCATGCGAGAGGCAATAGAGTCTTTTTCTCTGCGCGTGTCACGCTACATTTCATGCGAGTGGAAACTTATTGATTCCTCAAAGAAAGAAGGTGAAAGCGGTAAAAAGGAGGAGGCTGATGTGATTATGAAGCAGTGTAAGGAGGGTGATTATATTGTTGCTCTCGATGAACGAGGAGGGGCGCTGTCATCACAAGAGTGTGCTCATTTTTTTGATACCCATTTGCAGTCCGGCACAAAGAGAATTGTCTTTATTATAGGGGGTTCGTACGGTCTCCATGAGTCTGTTATTTCTCTTGCCCATAAAAGGTTGTCGTTTTCAAAAATGACCCTCCCTCATAACCTTGTTAGGCTTATTCTTGTGGAGCAAGTGTATCGGGCTTTTTCGATACTTAAGGGCGAAAAATACCACCACCAATAGGCTTTTGCTGTATTTTTTTCTGTTTGTGGCGTATACTTCACTACATCTTACTAGTGGCTGGTTTAGTTTTATAGTTAGATATACATATGAAAAAAATAATTATTGTCATTGTTCTCATTGCGCTTGGTGTGTGGGGATATACTGCTTTTTCAAAAAAGAGCCCAGAACCTACAACTCCTACTGATACAACCATAGGTGGAGCTATCATAGAAGAGGAGACCAAAGCTCCTGTTGTTGAAACAGTAAAAGCAGATCCAAAGGTTATTGATAGCATAAAGAATGCATCAGTGACCGCTTCAGAAGATGGAAAGAAAGTAGCTCTCGTTAATGGAAAGGCAGAATTTGCAGTTGAAGGCGGAGTAAAGGCAACTGTCTCTCTTGGTGAAGTTGCTATCGAAAAAATGTTCGGCTCACGAAAGGACGTTCTCGCTGTGGTGAATGTGAACCAAGGAGAAAAGGGAACACTTCAATACCTTGTTCTCATTGATGTAAAAGCCTCAGGAGCTGTTGAGAAATCAATTGTATTCCTCGGTACTAATGTTGAGGTTAAATCAATCGTTGCTACTGATCTCGGATCAAAGACTGGTGAGGAGTACGTAGCTGTCGTTACCGTGCTTGATCGCAAGGCAGGAGAGGCTATTACCGCAAAGCCAACAGTTCAGAAGACTCTTATCTTCACTGTTGAAAAAGGAGTATTCAATATTGAGAAATCAATTTCAATCTAGTTTTTGAAAAACCGCCTTCGGGCGGTTTTTTGTTTGCTGGTACAGAAAATATCCGAAATGGTACAATCGAGTATATGGAATTACAAATGAAAAAGCATTTATTTCGGGACGCTTGCATTATTGTTGCGAGTGTTTTTTTAGCTATTGTTTTGGTTCGCATGGGGATTGTACATGCCCTTGTGGCCCTCACAGGCGATGCATACATTCTCGCAAGTTTTGTGGCGGGAACTTTTTTTACATCTGTATTTACGACGGCTCCCGCAATTGCTGTTCTCGGGTCACTTGGTGCGACATATCATCCTCTTGTTGTGGCACTCGTAGGAGGATTAGGGGCTCTCGTTGGAGATGCGGTGATTTTTCGCTTTTTCAAAAAAAATATTTCACAAGATGTGGGATATATTCTCACCCTTACTCATTCTCAAAAAATTCAAAGACTGCTTGAGCTCAAGATGTTTCGTTGGTTTTTGACTTCGATTGGCGCTCTGATTATTGCTTCACCGCTACCTGATGAACTCGGTTTGGCGCTCCTAGGTATGTCCCGTGTGCCACTTAAGTTTTTTGTGCCTATTTCTTTTACGTTTAACGTGATTGGTATCTATGTTATTGGAATAGTTGCTCGAGCTCTGTAACATTTTTCACTTCGAAGTACTTGTAAGAGGATATGTGTGGAATTGTTGCATACACCGGAACGAAGAAGGCGCGAGACATTTTAGTTTCAGGGCTTTCCACTCTCGAGTATCGAGGCTATGACTCAGCGGGGGTTTACATCGCAGGTTCAGGGGTTTTCAAGGCTTTAGGAAAGGTTTCTTTTTTGGATGCAAAAATACCAAAAAACGTTTCTGGTACTTCGGGGATTGCTCACACTCGTTGGGCGACTCATGGTGTACCCTCAGAAAAAAATTCTCATCCTCATGCGGGTAGTAACAGGGTAGTGTGGGCTGTACATAACGGTATTATTGAAAATTTTAGTTTACTTAAAGATGAGTTAATTGCTGAGGGGTGTATTTTTGTCTCTGATACGGATACCGAGGTAATTCCTCAGTATGTTGAATTTTTAATGAGGAATAGAAAGATTTCTTTTGAAAAAGCATGTCGAGAGGTTTTTATGAAATTGCATGGAACGTACAGTGTTGCACTCGTGGAGAGCGCTCATCCAGAAGTGGTGGTTGTTGCACGGAAGGGAAGCCCTCTCGTTTTGGGATTTGCTCAACATGGGATATTTGTCGCTTCTGACGTTTCTCCCATTGTTCCGTACACAAAAAAAGTTTTATATCTCGAGGACGGTGATATGGGTGTAGTTTCTCCTTTAAGGTTTTCTCTCATATCAATCAAAACAGGTAAACCTATTTCTCGTTTACAGCAAACTATTTCAGGAGATATTTCGCTCGCAGAAAAGGGTGGGTACGATCATTTTATGGAGAAAGAAATAATGGAGGGTCCAGAGGTTGTTTCTCATACCTTGCGAGGAAGAATAAACACAAAGAAGGATAGTGTTGTTTTCAAAGAGTTTGATTCCGTGCGCCCGCGTCTCAAGGATATTGAGAGGCTTATTATTGTTGGTTGCGGTACTGCGTATTATGCGGGACTTGTTGCGGAATACATGTTCGAGGAGTATGCGGGTGTTCCTGTGGAGGTTGAAATTGCCTCAGAGTTTCGTTATAGAAAGCCCGTCATGGGCAAGAACACAGCACTCATCGCAATATCACAATCGGGAGAAACAGCTGATACTCTCGAAGCGGTGAGGGAGGCAAAAAGACAAGGGGTGCTTACGCTTGGCGTAATCAATACCGTAGGGTCAACGATTGCCAGAGAGGTTGATGCTGTTGTTCATAATCACATAGGCCCCGAGCTCGGAGTGGCGTCTACGAAGGCTTTTGTTTCTCAGGTCGTCCTCATGGTGCTTCTCACTATTTTCTTGGGAAGAAATAAAAAAATGTCTCCTCAGGTGGCGCGCACTATCATTGCAGAACTTGTCTTGCTACCAAAAAAAATAAAACACATACTCTCAACCAAAAAAGCAATAAAAGAGTGCGCTGATTTTTTTAGTGACTCTCGCGACATGCTTTATATCGGGAGAAAGTATCTCATGCCTATTGCTTTGGAGGGAGCGCTCAAACTTAAGGAAATTTCATATATTCATGCAGAAGGATACGGCGCAGGAGAGATGAAGCATGGACCGCTCGCTATGATTGATGAACATTTTCCCACGGTTGCTCTCGTAACGCGGGATAGCATGTATGAAAAAAACATATCAAATATTCAAGAGATACAGGCGCGTAAGGGCAAGATTATCGCTATCGCAACGGAGGGAGACAAGGACATTGGACGAATTACTCAACACGTTCTGTACATACCTGAGACATTAGAAATACTGTCACCAATACTCGCGGTTATACCTCTTCAGCTTTTTGCTTATTATGTTGCTTGTAAAAAAGGTTTTGATGTTGATCGCCCACGCAATCTAGCAAAATCAGTTACGGTTGAATAAAAACACCCC
>DAORIX010000029.1:0-6387 GCA_035438745.1 Minisyncoccota bacterium | reverse complement strand
TGGATGAGAGTTATGATTTCAAAGAATTCATCGAGTGTTCCATATCCTCCCGGGAAAAATATGTATGTTTCTGAAGAAAAGGAGAGCGCTACTCTGCGTGCAAAGAAGTAGTAAAACTTCATTGATGCCGTGAGGAACGTGTTGTATTTTTGTTCGTGAGGCAATCGGATATTCATGCCGATTGATTTTCCTCCTACTTCGTACGCACCGCGATTGCCGGCTTCCATAATACCCGGACCTCCTCCTGTAATAACCGCGTATTTCAATTCACGGGCGATTCGTTGCGAGAGACGACGCGCTTTGATGTAGAGAGGATCTGTTTCGGGAAAACGAGCAGATCCAAAAATAGTGACTGATCGTGGATAATTTCTCAGAAATGAAAAAGTTTTTTGAAACTCCTTTTCGATTGTTGCCATTCGGTGATTCGCAGCTTTTTCCATTTGTTTGAAGGTCAGTGGCATTGCTGGTTCAGGTTTTCTCTTGAGGCCAAGTATTTTTTTTATTGTGTCCATATATAGATTGTATGAATAAAAATCACCTTTAGCAATTCCTTTTTTAAGTATCTGTATTACAATGGATACATATTACTAATTGTTTATTATACGTATATGAGAAAACTTAAGCTGGTAGAGTGGATTGCAGTCGTTGTCGCTTTTGGTATTGCGGCACTGATCTTCTTTCCATCGTGGTTCTCCACAGGAGCACCTACTGTAAAGGGGGACGCGACCGCAACTCTTCCAGAGGGAGGAAGCGAAACGGATTCTGTTACTACTAATCAAAACACGACACCAAAAATGGCGAATATTTCAACAACAGCAGGTCTTGAAATTTATCAGCTTGTACAGGGTACAGGTGCAGAGGCACAAGCAGGTAAAGATGTCGCGGTTCACTATGTGGGCGCGCTCACTGACGGTACAAAATTTGATAGCTCTCTTGATCGTGGTGAGCCTATCGTCTTTACTCTAGGAACAGGTCAGGTTATTCCAGGTTGGGAGAAGGGAATACTCGGTATGAAAGTTGGGGAGAGGAGACAGCTCGTGATTTCTCCAGATCTCGCGTATGGAGCAGCAGGTGCGGGAGGAGTTATTCCGCCGAACGCTACGCTCATCTTCCAGGTTGAGCTTATGGGGGTAAAATAAAGAAACAGTTTGATAAAAACCGCCTCACACGTTTGTGCGAGGCGGTTTTATTATTTTGTAATTATACACCTATTTTAATCAAAAGTCAAGCATTAAAAAACAGCTCAGGTGGTATGCTTTTTCTATGAAAAAACCTCTTACTTTTTCGATAGAAAAAAAGCTTGGAAAGCTTGGACGTGCGGGAGTTATTCATACTCCTCATGGCGATATACACACACCAGCTTTTATTCCGGTTGGCACAAAAGCTACCGTGCGCGCTCTCACTCCAGAGATGGTTCGTGATCTTGGTGCGGAGGCCGTACTTGCAAATACGTACCATCTTTATATGCAACCCGGTGAAGGTGTTGTGAGAAAAATGGGAGGATTGCATGCCATGATGGGTTGGCAGGGACCGACCATGACTGATTCAGGAGGATTTCAAGTTTTTTCTCTGGGAGCTGGTTATGGAAAAAATATTTCAAAAGTACTCAAGGAAGCTCCTGCTGTTCCTCTCATTCCTCATGTAAAAGAAGATGCTCAACCGAGTCTGGTGGAGATAGATTATGACGGTGCCGCGTTTAAATCTCCTTCTGATGGCACGGTTCATTACATAACCCCTGAACGATCAATAGAAATTCAACATACTATTGGGGCAGATATTATCTTTGCTTTTGATGAGTGCACGTCACCTACAGAATCGCGTAGTTATCAGCGTGAGGCACTTGATAGGACGCATCGTTGGGGTAAACGTTCGCTTGAATACCATCGCTCGAAAGATAATTCAGAACGGCAAGCGCTTTTCGGTATTGTCCAAGGTGGACGCTTTGAGGATTTACGCAAGGAGAGCGCATCGATTATTGGCGCCATGGATTTTGATGGTTTCGGTATTGGAGGTTCTTTTGATAAACAGGATTTGCATACTGCAGTACGGTGGGTAAATGAAGTATTACCAGAAGACAAACCACGTCACCTGCTCGGCATTGGTGAACCGGAAGACATGTTCGAAGGGGTTCTCAATGGATGCGATACGTTTGACTGCGTTGCTCCTACTCGTCTCGCTCGTCACGGAACGCTTTATACACACACAGGCAAAATACATATAGCAAATGCTGAGTACATCGAGGATATGAATCCTATTGAGAGTGATTGTGGTTGTTATACGTGCAAAAATTATTCACGAGCGTATTTGTGTCATCTGCACAAGTCTCGGGAAATGCTTGGGCCCATGTTGTGTTCGATACATAACGTGTATTTTATTGTGCATCTCGTAAAAAATATGCGAGAGGCTATTCTTCACGATACGTTTGAGAAATATAAAGATGATTTTTTAGCAAAGTATAAGGGTGTGTAGAGCGCGGTTGCACTATTTTTCTCTGGTGTTAGGATAGTACTTGTATATGAATAATCATTGTACACAATTCATGCTTGCGATTAAGCCCCTCTCAGTCACTGTTCGAGGGCTCATTTCTGGCATTGTGTATAATTAGTTCTACTTCTTATCACACGATTTCAGAAACGAGCCCTCGAAAGAGGGCTCGTTTTTCGTAAGGCAATGCCTTATTCATGATTGTTCTTTGTTAGTTAAAAAGAAAGGAGGGTTATGAGTACCCACAAATCATTAAAACCCGCTCCCGTTTTCAAAGAGCGTGACCTGAGGAAGCCTGTCTCATCAAAAGACACCTTTGGTTATATCGAAGAAAACGGCCACCCCGTCACGGTTATTCGTATTAGTGATAACCGTATTGTGTCAGGTGTATGGATACGCCCACAGCTTGTCTCGCACCTTATTGCTTCTTTGGGGTAGGGTTTATCCTCGATGTGTTTATAAAGCACACTCGAGGGTTCCTGTATGTTTTTTAGGAAAATATACAGGAACCTTTGAGTTCCTAAAACATACCCATACTATATGAGCACAATCATATATAAGAAAAAGAATCGTGGAAATGAAACGTTGGACATTGTGGAATTGCGTGCAAAAGCACGAGTGAGTTCACAGGTCCATGGTTTGGTCGGATGGAAACGTTTGATTGCCGGTGAACAGGAAGTTCGTTTCGATAGGCACACAGGGGAGTTTGTTTCCCCTGAAGTGTTTGTTCAAGACAAAAAGGCTCGTGCTGCACACAATCGGAGACGGTATTCCATACCACAGAAACACCCTGCTTTGAACTACCTTCGACACATGCACTCCTGGTAGTTACAACGCACCCCTTCAAGCCCTCGTTACTCGAGGGCTTTTTTATTTTTCATTTGCACGATATAGTGTTTTGTATATGTCATCTCCTTTTTCAATCAAGCGCTCATTTGAGCCGGCGGGTGATCAGCCGAAAGCCATAGAATCCCTTATTAAGGGCGTCTCGCAGGGCATGCAACATCAAACACTTCTTGGTGTTACTGGTTCTGGAAAGACGTTTACCGTAGCAAACGTGATTCAAGCAGTGGGTAAGCCGACTCTTGTTTTGGCACACAACAAGACGCTCGCTGCACAACTCGCTCAGGAGTATCGAGAGTTTTTTCCTAATAATGCTGTGCATTATTTTGTGTCCTACTATGATTACTACCAGCCAGAGGCGTACATGCCTGTCTCGGATACGTACATAGAAAAAGAAGCCATGATAAACGCTGAGATTGAGCGTTTGCGCCACGCTTCGACGCAAGCACTCCTTACGCGCAAAGACGTAATAGTCGTTGCCTCAGTGTCTTGTATTTATGGTTTGGGTAGTCCTATTGAGTACGAAAAGGTAAATATGCGTCTTGATGTAGGTATGAAGGTCACACGGGCGGATCTCATTCGCAAACTTGTTGATATTCATTTTTCTCGTACGACAGGTGACCTTGAGCCGGGACTATTTCGGGTTGTAGGGAACAACCTTGAAATCATGCCTGTTAATGAAAAAAATATTTATCGAATTTCTCTTGGACCCGATTCGATTGCTGCGATTGAATCAATCGACCATATTACGCGTCGTATTCTCGAGCAGAAAAATAATTTCTTTCTCTTTCCTGCAAAACACTTCATTACCTCAAAAGAAGAAGCTGAGAGGGCTTTTGTGTCTATTAAAAAAGAGTTAGACGCACGGCTCAAAGAACTCACGAGTCAGGGCAAAAACCTCGAAGCGGAACGCCTCAAGCGACGTACTCAGTACGATCTCGCTCTCATTCGAGAAGTCGGATATTGTAACGGTATTGAAAACTACTCTCGTCATTTTTCTGGTAAAAAAGTAGGTGAGGCTCCTGATACACTTTTATCTTATTTTCCACACAAAGCAGATGGTACTCCAGATTTTCTCACTATCGTGGACGAATCGCATGTTTCTATTCCTCAAATTGGTGGAATGTATGCAGGAGATCAGTCTCGTAAAAAAACATTAATCGAACATGGGTTTAGGCTGCCTTCTGCTGCCGACAATAGACCACTCACCTTTAGTGAATTTGAACATCGCGTAGGTCAGACAATATACACTTCTGCAACTCCGGGTGTGTACGAAAAAGAAAAGAGTACTCAAGTTGTGGAGCAGGTGATTCGCCCAACGGGTCTTTTGGATCCTATTGTGTCTGTGCGTCCCGTTGTTGAGAAGGGGGAGTACAAAGGGCAGATTGCCGATTTTGTAGTTGAAGCTCAAAAAGTTATTAAAAAAGGTTTTAGGGCTATTGGTACTACGCTTACTAAAAAAATGGCTGAAGATTTAGTGGACTATCTCAAAGAAAAAGATATTAAGTGTGCATACTTACATAGTGACATAAAAACGATTGAACGCATCGAGATACTCACAGAATTTCGTCGCGGTACCTTTGATATTCTCATCGGTGTAAACCTACTCCGTGAAGGTTTGGATTTGCCCGAGGTATCCCTTATCGGTATTTTTGACGCTGACAAAGAAGGATTTTTGCGTTCCGAAACATCGCTTATTCAAATCATTGGGCGTGCAGCTCGAAATTCAGAAGGGCACGTCATTTTATATGCTGACGCACCAACAGGCTCGATCGAGCGAGCTATGAAAGAAACAAATCGTCGACGTACTCTTCAGGTTGAGTACAACAAAAAGCATGGTATTACTCCAAAAACAATTATTAAGGCGATAAAGGATATCACTGACCACATCATGTCTGATCATAAAAAAGCGGTTGGTGTACTCCTTGAGCTTGATGAGGAATTGTTTAAAAAGAATCCAAAATTACTCTTGAAAGAAAAAGAAAGAAATATGAATGACGCTGTAAAGGTGCTCGACTTTGAAACAGCGGCTATTCTTCGTGATGAAATACAAAAGCTAGAAGAGCGTCTGGCCACACAAGAGAAGAAACAGAAAAAAGAAGAGGGGAGCAAGGACAAAAGACGTCTTTCAAAGGATACAAAGAAGAAAGCATAAGGAAGGATTGTTTTTCAGGAGGAAATAAGGGGGTGTATTGACAAATACACTCTTTTTATGTTAAATGAGGTTGATTAGTCCTTTCAAAAATTGTCTCAAGTCCCCAATCATCTATGTCAAAAACAGTATTGTTAGAGGAAAAAACTGAAGAAAGACAGCGTATGCCGTTGCGACCAGTCATCGCAGAGCCGACAGAGTTTACTGAAGAGAAGGTCGTTGGAGCGATTTCCTTTCAAGTTATTTTGAAAGGTCCGTCAGGTATCGATACCATTACGACAAATACCCAACGAGCACGGTTTTCTATTGGTCCAACGTGGTCAATCGTAGCTACAGTCAACACGTTTGATGTTGTGCCAATTGAGGGTTCATTTGATGAACGCCTCGAACAGTTCAAGAAAAAAAAGAAGCGAGAGTCTCTTACGGGACATATTTCGCATTATTTTACTGAGGATCGTTTTCCTCTTGAAAAAAAGAGTAAGGGTCCGTACACTGTTCACTTGGTCAAATTCAACAAGAGGGCTGGATCAGAGGAAGCAATTTCTCTTTTGTCCGGAGACAAGCTCTGGATGAGACCGAGTATTTTTGAGGAGCTTCTTGATTTCGGGTTGAATTACCCGACAGTACAGGAACATCATCGCGTAACGGCGTTGGGTTCAAGTGCCAAGATGCTCCAAAAGAGTACAGGCGGAGGTCAGGTAGAGGTGGAACTTGTGCCTGCTCTATCTTGTGGAAAGTCTAGAGACATCGCTCGTCGGATGCTGACAGTTACTCCCTGGAGAACTATCCATCCAACAGGCGAAATGTTCCTCGCTGTTAATAAGTGGCCGTAAACAGAGAAGCATATGACAGTAAAGCACCCCTTAAAACGGGTGCTTTTTTATTTGTTATGTTGGTACAGTAGGAGT
>DAORIX010000028.1:0-6464 GCA_035438745.1 Minisyncoccota bacterium | reverse complement strand
GTCGGGTTGGAATTGGTGGGCGAGGTGAGAGTGTTTGGGTTGCTTGGTTCTTGCTTTACCTGCTCACCCTCTACATTCCTTATGTTGAACGATTTGGAGACAAAGATCGTGCAGAAAAATACAAAAACTATAGCAACCACATACAAAAGTCTGTTGAGAAGAACGCGTGGGACGGTAGATGGTATCGTCGAGCATTTTTGGACAGTGGTATTGCCTTAGGCTCTCGCAAGCTCCGTGAATTCAAAGTTGATTCGATAGCGCAGTCATGGTCTGTGCTATCAGGCAAGGCACGTCCTGAGCGCGCTGTGCGAGCAATGAAGTCTGCTTTCTCCGAACTCTTTGATGGTTCTAATTTTAAACTTCTGTCTCCGGCACTTGAAACAACACAGCTCGATCCTGGATATGTGAAAGATTATCCACCCGGTGTTCGAGAAAATGGCTCACAATACAATCACGCAACTTTGTGGGCTGCTCAGGCTTTGTTTGCTCAAGGTGAAGCAGATAGTGCAAAGAAAATTCTCGATCTCGTTAATCCATTCCTCAGATCTAATTCAAAGGAAAAAGTATCAGAGTATCGCTCTGAGCCGTATGTGGTTGCGTCTGATATTTATGCTGAACCTTCGTACAAAGGACGAGCTGGTTGGTCATGGTATACAGGTTCTGCGGGAGTCATGTACAAAACAATTCTTCAGTCTTTGTGTGGTTTCAATGTTACCGGCGATGTTCTCACCTTTAAACCCTCACTGCCTTCAGAATGGACATCGACAAAGATAACTTTTGTAAAAAATGGCACACGTTTTGTCACTACCCTCGAAAAGCCAGAAGGTTTTAGTTCAAACGTAAAAGAGGTCTGGTTAGACTCTGTAAGAATGGAGAGCCTCCAGGTACCCCTCGTATATGACAAACGCGATCATGTGATTCGGGTTGTGCTCGGTAGCTAGGAATTTTGGTATACTTAATTGTAGTTATGAAGTATTCACACTCTTACACTGGACCTTTGGATGAAAAACTTGTTCACAAGGCAAGTGCCTATTTTACTCGATTGATTGATGCTTCAAAAGATAGCGCGTATCTTGCTCCTGAGAGTTTTTTGGCGTTACCGTATGATGTGAAGCATCTCGAGTATGTAAAGAAGGTACTTGTTCCTTTTATTTCAAAAAAATTAAAGTACGTTTTTGTTGCTGGTATTGGTGGTTCTAGTCTCGGAGCGCGTGCGCTTCAAAAAGCGTTTGCGTACGATCCTGAACACACTCAGCGTGCGCACATTATTTTTTTGGAAAATTGTGACGAGTCTTTTTTGAGGGTTACCGCCGGTCTTGTGTCGAGCTTAACCGACAGGGAAGAGTTCGTGTTTCTTTATGTGAGCAAATCAGGTAAAACCTTAGAGACCACCGCAAACGCTGACGTACTTACACGCCTTCTAGAGGAGAAGTTTGGCGACATAGACAAGCGTATTATTTTGGTAACGGATGATAACTCTGCTCTTGCTCTTTTTGGAAAAAAGAAAAGCTTAACCACTCTTGTTATTCCTCCGCCTGTTGGGGGTCGGTTTTCTATATTTTCTGCAGCAGGCCTCGCGCCCCTTATCCTTGCTGGTTTCAATGTTGACGCGCTTGTTTCTGGCGCACAAAAAGCACTTCATATGAAAACTCATGGATTACCATCAGCTCTTATTTCCGCACTGTACGCTTTGCGTGAGTCCCTCAGGGGTAAAGCTGTCAGGGATACTTTTGTTTTTAGTCCGTCTCTAGAAGATTTGGGCAAGTGGTACCGACAACTTTCAGGAGAGAGTTTGGGAAAACAAGTGAAGGGGTTACCGTCTCCAGCTGGTTTTATTCCGACAGTGTCTGTAGGCACAGAGGATTTACACTCGGTTGGTCAGCGTTACTTCGGAGGTTTGGCAAATTTTTTTACCACCTTTGTTTCTGTTGAAAGTCTTCACAAGAGTGAATACACAACAGGTGCTTTTTCTCTTGCTCTTGCGCGTGTTGAAGCGAGAGATATGTGTCGTGTTTCCTCAGCTCTGTATGAGGGGGTGAAAGATTCTTATAGGGAAGACAAGATACCCTTTGATGAATGTGTTCTCGAGGGGTTATCTCTCGAAGAGGTGGGCTGTTTTATGCAGTTTAAAATGCTTGAAACGCTCATTATTGCTCATTGTGCAGATATCAATGCTTTTAATCAGCCTCATGTTGAAGGATACAAGACTAAGGCTCGTGAACGCCTGGTGTAGTGCCTTAGTCTGTGGTGTTTAGGGGTATATACATTGAAAACTATAAGTACGTCTTATATACTAGGGGAAATTAATAAAAATGTATGAACAATCAGAATAACCCGCAAAAAAATCTTATCAGGACACTCGATACTCATTCAGTTTCTTTTTTTATTTCAGGTCTCATCGTCGGTATGCTTCTCGGTTATTTTTTCGGAGGTAATGCAAAGGAGAGTTTGCAGAATATTCCTGATGCTGTGGATATTAATATTCCTATCGCAACAAGTTCTCCACGGTATACAGTTTCTGTTAATAATCAAAGCGCAGGATCCTCTGTGATTATTTCCTCGGTGACCGTCCCAGAGATTTCATGGGTTGCAATTCGCGAAAACAATAATGATGTAATGGGAAGAATTCTCGGTGCACAAAAAGTATTTCCCGGAACAGCGCGCGATGTAATAGTGGAGCTCCTTCGTCCAACCGCTTCTCAGGTTATGTATGCAACGGTGATTTACAAAGACAACGGTGACGGTGAGTTTGATTTCAAGGTTGATGAGCTCGTGTCTCAGGATGAGGCGCCGGTACTCTCTCGATTCCTCGTACAGTAGGCGTGATATACTAAACACATTACAAACGTAATGTGTTTTTTATACTATGTTTTTCCATGACATATCTTTTATAACTGTTATTTGTTCAGCTGTTGTCTCGATGGCTCTCGGTTTTGTTTGGTACTCGCCATTTTTGTTTGGTAAGCGATGGAATGCTGAAATGGGGCATACGGAAGAGTCTCTCAAGTCAATTACAAATGGTTCGGGTATGGCAAGAACCTATACAGTAGGGAGCGCTCTTGCACTTGTGACAGCGTATTGTATTGCTGTTATTTTTAACTCTGTTGTTTTTGTCGGTTTATCGGGACTAATCATAGCCGCTCTTGTTTTGTGGATCGGTTTCATGTTACCAGTTATGGTCAATAGTTTTTTGTATGGCAAGGATTCTTTGGTTTTGGTGAGTATTAACGCTTCATATCAGTTGGTTTCTATTCTTCTCATGTCCTTTATTATTGGTATTTTCGGTTAATATATTTTTATGACATCTCTAAAAACAATTCTCGCGCTAGTGGTCATTGGTCCGATTATCGATGCCGTATGGATAGGTCTCATTGCATCAGATTTTTACAAGAATAAGATTGGCTCGCTCCTTAGAATGTCTGGATCATCACTTGCTCCAAATATACCTGCAACACTCGCTGTGTATGTCGCCCTCGCCCTCCTCATTGTCTTTTTTGTGCTTCCAAAAGTGACTTCTGAAAACTTTCTCACTACGTGTTTGTGGGGTCTTTTGTGTGGTTTTTTGGTCTACTGTTTTTATGATATGACCAACTTAGCTCTTTTTAAGGACTGGGGACTTGCAGTTACTCTCGTTGATATTGCGTGGGGAACATTCTTTGTAGGCCTCATGACCGTTATTGGAAAGTATCTTTATATCTATTTCTCTTAGCCTTTTTTCTTTTTAGAAATCGGTGTAGTATATCGTCCATGAAAGAAACATACGACATTTTGTTGTACTACAAGTACACATCAATACGTAATCCGCAAAAGTTTGCTCTCGAGCACACCGAGCTGTGTCAAAAGCTGGGGCTCAAAGGACGTGTAATCATTGCCGAAGAGGGTATTAACGCAACCCTCGAAGGTCTCTCAAAGAATATTAAAAAATACATAAAAACCATGTCGGTCAAGCGTGGTTTTTCAAACGTTCATTGGAAGGTGAGCGATGGTACCGGTGAAGCTTTTCCTCGCTTATCGGTAAAGGTTCGTCCTGAAATAGTAACTCTTGGTTTGCCGAAGAAAAAAGACGTTGATCCTCGTAAGGTGACCGGTAAACACATAGAACCTGAGACACTCCATGCGTGGTTGCGCGAAGGAAAGGATATTCATATTGTAGATATGAGAAATACGTATGAACATAAAGTGGGTCATTTTGCAGGCTCGATTTTGCCACCAATGCAAAATTTCCGTGATCTTCCGAAGGTGTTGCCAACACTTAAGCATTTAAAAAATAAAAAAGTTGTGACCGTGTGCACGGGTGGTATTCGCTGTGAAAAGGCTTCGGGTTATCTCGTAAAAGAGGGTTTCAAAGATGTTTCTCAGTTGTATGGCGGTATTGTATCGTATATGAAAAAATACCCTGGAAAAGATTTTTTGGGATCTTTGTACGTTTTTGATAAACGCGTGACTATGGCATATGATCCTAAAAAACAAACACGACCCGTTATTGGTGTGTGTGAAAAATGTGGCGTTGCGACAGAGAGCTATGCTGACTGTACAAATTCTCGCTGCAGGCATCAAATGTTGTGTTGTCTTGACTGTGTCTCTCAAGACAAGGCGTTTTGTTCCGAGGAATGCATAAGGATTGTAGAAAAGAATCCACATGTACGGTCGCAATCTGTGGTAAAATAAGTTCATGGAATCTCAACGTATTCAAGCATATTTTTTTCTTATACTTTTTGTTAGCGTACTTGTTCTTACTGGTTTTATATTTTTGCCGTTCGTTGCGCCCGTAGCCCTCGCAGCGATGCTTGCGGTAGTCCTTCGTCCTGTTCATCGCTTTATCGAGCGTTTTGTACCTTCTCTTTTTGTTTCCTCGCTTCTTACGATGATACTCGCACTTGTTGTCGTCGTTGTACCTCTTGTTTTTCTTGGAGTAGAGATATTTAACGAGTCATATACGCTCTATTACAATGTCCGTGAAAAAGGTCTTGGTGATATAGACCGACTCACTTGGAATATTATCGCTCCTATTCAAAAAATATATCCGAGCTTCGATCCACATTTTGAAACATATGTAGAAGAGGCGACAGCGTGGGTTGTAAACAATATGGGTAATTTGTTTTCTCGTACAGCAACAATTGTTTTCAATTTTTTTCTCGGCGCCATAACGTTATTTTATCTCTTGAAGGATGGTCCTCGTTTCAAAAAAACACTCATAGATCTTTCTCCGCTTTCAGATAAATACGATGTGAGTATTATTCATCGTCTCGAGCAGGCAATTGCCTCTATTATGAGGGGGTCTCTTCTCGTTGCGTTAGTTCAGGGAGTATTAGCTGGTCTCGGTCTCTATCTCTTCGGTATACCACATGCGGTGCTCTGGGGGTGTTTGGCTGCGGTCGCTGCTCTCGTGCCATGGTTGGGCACAAGTCTCGTGCTCATACCTTCTGTTATCTTTTTGTTTGCAACAGGTGCGACTACCAGTGCCGTTGGGCTCATGGCGTGGGGACTAGTAGCCGTAGGAACAATAGATAATGTTCTGTTACCTATGCTTGTGGGACAAGGATTTCGTGCTCATCCAATACTTGTGCTTTTTGCGGTGCTCGGAGGTATAACTTTTTTTGGACCGGTAGGGATATTTCTTGGCCCTCTTGTTGTCGCTTTTCTCCTTGCTCTTGTTGATGTGTACAAGGTTCTCATTGTCGGGGCTCCATCTTCTCTCGTTTCTCGTCGATCATAAGTTATTCCCAAGGTACATTTCAAAGATTATACTAAGAGAGTATTTTATTAATTTTAAAGAATGAATAGTATGAATATGTCTAAACTACATAATGTTGATTTGGGTTTGTTGCTCCTTCGTATCGGTCTCGCACTTGTTTTTATTGCACATGGCTGGGCAAAGATAGGGGATATGTCAGGGACAGTTTCTTTTTTTGGTAGCGTGCTCCATCTTTCTCCTTTGTGGGCTTACGTTGTTGCCTATGTTGAACTTCTTGGAGGTGTAGCAATGCTTCTCGGAGTCTTTACTCAATGGGCGGGAATACTCCTTGCGATTACTATGGTGGTAGCTATCTATCTCGTAAAACTTTCAAAAGGATTTTTGGGGGGCTATGAGTTTGATCTTATGTTGTTCCTTGGCGCTCTTGCGATTGTGCTTGCTGGAGCAGGACGTTACACAGTAATGAATCTATTTAAGAAAAATCAGTAATAAAAAAACCGCCCATGTGGGCGGTTTTTTTATTCTCTGCGGAGGGGGGCTCTTTTGATAATGTCTATGATTTCATCTTCATCATCGGTAATGCGGTAAATATTTCTGTCTTCGGGGTCAATGGCTTTATATTTCTCAAGAAGTTCTTCCAAAATGAATGCGTCAAGCTTGTTCCAGAACTCAGACCCTACGAGCACGACGGGTGTTTTAGGAATTTTACCTGTCTGGATGAGAGTTATGATTTCAAAGAATTCATCGAGTGTTCCATATCCTCCCGGGA
>DAORIX010000027.1:0-6493 GCA_035438745.1 Minisyncoccota bacterium | reverse complement strand
GGTGGCTCCACAAAATATCCGCACGTGCGGTTTTTTTGCGCCACCTCGTGCCAAATTTCTTTGGCACATCTCAGATTCGAAAAGGTTCTCCTATATTTTTGAGAAATTCCTATTTCGAAAAAATAGGAAACCTGTACTGCTTCTGTAAGAAGCGAATCTGAGAGGTGGCTCCACAAAATATCCGCACGTGCGGTTTTTTTGCGCCACCTCGTGCCAAACTTCTTTGGCACATCTCAGATTCGAAAAAAGGGTTTTTGTATCGCTAAAATCACGCTTATTTGCTATGATTTCTATGTATGAGCGATAAAGGTCATCTTCACCCTATAACCTCTGTTATACGCGAAATGTGCGGGATTTTTGATATGATGGGCTACTCTGTCGCGTCTGGTCCAGAACTTGAAACTGAATTTCATAACTTTGACGCCCTTAATGTGCCGCCGGATCATCCCGCTCGAGATATGCAGGATACCTTTTGGGTAAAGACAAAACCCGGAGAGGCGCGTAAGGTTTTGCGTACACATACCTCTTCGGTGCAAGTTCGTTTCTTGGAATCTCTCGCTTCCAATCCACGACCTTTTAAAATTGTTGTACCCGGTAAGGTGTATCGAAACGAAGCAACAGACGCAACTCATGAAGCACAATTCCATCAGTTCGAAGGTCTCTATGTAAACAAGACGGTTTCTATGGCGGAGCTCAAGGGAACCCTCGAAAAGTTCCTGAAAGAATTTTTGGGACCCGAAGCAAAGATTCGTCTTCGTTCAAGTTATTTCGGTTTCGTCGAGCCTGGGGTAGAGGTTGACGTATGGTGGAACAATCGATGGCTCGAAGTTATGGGTGCAGGATTAGTGCATCCTCATGTCATCGCATCGTCAGGACTTGATCCTAAGGTATGGAAAGGTTTTGCTTTCGGTATGGGTGTTGATCGCCTTGTTCAATTGCGTTACGGCATAGATGATATTCGACATTTGTATTCAGGCGATCTTCGTTTGATAAATCAATTTTAAACTCATGAAAGTTTCTTACGCATGGCTTCAGACATATTTTAAAAAGAATTTTTTAACACGTGGTTTGCCAAAACCGTCTGTTCTTGCTGAGCTTTTCAATGCGCATGCTTTTGAAGTTGAAGGTATAGAGAAAAAAGGCCGTGATATTATTTTTGATATAAAAGTATTACCTGATAGGGCGCACTATGCTCTGTCACACAGAGGTATTGCTCGTGAGGCGTCAGCGATCACCGGACTTGCATGCCATGATGCAAAGCGTTATGTTCCTGTTTTGGTTGACGCTTCTATTGCTTCGCCATCAGTTTCTGTATTTGATCAGAAAAAATGCAAACGTTACTCTGCACAAAGCATTCGTGATATTTCTGTAGCGGATTCTCCCTCATGGCTTCGGACACGACTGGAGTCTATTGGTGCTCGTTCTATAAACACTATTGTTGATGCTACAAACTTTGTGATGTTTGATACCGGGCAACCTCTTCATGCTTTTGATGCAGACAAGGTGGTCGGGGGCATTACTGTTCGTTTTGCAGGTAGAGGCGAAAAGATAGTTATCCTCGATGGTAGGGAAATAGAGTTAAACGAAACCGATCTTGTGGTTGCTGATGATGTTGGACCTCTAGCCATTGCAGGAGTAAAGGGTGGAAAGCGTGCCGAAGTAACTCTCCAGACAAAAAATATTATACTCGAGTCTGCGCACTTTGATCCTGTGTCTGTTCGAAAAACTTCTACGCGTACCCAATTACGCAATGACTCTTCGAAGCGTTTCGAAAATGAGATCACACCCGCAATAGCTTCTTCTGCGCTTGAGCAGGTGACTGCGCTTATTGTGAGCCTGTCAAAAGGTTCTCGTGCCGGAATGGTGACTGATGTATACCCTGTACAGGCTGTACCGTGGGTTATTCGTACTACACGGGAGGGGGTGTGTCGGATGATAGGTATTGATATCGCACCAGAAAAGTTTGAGAAGATCTTGTCGTCCCTCCGTATCTCTTTTGTTTCTCAAGGTGATACATACACACTTACACCGCCTCTTGAACGCCTCGATATCGTGTCTCCTGAAGATGTAGCTGATGAAGTCGGACGTCTCTATGGCTATGCCGTACTACCAGCAACTCTTCCTCCAGAGATACCTCGTGTTGAATCAGACGCTGTGTTCTATTGGTCTGAAAAAATGAAAAACGCTTTCATTGAAAGTGGTTTTTCTGAGTTGCTTACATACTCTCTCGTATCAAAAGGTTTTTTTGAGATCGCACACCCTCTCGCTCGAGACAAGGATCATTTGAGAGAAAATCTCATTGAAAAAACAAAAGAAGCGCTCGTGTACAATGCACGTAATGCTGATTTGCTAGGACTCGATGCGATACGCGTTTTTGAAATAGGAAAGGTCTTTTTGAAGACAGGCGAGAAAACACTCTGTAGCGTGGGAGTGCTTCAGCTCAAGAAGAAGAAAGGCGTGACGTCTGAGGGGGTACTCCGTGAGGCGCTCGACGCTGTTTCAAAAAAAATAGGACAACCACTTCTGACTTCTCCTCTAGAGGTAGGTGCTCATGGAGCCGTAACAGAAATAGATGTAACTTCTCTTGTTTCTGTGTTGGGAAAAGCCGGCGGTTTGCGTGACTTGCACTTTGTTCCTCTTTCAAAAGAGAAGAAATACAAACCGTTTTCTTCATATCCTTTTATCACGAGAGATATCGCCTTTTTCACTCCTCTTAGTGTTGATGAAGCGAAGGCTCGAGCCGTCCTCTTTGATACGGTGCGCTTGTGTGGAGGCGATATCCTCGTAAAAGGTCCAGATCTTTTTGATATGTTTGAAAAAGACGGAAAAAGGTCCTATGGCTTTAGATTTATCTTCCAGTCTTTTACAAGGACACTGTCAGACTCTGAAATAGTAGGGGTGATGGAAAAAGTATACGGAGCAGTCAAGGAAAAAGGCTGGGAGCCTCGGTAGGCATGTGTGTAGGTTTTTATTTTATACAAATATGAAAAAAATACTCTATAGCGTCGTTGGTTTAATGATTATTGTTCTCGGTATTCTCTTTTTCGGAGGTCGTTTCTTTGTGCGTCCACCGGTTGTTGTGGAAACTCCTACCGGAGCATCTATGCAATGTACAGATGAGTCACGGAAGGCAGAGATCTGCACTATGATTTATGCTCCTGTGTGCGCAAAGGTTCGTGTTCAGTGTATTAAAGCGCCTTGTGAGCCTGTGTACGAGACGATGGCAAGCATCTGTACCGCATGTGTTAATCCTCTTGTGGAGTCATACACCGAAGGGGAGTGTCCTCTAGTCTCTCAATAAAAAACCACTAACATTTTCTGTTTTGTGGTTTTGCTGATTTTATCTCTATATCCAATTCCTCTAGCAGTGCGAGGACTTCTTCTCTCATAAGTGAAATTTCTGTTTCACTGCGTGAGCTGAAGGTCACCCTCATTATTTTTGTCGCAGTATTTTCTAGCAGGCGTTCTCTTTTTGTATGCTCTATGCTGTGATAGCGGTAAGGATTTCCAAAATGCTCAAGGAGTTTTTGGACTATTTCCTTGCGCCTTTTTTCTTCTTTGACTGCATGTTTCGTCATGAGCGTCTTTCGCGTCGATACACCTGTCGATGTTTCGGATGTGTGCATTTTGGCGTTTTTTTTGCACGGGTCTTTTTCTTTGTTTCGTCTACCCACGTTTTTTCTTCGGCTGGGTAGTAGTAGTGGGTTAGTTTTCTGACCTCGTTCTCCAAAATCTCCGGTATGAAGAGTTTTGGATTGGGTGGCGCTATGTCTTCGAGCGAGATAATTTCAAGGACAATGTGGTCATGAAGCGAGCTTAAAAGAAAGTTTCTTAGACGATCCTTAGGGAGGAGAATATACAGTGTCATATAAGGAGCTTTGTGTTCATTATGCAATCAAAAAATGATAAGTCAATAGATTCATAAAGCTCGAAAAATGGTATACTTTTTCCATATAAAAAGGCGCAAAACCTGTTATTTTTATTCAAAAAATGGCTAAAGAAGAAAAGAAAAAGGCTGGTTCATATGGTGCAGATTCGATTCAGGTTCTCGAGGGTCTGGAACCAGTGCGAAAGCGCCCGGGAATGTACATCGGTACTACAGGACCAGACGGTCTGCATCATTTGATTTGGGAAATTTTTGATAACTCTCGAGACGAGGCCATGGGTGGTTTTGCCAACGATATCGAGGTCTCGCTTCTTCCTGGAAATCAGATTCGCGTCGTTGATAACGGACGCGGTATTCCCGTTGATATTCATAAACAAACAAAAGTTTCTGCTCTCGAAACAATCATGACCGTTCTCCATGCCGGTGGAAAATTCGGAGGAGATGATAGTGGTTACAAAGTGTCTGGAGGTCTCCACGGAGTGGGTGCGTCTGTAGTAAACGCTCTTTCGGTATTGTGTCGCGTAGAGGTACACAAGGACGGCGGTATTCACATGCAGGAATACTCTCAAGGCAAGAAAAAAGCTGCAGTAAAGAAAATCGGTTCCTCAAAAGAGCACGGTACTATTGTCCGCTTTGAGCCAGATCCTATTATTTTCAAAGAGGGAATTTCTTTTGATTGGAACAAAATCGTTAATCACTTGAGACAGCAGGCGTATCTCGTGAAAGGCCTCCGTATTACTGTGATTGATGCACGCGAGTACCCAGGCTCTATCGACCTCGATGATGTTTTCTATTTCAGGGATCTCGGACTCGAAGTTCCGTCACAAACATACTATTTCGAAGGAGGACTTATGTCCCTTGTGCGTTTTACCAACTCTCTTCAGAAGCCTGTTCACAAGAATGTATTTTACGTAGAGAAGTCAGCAGAGGGTGTGGAATCAGTTGAAGTCGCTCTTCAGTATGTTGATGATATTTCATCTCGTATTTTGCCGTTCGCAAACAATATTTATAACCCAGAAGGAGGTACGCATATCACCGGTTTCAAAACAGCTCTCACGCGAACACTCAATACCTATTCTCGAAAAAATAATCTCACCAAAGAAAGCGAAGAAAATTTCACTGGTGAAGATGTGCTCGAAGGACTCACTGCTGTGATTTCGGTAAAGCTTCGTGAGATTCAATTCGAAGGTCAGACAAAGGCAAAACTCGGATCGGTAGAAGCACAGTCTGCTGTCGCCACTGTTTTTGGAGAAGCGTTCAATATGTTTCTCGAGGAGAATCCTGATGATGCAAAGGCAATTGTCTCAAAGGCGATTTTGGCCCTTAAGGCACGTAAGGCAGCAAAGGCTGCAAAGGATTCGATCTTGCGAAAAGGTGCTCTCGAAGGAATGACACTCCCTGGAAAACTTGCTGACTGTGAGAGCGGTACTGACGCCAAGGATGCTGAAGTGTTTATTGTGGAGGGAGACTCTGCGGGAGGTACTGCAAAAACAGGACGTAATCGAAAGACACAGGCTGTACTTCCGCTCCGAGGAAAAATTCTCAACATTGAACGTGCGCGTCTCGATCGCATGCTCGGATCAGAACAAATTAAAAACCTCGTTATTGCCATGGGTACAGCCATCGGTGAGACTTTTGATATTACCAAACTTCGTTATCACAAAATAATTATCGCAACCGATGCCGATGTGGACGGTGCGCATATTCGAACTCTCATTTTGACTCTTTTGTACCGTTATTTTAAACCGCTCATTGATGGAGGATACGTATACATTGCTCAACCACCACTTTACAAAGTGAAACAAGGAAAAGAGATTAGATATTTTTATTCTGAAGAAGAAAAAGCAAAGGCTCTCGGAAAGGATGAGATTCCTTTGGATACTGAAGGCGTTTCTGCTGACGAACCTGAGGATGAAGAATCTGCAAAGAAGGCACCAAAGCGTCACGTACAACGCTACAAGGGTCTCGGAGAAATGAACTCAGAAGAGTTGTGGGAAACGACTATGGATCCTGCTCGACGCTTACTCAAGCAAGTACGAATTGAAGATGCGCAGGAAGCTGACAAGATATTTGATATGCTCATGGGTACTGATGTGCCTGCACGAAAGACATTCATTACTTCTAACGCTCACAAAGCAAATATCGACGTATAAAAATCTCTTTCTTAGATAACCACTATAAAACCGCCTCACAAGGCGGTTTTATAGTGGTTGTGGAGGGGTATGCGAGGACATATTGACTATTGCCTATAATATGATATAATATATAAAGGATTGAACCATGACAACACAAATAGATACGGAAATGCTTGAAAAGTCCGTTGGACGTTTCAAGCCTCGTGTTACGGTCGAGGCTCTCAGGAGTCTCTGTCGTGACAACGAATTTCTTAGTGAAATTCTGGAAGGTTTGATTAATGACGCACTACGGTACACGGAGTCGATTTGCAAATTCGAGCAGATCAGGCTCAAGTACAGCAGTGCGTTTGACCAGAATGGCGAACGCGAAGAGATTGAAAAGGTTCGTGGTTCTATCCACGACGTTTTCATCCAAAGCGTTAATGTTCTTTCACGGTCTATGGCTCGCGCGGGTAAAGATATTACCTGGCGG
>DAORIX010000026.1:0-6877 GCA_035438745.1 Minisyncoccota bacterium | reverse complement strand
CTACCGAAAACTTGATACTGATAATGCTTTCCAGTATCAAAAACACGATACGCAGACTCGCCCATTCCCCACACAGTACCAGTTTTTAAGGCGTGTTTTTGGTGCACACGTATGGCAGAACGTCCTGTTTTACCAAGCAAACTCTCAGGATGAGCTTTGAAGAAAATAAGAGATGTCAAATATTCAAAGAGAGATCCTCCCCACGAAACGAGAGCAATGTCTTTTCCTGAACGAACAAGTTTTCGTCCTAAATAGAACCAGTGTTTTTGCGGCACCTGATTCTTCAGTATCGCAACAAAACTGACTGAGTTTGATTCAGAAGCCAAAAAATTGTAACAAGCATTATCAATACGATTAAATGTTGCATTGTATCCAATATGGAAAAGTCCCCTCTCCTTATTGTAGAGAAAGGCAAAATCAGCCTCATCAATATATCGTGAATACTCTCGCTCAATCTGCTCAATATCAGAAAGCATGGCAACAGCATTATTTTTTGCCCTCTTTACTTCCCTCAGTGTATGTTCAAACCATGCAAAGAGGTGGCCTTTTGCCTCAGGAGACAGGCTCGAGTCAGTGATGCTCTTTTTCATATCAAGAGACAAGACCTTATGTTCAAAATCATACGCGAGAGATGTGAGTGTTGGAACATGTCCAAGCACGTGACTAAAGGCAGTGTATGTTTTAAACAACAAAGCATCCCGAGAAGCATACGAATGTATCGACTGATCATGATACGTACTATAAGGAGCAACATGTCTTATGAATGACACATGCTCCTCCACAAGAGCAATAACTCTTTCTGCTATTCCTGACACACCCTCAGCACCACGCACAGATTCATGTGTCTTAATTGCTCCGAGAGCCTTTTCAATATCTGTAATGAAAGGATGTATATGGATAAGAAATGCATACATAGAATGCAGATCTCCCGACGAAGAGCCCTTAACACTCACCGCATAGGCTTTGCGTGCCACACGATCAAAAACTCTTATTGCCTTACGCAGTGTTTTTGATGAAAAATCTTTTTTAGAAAGTATTTCAATCTCTTCCACCAAAGTACACAGACCGTCTTCGATACCCCTAAAAACAGTATCCTCCAAAAGAGGCGTGTGTTTTATCTTTTGCACACCCTGCCTTGTAGAAATGAGAGCGAGTAAGAAGTTGGCACTATCTACCGATGAAACATATTTCGGCAAAAGAGCCTCAAGCCTTTCAATGTCATACCAATTATAGAGATGTCCCTTGAAACGTTCGAGCTTACCGAGACTTACAAGTGCTTTTTTTGTACGCTCAATAAATGATGAGAGTGAGAGGTGTCCAAATGCATACGATGAATAGAGGGACGCAAACAACATACCAAGATTTGTTGGTGATGTTGCCAAACGTGACGCCTCTGTTATTTTTGGCAGCTCTTGAAAATGATCCTGAATGAGCCAGTTGTTTTCTTTTTGTGAAAAATTCAAAAAATACCCTGCCGTTCTAAAGGCAAGTGACCGAAGCATGCGTGCATCACTACGATTGAGAACTTCTTTTTGTGTACGGCTAATACTTACCGCAAAACCGACAAGAGGAGACAAGAACCATACGGCACACCACAAAACAATCATATTGAAATGCCCAGCAGATCCAAAAACAAGTATTACCGACAGAGAAATGAGTTCTGTTGTCCACATTGCACGGTAGTACTCCCAGAGGCGCCCACGCAATTTCTGTCCTACATCGGTCGAGTTTTGCCACTGTAACAAGTACTTATGAGTAATGAACAATCGAGTCAGCGTCACAGAGATAGCAGAAACAGAAACGAAGGCTTGATGGAGAAGAAAAACTAAACGCAATACCACATGCACAAACGTTGAGCGTATCTGCCACAACGTATCATTAAAACGTATTGCCGTCGGCACCCTCTTTAAAGAAAAGACATCATTGAGAAGAGAAACAAAAAAAGGTGATCCGAGAGCGAAAACGATGTATGCGTTCAAAATCAAAGACGGTATGTCGGTAAAATCAGCGTAAACAATCAAACACAAAGCAACGAGAGGAATGAGACTACGTCTCAAATTGTCAGCAATTTTCCACCTATCAACAAAAGAAAATCCTACAGTCGCGCTTGATGCGCCACGAGGAGTATAGGGTGACATCAACCAGCCCACAATTTGCCAGTCACCGCGAATCCACCTGTGGAGACGGATAATAAACTCATGATAAAACTTTGGAAAACCATCAAAAAATACTATGTCACTTGCAAACCCTGTCCGCGCATAAATACCCTCGAGTAAATCGTGAGAAAGTACACGATTGTCAGGAATCTTCCCTTCCATTGTTTTTTCAACAACCTGCACATCATAAATACCCTTACCAAAAAAGAGTGCGTTACCGAACAAATCCTGATACACATCAGAGACGGCACTGGAATAAGAATCGATACCAGAATTAGACGAATACAAACGAGAAAAAAGAGACTTTGTTGCGGACGCCAGACGAACGCTCACACTCGGTTGTATAATTCCGTATCCTCGCTCTACACGATCCCCAGATAAAACAGGCTTGTTAAGTGGATGATCGATGCATCCGATGAGCTTGCGCGCGCTTTCTTTTGGTAACTCCGTATCTTCATCAAGAGTAATGACGTAACGAATTTGTGGCACATGATTAAACGTAGATTCATTCACATAGGTTGTACCTGTTTTACCACAGAGGAGCATGTTAAATTCACGCAACTTTCCACGCTTTCGTTCCCAACCCATAAAGAGACCTTCGGAAGGATTCCACACTCTTTTTCTGTACAAGAAATAGAACTTTTTCTCCCGAACAGCATACTTTTTATTCAAAGCATCGATATGTTTTTCTACCGTATCAACAAGCACTGTGTCGAGCTCTGAAACTTCACTGTGAGCATCTTTAAAATCAAGAAGAAGTGCATAAAAAATATTATCCTCTGGGTTTGCCAAGTAACGGATTTCGAGTTTGCGCACCATCTCGCTCACACCTTCGACACTACGAAGCATCGACGGTATGACGACAAATGTTCGCTGTTTATCAGAAATACCTTTTGTGAGGTCGAGACGCGGCAATCTTCGGACAGGTAAAAAACGATTAATAGTTACATTGAGAATATTTAACGTAATTTCGGAATTTACAAAAAAGAAAAGGATGCCTCCGAGCGCGATAAGCAGAGGATGTGCAACAAAAGAAGCCATGTACCCTACTGCACACGACGTCATGATCATATTCAAAGACAAGGCGATACTGAAATATTTTTTCTCAGGCTCGTGCGTAAAAAAATTATAGAGAACATCTTTCCACGACTGCTTATAGCCAATCTTGTGCTCAAGTTCTGATCTTCCTTTATCAAGCAAGTAAAAACCGACATGTGACCGTACTTCTGTGTGTACTTCTTTTTTACGAGAATCACCAAAAGAGCTCGCGCAAAGTCTCACTGCACTACGGGCAACTTCGGCCTCATGAATACCTGCACGCTCTGCAATACGAACAATTGTTCGTCGATATATATTTCGACTCTCAGTATCCATGAGTGGATACGCACCCACGGGATCTTTTGACAAAATAGCATCAACGACATTTATTTCCTGAACAATGTCATCCCAGCGAGCCTGAGTAAGCCAATGGAGAGATTCAATACTATTAGAAGCAATGATCGAATTCGCATTGCGTTGTTTACTTTCAAGATCAGCAAGCTCTCGCGAATCCACACCCTGCTTCTCAAAGTTAAGTTTGATCCATTTGATCACAGGCCTCATCACGGAACCCTCCTGAGAAAGCTTTTGGAACAAATAAAAACCAAAAGACAAAGGAATAATACTGTACTTTGACGCGAGATCAGACGTCACTTTTGAAAACTCATACCGAGACGTTTTTGTAATCTCTTTTTTAATATTTTTGTAGACACGCTCTGCGTCTTCGTACTCATGAAGCGACTCAATTGAGTGATCTATCAATTTGCCAAAGTGCTCGACAAGTACAATCTGCAAAATAGGAGGAATTGCATAGAGCTCGCGTATTGAAAGCGGGCTATGCTCCTGATATTCGTTGAGAAAGGCAGTAAGTATGTCTTTATCAATTATTTGATTTGTGTCCCGAACAAGTCCAGACAAGATATAGTACAAACGAGGAACAAAAACCCTTTGCTCGTTCATCATGAGAGGAAGCTTTACAAAGTCTTCTTTGCGAACATTGTTTTGAAGTTCAAAAATTGCCGCCTCGACCACGAAAAAGTTATCGAAAATGGACTCGATTTCGTGAGTGATGTGTTTGAGACGTGCTACAAGAGCGATGAGTTCCCTGTACCGGTTAGAAACACGGCGAGCACTTGCACGCAATGTGCCATAGTAACGCATAGCATGCTCACGTGAAGACATGAGAGAAGTACTCTTCCCAAAAGTACGGGCAAGAGAACGGGCTTTCAAAGCGAGCTCTTCGTCGTGGATGTTCGACATATACCGTTACAGTATATCGCGATTGAGACTTAAATTAAAGACTGAAATCTAAGACAGAAAACTGCGAATGATTTGTTTCGTTTCCTCAGGTCCTCCTGTTATGCGAGTTTCGACAGCAAGCCTCTTCACAGGCTCATCATTACCACCTTTATAGAGCGCATCACCTACAAAGAGAGTTTCGTGTGGGTCGAGAGAAAGATACTCAAGAACCTTGGAAACACCGAAAGCTTTATCAATACCGTATCCAGTAAAATCAATCGACGTCGTACCGCCCAAAGCCATATGAAGTTTCTTTATGGAGTGTTTAAGCTTCTCAACAATAGACCTGCGCTTTTCCTGATGAGGATCCCATTGTTTTTTCTCTTCAGGGGAGGCGTTTTTACCAAGCCCGGAATACGTAATCTGAGTACCACGATCATCAATAAAAGACGCAAGCTCTTCTGGGCTCATACCGAGAACGCGAGACAGTCCTTCATACACGCTTTCTCTATCTTGTCGTGATAATGAATATTCATAACGTTTCACCCACGATGTTCCGTTCCATGTATACAAAAGGGCTCCTGTCGTAGGAAGTAATATCAAATTTTTAAAACACGGAACACATGACAGGGATGTAAGACACTGTTTTTGGAACTGATCGAGCGTTCCTCCTGAAATAAGAGCCACACGTTTTTCCTTGAGAAGCGTACATATGAGATCAGCCATTTCAGCATCCATAGGGGTGCGACTCTCAGTGAGGGTGTTATCAATATCAAAAATAAATAATTGTTTATCCATAATCATAGAGTCTATTATACCCGACCTGCGAGATATGCCTTTCTCATTTCTTGAGGAAATTTCTCAAGAGCATAACGAAGCATGGTGCGAGGCATACGCTTATAATTCTTTTTTAAAAAATCAACGAGGTGCTTCTCTGATTTTTTACCCATCTCTCGAAGCATCCAGCCCGTAGCTTTATGCATTAAATCATGAGAATCCGTGAGATGTAGTGTGGCAATAGCACACGTGTCTTTGTAATCCCCTTTTTGTATAAAAAACCACGTAGCAATAATAGAAATACGCCTCTCCCAGAGAGATGTTGAGCGTGCGAGCTTGTACAACAAGGCACGATCAACACCAGATTCATACAAAAACGCACCCACAATGTCGCGTGCCGACGAATCAACTAAATCCCAATTATTTATAAAGTCTGTATGACGTATGTAAAAATCAAAAATCTTTTTGCGTTGAGGCAACAATGCTTTTTTATACGCGTAGACAAGAATAAGAAGTGCCGTCAGCCGAAATTCATGCACCGGATCTCGGAGCATTTTCTCAATCACAGAAAAAGGCGCGTCACTATATTTTTGAGCAATGCCTCTTTGGGTGGGTACTGAAATTCCCCAGAATACGTCCCCTTCGCCGTATTCACCCTTACCCGTTTTAAAAAAACGCGAAGACACTTCTGCTTTTTCTATATTCTTTTCTCGTTTGAGAGCGTTGAAAATGTCTTGATATTCTAAAGTCATACCTTTTTTGTATCCTTCCAATTCCACCACAACAAAAGAGACGCATCTCTTTTGTTAGCCGGAGTTTTCGCATAGTATACCGCACACCTCATAACATACAGCATGCAACGGTCGACTCGCACTCCACTTTCGCTACACAAGCGCTCATACAAAATTTCGGGATGTTCTTTTTTCAAATCCACAATTTTTCGTATACCAAGCGCATATAAATCATGGGCAACACGTATACCCACGCCGGGTATTTCCATTAATTCTTTTAAACTCTCATTCTTAGGAAACATGACGCGTAATAGTATAGTGTTCCCAATACATACGTTTTGAAAAATACTTTTTTTCAAGAAAAAAAGAAAAAGTGAGCCACACGAGAGCAACAGCAAAACCCGCAACGACATCACTCGCGTAATGTACCCCTAGGTACAAACGAGACACGCCCACAACAACCGCAAGGCTTACAAAAAATACAGAACCGAAAACAGAAAGCCACATTCGCCTTACGCGTAGAGCAAAAAATAATGCGATAAAACCATAGAGTGCTAGTGCCGTTGTTGCGTGCCCTGATGGAAAAGAAAAGAAGGGCTCTGTGTAGAGAGCTGTATCAGGTCTCACGCGCTCAAAAACGTTTTTAAGTATCCACGTTGTTACAGCACTACCGGAAACACACAACACAAAAGACAATATATACGCGTGGTCATAATAACGACGCAATATCAGAACAAACAAAAACACAACACAAAGAACAACCAACATATCTGCAAAGTGCGTAGAGACAAAAAAGAAAAGTGTCCTCATCGGTGTACGTGCTTCGACAAAAAACAAAAGCACCTCCTGATCAAACTGTGTAAAAAGTTGTAACAAAAAAGACGTCACAAAAAATAAATTACTGACTTCGAGGACTGAGATAGAATGTTGGAGATC
>DAORIX010000025.1:0-7073 GCA_035438745.1 Minisyncoccota bacterium | reverse complement strand
CGAGGATAATGTTCTTTTTCTTGAGCGCACCGATGAACTTTGAGTAGGAGAGACCGTGTGTTTCGAGAGCCGCGTTTATCTTGAGATTCCATGTTCTGCGAGCAATACCTTTCTTGTCTCTGCGGTGAGCAAATGCATATGCTCCTGCGTGTGAAATAGCCTCATATGCTTGGCGTTCTTTTGTTGAACGTCCAAAACGATATCCTTTTGCCATTTTGAGGATATTTCGACGGGTTTTCAGTGCATTTGTTCCTTTTTTTACGCGTGCCATAGTGGTGTGTTAGTTACGTTTAAAATCCAACAAGAAAACGAGACTTTTCTTTATTGCTCATATGAAAAGGCTGAGACTTGTGCTTTCGCTGGAGTGCTCGTCCGCTTTCTTTTGCGTTAAAGTGGTTTTGTCCTGGTTTACGAGCGAGAACCTTGCCGTTTTTTGTTACTTTAAGGCGTTTTGTGTATGACTTGTTGGTCTTCATGGGCGTTCTTGAATTGAGTCTATATACTACCTGATTTCATCTTTTTGTCTAGTCTGTATACGTTTTTACGCTCTTTCGATAATGGTACTTAGTCCTTTAAGGCTTTTTTGAGGCTTTTCGGTCATTTTGTGCGGTTCTGTAATCAGAATAAGAAGTCGCTCAAGTCTCTCATTGAGGAATTTTTGATCGAGATATTTTGCTCTACCGGGGAGGAAGAGATCGAGCTTTATACGGTGACCTTCTTTGAGCCATTCTGAAGCCTTCTTTGCTTTGAGGGCGAGATCGTGTTCACCGGTACCAATTTTTACTTGTACGGTTTTTATTTCAACAGTGTGAGATTTTGATTTTGCAATTTTCTGTTTTTTGTTTTCTTCGTACTGGAATTTTCCAAAATCAGCAATTTTTGCAACAGGAGGATTTGCGTTAGGGGATATCTCGATGAGATCGAGACCTGCTTCTTCTGCTTTGAGAAGTGCATCACGTAGACTGAGAACACCGAGATTTGCGCCGTCAGAGCCAATCACCCGGAGTTCGGCTGATCGAATGTGATGATTTACTCTTGTTTTATCTTTGCTCAAATTGAATAGAGAATTAAGTTCTAAGAGCTTATGTATACCACATATATGCCCAATAAACAAGGCCTTTTTGGAATTACAGAGTCTCTGAGAGGGCTTCTGCGTGAGCGTCTTCCTCGTGTTCTTCGTGGGTATGTGGAACGAGTATTCCTACACCAAACATAATGATAAAACCAAAGATGAGAGCGTAGAGATGTTTCATTGAGCCTCCTCTTTTTTGAATCGCTTCATGGGTGTTAGGGAGAAGGTCGCGGAATACGATGTAGAGGAAGCCTCCTCCTGCAAAACTGAGGAGTGGCGCCTCGAGCACCTCGACATGTGAGATTGCGAGAGATAGACCAACTCCGATGAGAAGTGTTGTTGAAACGATAAAATTTCGAACGAGCGCTTGTTTGGTCGTGTATCCTGCTTGTTTGAGAATGAAGAATTCAGAAACTTCTTGCACAAACTCATGTATGAAAATACTGAGCGCCGTCGCGATACCTACTGATGTGCTTACGAGAAAGGCAGGCACGAGGAGGAGTCCATCACCGAGATTGTGTATTGCGTCACCGAGGAGAATGTGCCGGGCATCTATTTTTGAGTGGGTGTGATCATCGGGAGTGTCGTGATGGTGATGTGCGTTAGGTATGAGATGGGTCGCTATTTTTATAAAGAGTGCTCCGAGTATGGCGGTGAGAATGCTCAGCCAAAAACCATTATGCTCAAAAGCCTCTGAAAAAAGTCCCCAGGTGATGGTGATGAAAACACCGATAGAGAAGGTTATGAGGTAGGGGAGGTTTTTGTGGAGAAAGGCACCAAGTCTCTGAGAGGTAAATATTCCTCCCGCAAGTGAGGCGAGCATGATGCACAGAGCAGAAATGATTATGTAGAGAGTCATTACGTTTTACTATTATGTCTAATGGTATCTAAGCATACAGCCTTTCTCACTAAATGCAAGTTAATTGCATTTAGGCAGACGCTCGTACCATATCGCAGTCACAGGCGATGAGGGGTGTCTTGTGAATCGGACAGAGCTCGTTTTCACATCCAAAATGGTGCACATTTCCCTCGATCGCACCGCAGTCGGGACATTGTTTTTCTTCGCCTTGAGTAACTTCTTTTGTAAAAGATTTTCCTTTTTCATATGATCCCGTAACACGCTTGTGCTTCTCTCCATCAATCACAAAGTAGGCGAGCGTGCACCCGCGAGAAGTCATTCTATTCTGGTTACAGTCTGGGCAGGTACTCATAGTGTTTCTATTATTACACAGCCTACTTTTTTATAGTAAAAAAGCCAGATACTTTTGAAAGTATCTGGCTTTGTCTAACGTGCGGTAATACGTCTGTGTTCAACCGATTTTTTTGCTAGATGGTCAAGCCATCTAATAAAAAATACCGGTTGAGGCGACGCAAACCATTCTTTCTCTCCTGGTTTCCTGTGTTCAAAGAGTGAATCGGGCTTTTTGTATGTGCCCAAAATCACATCCGGAACAGGGAACCCAAAAAAACCTGATATCGATTCGTTTGAATGGATATCCGCATGGTGTCTCAAATGGAACCCGTAGAGTACTTTCCACATTTTTCCATATACCTTGTGGTCGAGGAGAGGTTTCCATTTTTCTATCGGTAGATGTTCTAATGCATGAAGCGTCTCGTACAGTACGAGTGAAAACGCAACAGCCAAGTATCCACCGAGAAAAAAAGGAGCTTCTGGAAATCTCCACTGGAGCAGTGCCAAAGGAGGTGTTGCGAGGAACGCGAACACAAGGAGTGAATAGGGAGGAAAGTACGATGCTTCGTATTGTTCTTCTTCGAGAATCGGATAGAGATTCTCTACTTCTTGTCCTCCTTCTTGCGATACGTTTTTGAGTCGTATACGTGTGAGGGAGTGGTGAAGTGTGTGCTGTTTGTAAAAGTAGGCCAAAAAAGGAACTACTGGTGCATGGAGCACATACCTATGAAAGAAGAATTCCACAAAGGAATTGATGAGATGAACAACAACGATTACGACACAGAGAGACGTAATACTTGCGGAGGTTTGCACATTCCAGACTTCTGGGGCGATGAGCCACACAAGCCCAAAGAGTACAATGAGCGAAAGCGTTATAACACTGATAAAGAACAAAAGGGAAAACGGTTTGGTTTTGCCCTCGTGATGTTTTGACATGACGAATACCTTTCTTTGATGATTGTGGCTGGCAAAACAGCAAGCCGGTGGCAGTGTAGCATGTATTATGCTCAATGTCCCTCGTAGAGTGTTGTTTTGTGAAAAGCGTCTTTGATGTACACTCTATTCATAGAATGTTAATTATTTAATGTATACGTTTATGAAAATCTTAGGAATTATTGTGGCGGTTCTCGTTATTGGCGGAGGTGTGTGGTTTATCTCTCAAGGAAAAGACACTACTGGCACAGAGGGTGTTTCTACTACAGAGACATCTGCTCAAAAGGAAAGTGATGTTTCTACAGGTGATGTGGTACAAGGCTCTCCAGAGGAGCTTGCGCGTAAAGGAGGAAAGTACATCTGTACCTTTGATATGAAGGATCCGAACGCGGAATCATCAGGAACAGTGTATATAGAAGGTGAAAAGTTCAGAGGAGATTTCAAGAGCGTTGTAAAAGCTCTCGGACAAACTATCGAAAGCCATAGCATAAGCGATACTGATTTTGTCTACACATGGACGAGTGCTTCACCTCTCGCCATGAAGACTCCTGTTGTAAAAAGCGCAGGTGCAAACGGAACACTTGAGGGAAATATGAATTTCGCATCTCTAGGAGCGCAGACCTCATGGAAATGTACATCGGCAAAATTTGATGCGAGTGTGTTTGCTGTTCCTGCAGGTATGCAATTTATTGAAGCGCCAAAGTTTTAAACTATCTATGAAAGACGCAGAGCACGGAAAACTTGTTATCGTTCGTCATCATGAGTCTGAGTGGAACAAGCTCGGTATATGGACGGGAAGTAGAGATGTTCATCTCACTGAGTATGGACGCAAGAAATCAAAAGAAATGGGTGAGCTCATACGAGACATCCATATAGACAAAGCATTTGTTTCAACACAGGTGCGTTCTTTTGAGACGTTTAGTGAAATGGCGATAGGTATGGGACAAACATCTATTCCTGTGGAGAAATCGAGCGCGCACAATGAGCGAGACTATGGAGAGTACACGGGAAAAAATAAATGGGAAATGCAGAAGCAGTTGGGTGTCGAGGTGTTCAACTGTGTGAGGCGTGATTGGGATTGCCCTGTGCCAGGAGGGGAAACGTTGAAAATGGTGTATGAACGCGTGATGCCTTTTTATACAAGTGTTCTGTTGCCACTCTTGAACGCTGGCACTACAGTGCTTCTTGTTTCTCATGGTAATGCTATTCGTGCTCTCATGAAATATATTGAAAATGTTCCCGATGAAAAGGTGAGAGATATAGAAATGCTTTTCGGAGCTATTGTTATATATGAAATTGATAAGGAGGGGCATAGTGTGTCCAAGGAGGTGCGACATGTGAAGTCTGAGGTGAATGCGTAGGGGAGTTGCGTTTTGAGGTGGTGGGTACAAAAAAGGGACACAAGTAAGGTATGGAACTATAGGGATAGTTAAAATACAATTAAATAATATGCAGATAATACTAGTGGTCGTGGTCGTAGGATTTTTACTATTCGGATTAATCGGATGGATTATTTCTAGTATTCAGGAAGCTATAGTCACTGTTCATGAGGGTAGTAAGGAATTAAAAAAAGTGAAGGAAAAATGGAAGGGTAGAGTTGTCGACAGAAACAAAACTCTCGTTGAGAGAAATGGTGATATTATCTCAAGACATTTAAATAAAATCAGTGATGGCTATCAGCGTGCGTATTATATTGAAAATAGTGTTCGGGACTGTATTCAGGATATAAGTGAAGCAGAGGGGAATTTAGCAATGTCACCAAATTATGCCTATCTTTCTAGGTGGAGACGGAAGGCAACTCCGGAATATCTAAAATTAAGTGAGACAATAGAGAAAATGTTTGAGGTTAAACGTAGCCAACTTCAAATAGAACAGAAGTTGCAGAAAGAAGTTGAAATTGAGAATCGGGCGGTTTCTCTAAAAGATAAGTATTCGGATCTAATAAATCAATTTAACGAAATAGTCGAGAGAAAGGTTTCCTTGGTTGATGATTACGGCGAAGAAAATTGGGAGGTTCTTCCAAAAGAGATTGATAACTTGATCTACAAAATTGCTAAAAAGGAAGGTTATTCAGAAGACGACCTCAAGGCATGGAAGAAATCTGGTTGGAGTATTCCAGATGAATACAAAAAACTATCGACTAGTATTGACGCTTCATTTAAGAATTTTCATAAAAGAGAACAGGGTAAGCCAAGATTGAACATAGATGTTTCTGAGATGAAAGGTATTGATTTCGAGTCCTATCTCATGGGTCTATTGAAAGTTAATGGTTTTACAGAGATTAGAGGCACACCGGCTACGGGTGATCAAGGTGCGGATCTGATAGCAAAAAGGGATGGAAAAACGATAATTATTCAAGCTAAACGATATGAAGGGGCTGTGGGTAATAAGGCTGTGCAGGAGGTGGTCGCAGCCCTGGGGTTTTATGGAGGAGATGAAGGGTGGGTTGTTACTAATTCAACTTTTACCAGATCAGCAAAAGAGTTAGCTCAGAGGACAGGCGTGAGACTTATCGATGGTAGAGACTTGTCACGTTTCTCAGAGTTGTTTGTTTAAATCAAATTTTTGCTCTGGTGTTGAGTGTTTCAAATTCACTTTCACTTGGGTTTTATTTTTTGTGTGAAAAGTAAATATCTTACATTGAATGAGAATCGCTCCTTACAGGAGCAGTACCCGTTTCCCATTTTTTCACGTGGAAACGCTCAAAAATATGGGAGAACGGCTTCGATTCTCACACGCGAGCAATTCGGTGCTCGCTCATCTCTCACAAAATCAAAACCGCCCGTAAAGGCGGTTTGATGTTTGTGGAGATGGTGAGAATCGAACTCACGTGCACGAGGTTATTTCGGGTACGTCTACAAAGTGTAGCTTATTTTTACACCGTGAGGTGTTTTAGAGTGTCGCGCTTGAGAACAAGCAAAACGCACGACAATCGATCTTCTTTGTTTCGGACATGAACCAAAGAGGGGATATGTCCTATCTCGAGGTTATAACACTAGCTCACTCTGCTCGAGAATCAGGAGTGAGTAATGTCACTTAGGCTTTAGCGTAAGCGAAAGCTAAATCGTTCGCTCCAAAAAATGGAGAGACAATAGACTTAGCTTTTGAAAATGCAGTTTTTGCATTTGAATTTTTCCAGCAGATTTAGGAGTTACTGGTGCTCCACTTTGCATACCGAGAAATGAGACCTTATGTCTAGGCCGTTCATCCCCATATGATTAACTACTAACGATCAACAATTAACTCTTAACCATTTTGACTTGAACTTTTTGGTTACAAATAAAAAGTTACGAGTTGTGTGTTGATTAATCTAATTTCCTTTCAAGGTTCTCTGTATCTCTCTGTCGGAATCTCTCTTCTTTATTGTTTCGCGTTTGTCGAACTCTCGTTTTCCGCGAGCAATAGCAATATCAACTTTGATTTTCCTGTTCTTATTATACATTGAAACAGGCACTATTGTCAAACCCTTTTTTGACTCAATTCCAGCCAGTTTTTCAATCTCATTTTTGGTAAGGATGAGTTTGCGGAGGCGCTCAGGTTCATAGTCTTTTGCGGTGTTGTTTACCTGATAGGGAGGTATAGTCATTCCTGATATAAATGCTTCACCACCACGAATGATGATATACGAGCCCTCAAGTGTCGCGTTTCCACTCCGCAGTGATTTCACTTCGGTGCCTATGAGTTCAATGCCTGCTTCGAGGCGTTCGATGAATTCATAATTAAAGGAGGCTTTTTTGTTGAGTACGAGGGTGGCCATGAGGTTATGGTAGCAATAGAGGAGGTCTTTGAGAAGCGTTTCCAAAAAAAGTCACGTGTGGTATCTTTTATGACGGTCACTTTTATATGGAGCTCCTCACATTCCTATCCGTGTGTTTT
>DAORIX010000024.1:0-7311 GCA_035438745.1 Minisyncoccota bacterium | reverse complement strand
TTACTTCGTCGGTAACAAATCCCACCATGGAGGATATTCTCAACTTTGCTCATACGGATACTTTTTCGCAGGCGCGCGAGATTATTTTTGCTGAGCTTGAAAAAAGAAAACTCACGTCTGTTTTTGAAACAATAGAAAAACCGCTTTTACCTATTGTGCGAAAAATGGACGAGAGGGGAGTGAGAGTGGACGTTGATTACTTAAAAAAATTAGGCAAAGAGTATCACGCACAATTAGATGCGCTTGAAAAAAGCATTTGGAAGATGGCGGGAAAAGAGTTCAATGTTGCATCACCAAAACAGCTTGGCGAAGTTTTGTTTACTGATTTAGGACTCAAGGCAAAAAACCAAAAGAAAACTGGCACGGGCGCACTGTCTACAAAAGAGTCTGAATTAGAGAAGCTCAGAGAGGCGCATCCTATTATTGGTGAAATAATAAAATACCGTGAGTTGGCAAAGCTTTTGGGTACGTATATAGATACTATTCCTGATCAGGTAGACGGCTCGGGACGCCTGCACGCTCACTTTTTGCAGGCTGGTACCACAACGGGCCGCATGTCTTCTGAAAATCCAAATCTTCAGAATATTCCAAACAAGACAGAACTCGGTCGTGCAATACGTAGGGCATTTATCGCAGACAAAGACTATGCACTCCTTGCTCTCGATTACTCACAGATAGAGTTACGCATTGCTGCATTTTTATCTAAAGACGAAAAACTTATCGACATATTCAAAACAGGCAAGGATGTTCACTCTGCTGTAGCTTCTCAGGTTTTTGGCGTTGCCGAAACAGAAGTGACAAAAACTATGCGTAGTCAGGCAAAAGTTATCAATTTCGGTATTTTGTACGGCATGGGCGTGAATGCTCTCAAGGCAAATCTCGGTACAAGCAGAGATGATGCTCAAAAGTTTTATAATGATTACTTTGCAAAGTTTAGTACTTTGGCGTCGTACCTCGATCGGGTAAAGGCAGAGGCTTCTCGACAGGGCTATGTCGAAACATTTTTTGGCCGCAGGAGATATTTCGAAGGTATCAACTCAAAGCTTCCTTTTATACGTGCAGCAGCGGAGCGTATGGCGATCAATGCGCCTATTCAGGGCACCGAAGCCGACATTGTAAAACTCGCAATGATTCGCATTGATGATTTTCTGCATTCAAAAAAACTTACAGACAAGGTACACCTTATCCTTCAGGTTCATGACGAGCTCGTGTATGAGGTCAAAAAAAGTGAAGTAAAAAATGTGGTGTCAGATTTCAAAAAAATTATGGAAAGCATTATTGATCCAAAAGATATTTTTGGAATTACCTGTGTAGCAGAGGCAAAGGCAGGGGATAATTGGGAGGAAATGGAGAAGATACCTAGTAACTAGGTACGATTAACTTTTAACCAAGCAAAAGAGTTTTTCTTTTCTCTCAGACGGGTTAAGAGTAAACTGTTATGAGTCATTAGTTTATCCTATGTTTTACTTCATTTACGGAAACAACAAAGAGAAAACAAGGAGCAAGGCTCACGAATTGCTCGATATTATGAAAGGCAAACGCCCGCAGTCTGCTTTTGTTCATGTTGATTCTGATTCATTTTCTCCTGCGCTTGTTGATGAATTGTCGGGTAGTCAGGGTTTGTTTGATCACAAGAGTATTGTTTTTCTCGATGGTGTGATGGCGGACGCCGAGAGTAGAGATGTACTTTTGGACAAGGTGCGTGAACTCAAAGAGTCAGATAATGCTTTTGTAATCCTTGAAACGAGTGCGACAAAAGAAATTTTAAAAAAGATAGAAAAAAATGCTGAAAAAGTTTTTGTATTTGAAGATGAGAAAGTAAAAAAAGAAAGTTCAAGTTTGTTTTCGCTTGCAGATGCTTTGGGGAGAAGGGATAGAAAGACATTGTGGATGGGGGTGGTGGGAGCTTTCGAAAAGGAAGTTGCTCCCGAAGAATTGCACGGAATATTATTCTGGCAGATAAAAAGCATGATTCTTGCAACGCTCACAAAAAATGCACAAGATGCTGGGCTTAATCCGTATGTTTTTACTAAATCTCAGGGTTTTGCGCGAAATTTTAAAAACGAGGAATTACTTTCTTTGTCCGCAGAGTTGGTGGGTATGTATCATGACGCTCATCGAGGAAAACGTAATTTCAAATTGGCGCTTGAACAATTTGCCTTAAGTATTTAAAAACCACGCTACTGGAGCGTGGTTTTTTCTAACTCCAGCTTAAGGAGGAGTTGGGTTTCGTTTGGTTTTTCTTCGTGTGTGTTGTGGCAATGACAAGTGCATCTCCAGCCACCGTATACACCCGGGGGAGAACTTTGACCAATTGCGCAGAGCGAGTGGTCACCTTTTTCACATTCAGGAGTGATTCGTAGGAATACCATAGTTAAGGAGCGTTCTTTTCTAAGAGTACTTGAGGCGGAGGGGAAGTCAACGGAGGAGGGGGCAGTTGGACATCTCGATCATTACGGGGTGAGAATCAGTGTTGGAATCTCCCGCGCCTCTCAACTCGCCGTCGCTCGTTTCGAGCTGGGCACCAGCTCGCATTATTTTTTACTAAAAATCATTGGCTCCGCTGTTCGATTCCAAACGCGAGCAAAATTGTTTGCTCGCTCTAGCCGCACAAAAACCGCCCGAAGGCGGTTTGTTTTTTGTGCGGCTAGTTGGAATCGAACCAACGACCCTCTGCTTAAAAGGCAGGTGCTCTACCGACTGAGCTATAGCCGCATTTCGCTTGTTTATAATCTGATTATTCAACAAATTGCGATGGAATCGATAATACCACGAAATTGCCAAATGACAATTTCTAGCTAGTATTGTCTCATGTCTCCCGATTCTCAAAAATGCATACTCTTACACAATATTCGCTCGGTCTATAACGTAGGCGCGATTTTTCGTACTGCTGACGCGCTAGGTATTTCAAAAATATATCTCTCCGGCTATACACCTACACCTCTCGATAGATTTGGTGTTTCGCGAAAAGATTTTGCAAAATCAGCCCTCGGTGCTGAGAAAAGTGTTCCGTGGGTTTTTGTAAAAAGCCCCAGTAAACTCCTCGAAACTCTTTCAAGAGAAGGTTTTTCTATTTGTGCTGTAGAGCAGTCTGCACGTTCTATTGATTACAAAAAAGCCCCTTCTAAAAACAAAATGATTGTTTTGTTTGGTAATGAAGTACGCGGACTTTCTCCTGCACTTCTCTCAAGGGCCGACACGGTAATAGAAATACCTATGCGTGGCAAAAAGGAGTCACTCAATGTTTCTGTTTCTGCGGGTATCGTACTTTTTAAACTTTTTGATAAATAGTTTCAGCGCCTTTAGTACGTTATTGCATCAAGTACTGTGTTTTTGCTATCAAGTATTTTTATGATTTCTCTTTTTTCTTTCCAGAGTTCATGAGTATTACTGAGGAAGATTCTCCATTCATTGCGAAAGAAATTCGTATCGTTTTTGTGAGAGGCAACACACCCATTGTAGTTGAGTGTTGTTTGTACAAAAGCGCTACATTCTTTTGAGAGGGTTGAGGGTATATTTTTTGTATAGATAGAACAGCGCGGTATTTTTTTTACGAAATCAGTACACGTTTCTTCGTCGATCCCTGAGGCTTTGAGTTCGTCGAGGGGATCAGGACATTCTTGTCGTAGTTCAGGTGTGTATGTTTGGAATTGACCGAGGTATCCGCTACAGATATTTACTTTGAAGGACTCTCCGATAGGGGATCTGCCTGTGCTTATAAACGCCCGTTCACCTGGAACAAGGGATATTTTTTCGTTTTTTGATGCGGAGCCGAGAATAGGTAGGGTTACTCCTTGAGGAACGATAATTTCTTTGTCAGTGACGGTGCTTTTGATTTTAATTCCTGTGAGTGTAAACGGCCCTGTGTTTTTTGTGCTCGCAAGAATGCGAAGATATTCTTTTTGAGGGTCAGATAATTGTGCGCCACTAAAACCGTCAATCACGAGAGGTCTGAGTGAGAGAGGGGATTTGTGTATAAGTTCAGCTTCTTTTATTTTTTCTGCAAAAGCAGAAATATCCTCTTCAATAGTGTCGAGGTTTATCGCGTTTTTTGGAAGTTTTAGTTCTGTCTTTCCGTTGTTATAAAGTGAGTTTATATAGCCACCGCCGTATGCTTGCCCAGAGTCGATAGGGGCAAGTGGTTTTAGGAAAACTCCTTGTCGTGCTATTTCACGTTCTGGTCCTCCAGTCAAAAACCACGCAACTCCAAGTCCTACAAAAGCCCATATAAGCCATTTAGCAGTATCGTCCATCTTGTTATGATAAAACAGAATTACATAACAGGGAACTAGTGGTTTAAGTTCTCTTCTGGTGTATTGGGCAAAAATGGGCACTTCTTCCTCCGATTTTTATTTTTGTAAGTGTTCCTGTGCAACCACGTTTACTGCAAGGGAGGCCATCCTTTTGATATGCTTTGTGTTTTTTTTGAAAGGTACCACGTTCGCCAAAAATGTTTCGGTAGTCAGACATGGAATCTCCCCCTAGGTCTATACCTGTGCGAAGCAGTGTGCGCAGGGCCTTAAACATTTTCTGTATTGTTTTTCCTGAGAGCGTATTTGTTTTGGTGAGTGGGTGCGTATCCGCGAGCCAGAGTATCTCGTCCGAATAAATATTTCCGACACCCGCTAGAATCGTGTGATCCATGAGTACCATTTTTATGGGTTTATTTTTTCCCAAAGCCAGACGTTCTTTGAATATTTGCTCGGTAAAGTTTTTATCGAGAGGTTCGGGTCCGCTGGCAGAGAGGTGAGGAGAGGAGGCGAGATCTTTTGTGGGAATGAGGGTTACTTTTGCAAATTTCCTCATATCAGATAAGACAAGGTGATGGCCGTTTGAAAGACAAAAGACGAGACGTACATGTCTATTAAAAGGATCGGCAAGCGCGATATTGTCTACAGCACTCCACACTCCTTTATTATTTTTATATTTTCCATAGAGGAGATGTCCCGTCATTTTCATGTGTACGAGAATGGTTTGCTCAGATGGTTTTCCCTGATGGAGGGAGAGGTGAATGAGTACATTTTTTGCCCGTCTTGTTGCGTGTAGTATGCGTGCTCCACGAATTGTTTTTTTGAATAGAGAAAAATAGGAAGGGTTTTTTATAGTACCCTCGTGCATTTTTAGTGGACTCGCGTAGTTTGTCCACACGTCAGCAATGATGAGATTTTTTACGGTGGCGTTTACTCCATCGACTGTTGTTTGTACCTCGGGCAGTTCTGGCATACCCTACAAACTACGTTTGTTATTTTGTATTGTCAAAAAAACACCCTTCCGATTGTATCGGAAGGGTGAATATTATTACGTAACAATAATGAAGTCTTTTGTTTGCAGAAATACCGTCCCTGTAAAATCAGTGTTTCGAAACTGATTTACGAGCAGGTGTGAAAGGGCGAGTTCGACACCTTTTGAATCGATGACAATTCCCCCCAAGTCTTTTTTTACTGGAATAATTACCCAGCCACTGAAGGGCGAAAGCCCCATGAATTCTTTGTACCGCTGATCTGCTGTAGGGTTCTTTTGAACCACACAGAGAAACTCAGTCCATGCGTGCCTGTCTTTCTCGACGAGTTTCTTGATGAACTCTTGCTCCGCTTTTTCACAGTCCTCTTCTGAGGCGTGATCAAGCATGGCGTCGAGTTTTGGTGGTAGGAGGGGTAGGGAGGGTAATCCCTTTGCTCCCTGAGGGTTTTTGAGGTATTCGATGAAATCATCGAGACTCCTGAGAAGGAGTGCCCATTCAAACTCCGAACAAATCGTTTTCATAGATAGTATTTGAGGTTTCTGTTCCTCTATTACAATACTATATTACTATCACTTTGTCAATTTCTTGTGTAATTCCTCTCGAGTCACGAGCGCGTCGCTCCAAGGGGTTTTTGTGCCGTTGGGTCCCATGATGTAGGGGTCAGTGCCTTTGCCGGTGATGAGTACAGAATCTCCTGTGTTTGCCAAAGAGAGGGCATGCGCTATTGCTTCACGCCTGTCCATGATAATGGTTGGTTTTTTACTCATCTCTTGAGCCATGTCGTGCACTATTTTTTCAGGGACATCGTCGTAAGGATCTTCATTGGTAAGAATTATTTCGTCACATTCTTTTTCTGCAATGTGCGCCATCTCATTTCTTTTCCATACATCTCGTCCTCCGCCTGTGTTTCCTAGCACGCAAATACGGCGAGTGCTTTGAAATACGTCGTAGAGTTTTTGGAGAGAGTCGGGCGTGTGTGCGTAGTCCACAATAACGGTGAAGTCTTGTCCTTCTTCAATTCTCTCTACACGTCCGCGTATGCCAGAGAATTTTTCCAGAGCTTTTTTAATGGTTTCGATAGAGATCGACTGTGTTTGTGCGTACGTGATTGCTCCTAGGCAGTTGTATATATTAAACACACCAGAGAGGGGTGAGGTTATGAGGGCGTCTCGAACAGTCATTGTGAATCCTTGTTTCTGGAGAGTGTAAGGTTCTGCTTGGGAGAGGGAGTACGTGTGTTTTTCTGGCACATGAAGAGAGAGAAAGCGATGCGCTTCTTTGTCGTCTTTATTTATGATGAGAGATCGTTTTTCTTTGCGTGATATTTCAACTTGTTTTGCGATTGCTACTTTTGCTGCCACATAGTTTTCGTACGAACCATGAGATTCAATATGTTCTGGTGCGAGGTTTGTAAAGATGAGTGAGTCGAGCTGTATGTGTTTGTGTCGGTAGAGTTCTGCGCCTTGAGAAGTCATTTCTAGTACCACGTATTCACATCCAGCGTTGACTGCCTTACGTAAAAAAGATTGAACGAAAAATCGTCCCGGCATAGACATTTTGTAGAGATTGTCTGTCGATTCGGTATCTATTTTAAAACGGATAGTATTTGAAACCGCTGTTTTGAAACCAGCTTCTTCTAGAACCGCATTCAGTATTTCCGTAACAGAACTTTTACCTTTTGTGCCTGTAACACCTATGACGGTTATGTGGCGAGAAGGGAAGCGGTAAAGTAATGCTCCTATAAGCGCCATTATTCTGTGATAGGGCTTTTGAATGATTTTAAAAAGCCTTTTCGGAATGTATTTTTTTATTTTAAAAAGAATCGTGTCTAACATAAGGGCTTTTTATTTTCCTAGTATTTTTAGAGCTTTTTTTACACGGTCACTAGTGCTCGTGTGACTCGTATCAACTTGTTTGAGTGCCTCGCGTGCGTCTTTTTGTGTAAAACCAAGTGACTTGAGTGCCTCGATAGCATCAACTTCATCGCGGAGAGAAACCCCATCGGATTCTTCAGCACCAAACTTTCCTTTGAGCTCCAAAACTATTTTGTCTGCGAGTTTTTTGCCAAC
>DAORIX010000023.1:0-8165 GCA_035438745.1 Minisyncoccota bacterium | reverse complement strand
TCTCTCCTCAAGAAATAGCCGTGCTATACCGGGCAAACTTTCAATCACGAGCACTCGAGGAGGCGTTCCTCGCAAAAAGCGTTCCGTATCAAGTGCTCGGTGTAAAATTTTTTGAAAGAAAAGAAGTGCGTGATGTTCTCGCATACATACGAGCATCTCTCAATCCTGATTCTCTCTCGGACCTAAAGAGAATAGTGAATGTGCCCCCACGAGGAATCGGTAAGGTAACAATCGCAAAAATATTTGGTGGTCAAGAGTCAGACCTATCATCTGCACACAAGGAAAAGTGGCAGAATTTTAAGGACCTTCTCGTACGAATAAAAAACGTCACACAAACACAAAAGACATCAGATGCAGTAAAGTACGTCATTAAGCAGTCAGGAATGGAGGAACATTTTTCAAGCGGAACAGGTGAGGATGAGGAACGTCTTGAAAACATACGAGAACTCGCAACATTAGCTTCAAAATACGACATTATGCCTCCGGGAGAAGGTATTGAAAAACTTCTTGAAGAATCAGCGCTCCATAGTGACCAGGACGAAATGAAAGAGGAACAAAATGCCGTGAGACTTATGACGGTACACGCATCAAAAGGACTAGAGTTTGATTACATTTTTATTGTCGGACTCGAACAAGATCTTTTTCCTCACAAACCAACAGAAAGCAAAAAAGGATCACGAGACAACGAGGAAGAAAGAAGACTCTTTTATGTCGCCCTCACACGCGCACGGCTCAAACTCTTTCTTACCTATGCAAACATGCGTACATTGTTTGGCTCCCGACAAATGAGCGTCCCTTCAGAATTCATTTTTGATATACCCGACGAACATCTCCAAAAAGAGGAACGCTTTGAAGGAAGAAAAAAAGTCATCTATTTTGATATATAATCAAAAACCATCTATAGTAAAATCCACTAAAAAACTATGTCCATCTTTGCAAAAAAATCACTTGGCCAAAACTTTCTCATATCCCCACGAATCACAGAAATCATTGCGCACACTGCTGATCTAAAAAAAGGCGACCGTGTTCTTGAAATAGGTCCAGGTAAGGGCATGCTCACCCGCGAACTCCTCAAAACAGGTGCTCATGTTATTGCTGTAGAAAAAGACGATCGCCTGATTCCCATACTCCTTGAAAACTTTGCTCGCGAGACACGAGAAGGAAGATTTACCCTCATACATGGGGACATTCTAGAAATAGACTTGAGTACACTTATCGCCGAACCCTACAAAGTAGTGGCGAACATTCCTTATTATATTACTGGAGAAATATTCAGACTTTTTCTTTCTGATATAAAAAACAAACCGACAGCAATACTACTCATGGTCCAAAAAGAAATCGCGCAGAGACTTAAAGACACGAAAGAAAGCATTCTTTCTTTATCCGTAAAAGCATATGGAGATGTTTCTATAGTCACACATGTATCCCGAGGAAACTTTTTTCCCGTGCCCAATGTAGATTCAACGGTAATACACATACACTCTATTCATGATCCTTTTACAGATAGTGTCCATGAAAAGCGTTTTTTTGAAATCGTGAAAGCAGGTTTCGCACACAAACGGAAAAAACTTATCTCAAATCTCAGTGATGTATTTGAAAAAGAAGAAATACTCACCCTTTTCAAACAAAATAACATCTCAGAAAACGCGAGGTCAGAAGACATTCCTTTGGAAACATGGCTCGCCCTAGCAAAAAAGTAATTTTATTTTCCACCAGGAAGACCTGTACCTACAAAACCCATCACACCAACACTTGGCAGAGGAAAACATCCAGTTACGGCATACATCCAACACGCTTGCACACCAGGAACGTAAGCACCGAGATGAGGTACCCCAGGGACAGTCGGTAAATAATTCGCCATAACGTACGTACCAGCAGGATAGTAAACAAGAGGTCCTGTAACAGGAAGAGGTGACAGATAGAGAGGAGCAAACCATGCCCACGTAGCAACTGAACAGGTACACGGAATAGTTTCTACTGGCCAACCACCAAACTGAAGTAATGGCGGAACGAGTGCACTTGTTGTAAAAGGCAAAACACTACAAAGCGCCAAGACAACAGTTACAATAAAATACAAAGCTCGTTTCATACTTTAAAATTGAACATTAAAAACAAAAGTGTCTTTATTATACCCCTGAGGAGTAGCGACAATTACTAAAACCTGTATCACCTTACCCTTCACTTGATCTAAATCTTTGATCTTTGATAGAAAACTCGAATCAGAAAGTTTGAACTGAATAGAAGAATCAGAAACTGAAAGATTTTCTATGATACCTAGTGAGGTGTAGAGACCAAATGCACCAGAGAGATGCTCTCCAGAGAGAGTGATAGTGTCGAGATATGAGGGAAGCGAGGGTGACACCGAAGTAATAATAGGTCGAGGTATAGGGTTTTGAGTAACGGTCAAGCGAATAGGCTGGGAGTCGTTCCTGCTTGTGCCTTTGCTATTTGTAACCCATGCGTCATACACACCATCTGAAATACCTGAAGGCACAACGAAAGAGAGGGTCATTCCGTCTGCACTTGATAAACCAGACACTTCGTAACCACCAATCGATACTGTATTTTCTGTTGATGTAAAACCAAAACCAGAAGCAATGAGTTCTGATCCGGGACGAACCTGCATCTCAGAAAAAGCAAAAAGCTTGAGAGGGGATCCTTTGAGGCGTTCATAAAAACCCTGAAGAGAAAAACGACTGTCGTTCTGACTTGAAGAGGTTTGGCTCGTGCGAGAAAAGATATTTGGAGTAGGAGATGAAACCTTTGCGATTGTGTTTTTTTCTGGTCTAGAAAAAGAGAGCGGAGGAATCCTCGTATCAACAATGCTTGTGTTTACTGTTTCGTTTTTTGGATTTGAAATTTTTTCTTTACAATACGCCTCTGAGTAAGCTCCCGTTACAAACGAACACAGAGATATGTCTTTTTTTTCATAAGCAATCTGAGTTACACAATCATTTGACTCAACCTGATTTTTTGAAAAACAGTCATACACAGCCTCATTTTTTTCATTCTTCTCAATAGTTACAGCGTACGAAGGAAGAGTGTTTGGCTCTATGTCCGATCCAACAAAAACTTCTTTAAAACAAGGGAGAAGAGGATTCTCTTCCTGGAAAGCAACACAAGGAATCTCCCCTTGAGAGACAACGGAAGTATTGTTTTCCTTTTTTAAAAACCACCAGAGAAAAAATCCTACGAGAATGAGAGCGCCTGCTGTTATAAAAAATATTTTTTTCTTCACCTATATAGTATAACTCAAGAGACAATACATGGAGAAAACGGCCCTGAAAACATTTCTGATATACTACTAGCATGATGAAAAGTAAAATTATTCTAGCTCTCATTGTTGCGTCTTTTTTTATTGGCGTAGCCCTACTCATTAAAGTAAATCAAACACAAAAACCTCCAGAGAAGAGCGATGTTGCTGTGATTATTGACTCCACAGTCAAAAAAGCACTTGCCGAAGACACCGATGGGGATGGCCTCAAGGATTGGGAAGAGGGTATACGAGGAACAGACCCTAATAAAGCAGACACCGATGGGGATGGGACCGATGACGGTGTGGAAATACAAGACGGCAGAGATCCGCTTGTACTAGGGCCTAATGACAAGGAAACCACGAACGAAACAGACGAAAACCTTCTCCCAAAGAAAAAACCCACTGCAACAGACCTTTTTTCACGAGAAATCTTTGAAAAATACCTAGAAGCAAAGAAAAATGGCCTTGAAATAGACGCTGAGCTCGAAGAACAGATCGCAAATATGGTACTAAACAAGGATTATGAAGGTGAAATTACCTTTTTTGACCCCAAAAACCTTAAAACAACAGGGGATACAAGTTTTTTTACCTTTAAAAACTACGGGAATCAGGTTGGATCAGTGTTGAAAACCTCGCGACCATCAAATATACCAAGCGAGCTCTTTATTCTTGAAAAAATACAATTAGAAGGCAAAACTGATGTGGATACTGCTAATTTGGAGCTTATTTCCTCATATTACTCCTCTCTCAAAGATGGTCTTGTAAAAATAACTGTGCCCACAGACGCAATAGAGGCACATACACAAGTAATTCAGGGATTAGAAATACTCAAAGATTTTGTGACTGGAGTTAATCAGTTAGAACAAGACCCCATTGGCTCACTTTCAAAAGTGGCACGCTATGAGGAAGGCGTAACACTACTCGAAACTGGAATTACTAAAATTCAAAAAATCTTTTCTGAAAAAAACATAGACTTTTCCTCAGGGGAGAGTGGTTATGTTCTCTTTAAATAAGGTATACTAGAGAGACAATAGTTCTCAATTCATGAAGAGTGTGTACACAAAAATACTCTCGGTAGCGCTAATATTTTTATTCGTTAGTACGAATACGCTCTTTCTTTACCCTAAAAAAACTGAAGCCCAAGCGGGAGCAGTTGCGTCATGTACAGCCGGATATGCTGCCGCACTCATTGCAAGAGCTACGGGTATTGCTACTGATATCATTGGTGTACCCAAGTCACAGCCTGGAGACTCAAGCACGGGGCAACTTGGAAGCGGTAGCTCAAATGCTCTTTCTTTTAACAACTGTATTCTCAAGCCTCTTGCTCAACAAATGCTTGTGGCTTTAGTGCGCCAAGTCGGAGCAAGCGTCGTCGAGTGGGTAAACTCAGGCTTTGACGGAAAACCTCTCTTCGTAACAGACTTCGAAGGACTTCTCACCGACACTGCAGACGGAGTAATTGGAAACTTTATCGAGGGATCAGAGCTTGGTTGGCTTTGTAATGATTTTTCTGCGCAAATACGTCTCTCCCTCGCGCTCAAATACAGCAAACCTACTCGTGAAAAATTTAGATGTACCGTGAGTGATATCGCCAATAATGCAGAAAACTTTTTGGAAGATAATGGTGGACGAGGTTGGGATAATTGGCTCACGCTCACCACACAACCACAAAACAATGTCTACGGTGCCTACTTTACAGCACAAGGGGAACTCGCAGAGAGAGTTGCAGCAAAATTAAATGATAAAACCCAAGAAGTTCAAAGAAATGCGGGTTTCCTCAACTTTACCTATTGTGAAGAAATGGAAACAATAGACGAGGCAATCGCACGTGTAAATGGAGCGACGTCCCCTTACGAGGTAGGAGGCTCGAATTTACAAACAACAACTCAACCGACACCAGAATGTAAACCAGGAAAAACAAAAACAGGTACCCCTGGATCAATTATCGGGAGCAAACTCAGTAGTGTTATAAACCAAAGCGAAGTACAACTCGCGGTAGCTCAGGAAATTGATCAGGTTATTGGAGCAGTACTCAATCAACTTACACAAAAAGCAATTGCCGGTGCCCAAGGAATACTTGGTCTTAGTAAGAAAAAATCTACAAGCTCAGGAACAAATTACTTAGCAAAATACAGACAGGAACTTTATGGAGTAAACCCAACAGGATCAGCAGTTGTAATTGGTGCAACTTCAGAAATCGAAGACTATCGTATCAATAGCTACGAAGAAGCAATTGGTCTTATTAATACAGACCCTAGCACTCAAAGAATCCTTGATATTACCAACCAATCAGCACAACAAGCATCCGATGCTCAAAACGAAACTCAAAACGAAATTGAAAACAGCCTAGGTTTTAACAATACAGAACGAAATACCGCACTGCTCACCTCAGCAAGTCAATCAAGTTCTGGTCCAGCAAGTGCCTCTAATGCAGTGAATGGAATCAAAGAAGGAAATGTTACCACCTACATGCCTCCTGCAATAACAGGGGAAGAGCAAAATCCATGGTGGCAAACAAACCTAGGAAGAAACACCGCAATCAAAGAAGTTCGTATTTGGCGCGTAACAAATAAACCTGTGTCACAAACACTTGAACAAATACAAGTAATCGTCTATGACGAAAACGATAATCAAGTCTGGCAGAGTAGTCCGCTGTTTCCAAACGAGTCTGGTCCAAATCCACTCATTGTTCCTGTAGGAATATCAGGAAGCAAAGTCAGAATACAAAAATTCGGAACCCTCGATTATCAGTGTCGAGAAACATTCTCTTTTGATGGACAGTCTGAGTATGAACCGTGCTATAGACCCCTTGAGCTCGTTGAGGTTGAAGTCATTGAAACAGTAACACCTCCTGCCGGTGGTGGTTTTGGAACATCAACTATTCCAACAAATCCAAACGGAAACGCCGGAGCAGGTAATGGACAACAAACAGGAGGAGCGAGCGTAGCAATGCAGAGCAACTCAACAGTCACATCAAGCGCACCCCTCAATTACACCTCGACCATCTCATCGGCTTCATCACGAAGCGGTATACGCGTCGAAACAAATCTACAAACATCTGGAGGCGCACCTATATCATTCTCTAGTGTCTTTAATTCACTCGACCTCTACCACGGAAGACAAAACGGCACGCTCTCTCTCGTTTCAATAACAGGAACAACTGAATCTTCTATCGTTATACAAGGAATGACTCTCGACCCTAACAATGGTTACAGAATAAACCTGAGCGGAACAAAGAGGGTAGGAGTTAGTGGTAATTACGTGATTGAAGTAAGAGTCCTTGATAGTGCCGGAAACAACCTCACCACACAGCGAATAAACTTCGTAGTACAATAAAAAAATGCGTCGATTTCTATCAAAAAAATTTATCTTTGTAACAGCCCTCTGTGCTTTAGCATTATTTTTTGTTGTACCCCAAACATCGCACGCCCAACTTACTATTGGCGCGTGGAAAACAGTACTAACAGGTGGCAGCTTACTCGATATTCTCTCGTGGGAAGCGGATCAGTTTTATGGTCTATTTGCAAAAATTTTATACTACGTCATCGCCACTCCTCTCTCATGGGCACTCACCCTCTCGGGTAAAATCATGGACCTCGCGATAACCCTTTCGCTCTCAGCAACAACGCTCTTTAATTCAGATGCAGTTAATATCGGATGGAAAGCGGTACGAGACATTTTTAACATGTTCTTTATTTTCTCGCTTATCTACATCTCTATTAAAACGATTATCCAAGCAGATAACCATAAAACATGGACGGCCCTCAAAAATGTAATCATTGCGGCGGTACTCATAAACTTCAGCCTTTACTTCACAAAAATAGTCATCGACGTTTCAAATATTTTTGCAGTCTGGATTTACAAAGGAATCCAAGGACTGAACCCTTCAAATGCAACAGGAATAAGTGAAACAATTCGAGCTATTTTTGGAATCGAGAAAATGTTTCAAACAAAAAAGGTTGACGACCTCTCTGCATTTGCCGCAATCATCGGCCTTATTTTCCTCTATGCTATTTCAATAAAAATATTTTTAGAGGTGAGCTTTCTCTTCATCACACGAACAGTCATGTTTGTGTTTCTGCTTATACTATCTCCTATTGGTTTTATGGGGGACATGCTTCCTAAACTTTCAGGAGAGAGCAAAGAATGGTGGAAGGAGCTTTTTGGGCAGGCTCTCGTTGCTCCGGTATTTTTACTACTCCTCTATATTACCTTGCTTTTTGTGGATAATATTCAAGAAAGCGCCCTCTTTATAGCAAAAATCGGAAATACAGATGCTGTCACACATTCAAGCTTCACCTTTGCTGACTATGCATTGTTTTTCCTTATATACTTCATGATTAAAAAGAGTCTTGATGTGACAAAAGGATTCAGCGGAAAATCAGGAGAAATGATTACCGGAACAATTAAAGGAGGTTTAGGAATTGCGCTTGGAGGTGTAGGTGTAGGCCTCGCAGGAAAAGTTGCTTCAATGACAGCAAAGAGCGCTGCGGTTTCAAACCTTGCAGGATCTGACAACCTAGCAAAAAGAATAGCTGGACGAACACTCATGAGCGCATCGACTGCTGTTGCTAACAAAAACTTCGGCCTCTCTGGAGCCATCAAAGACACGAAACTAAATGAAATATTACCTAAAACGGCTTTCAAAGGAGTTGATAAGGGTTATGCAGGAAAGGTGAAAGAGGAAGAAAAGGCAAAAGAAGATATTGCAAAAAGCCTCGGTAAGGGAATCAAGGGTGAAATTGCTAGACAAAAATATGCACAAGACCTTAAATCGTCGAGCCTTTTCATGCGCACAATTGGTACCGGCTTTGGCGCAGCTGACGACATACAAAAGAAAGCGGATGCAGCCTTTAAAGTAGAAGCAAAAAAAGCCGCAAAGAAAGCTAAAGATGAGGTTAATGGTGAC
>DAORIX010000022.1:0-9292 GCA_035438745.1 Minisyncoccota bacterium | reverse complement strand
GATATTATTCTGATTGCCAAACTCTACAATATCACTGATATTTATTTCTTCATCCTCTCGTCCACCTATCAAAAGGACCTTGCTCGAATCTATCTCGTATTGATTTACAGGTGAGCTAATATTGTCATTTATTAAGTCGGTAAACCTTTCTTGTCTAAAGACGTACTCATTCGGAAAATTCGAAATTAAGTATTCAGAAAGTGTATTGATGGCTGGAACCTTCTTGTAAGATATCACCGGAGACAGAACTATGATTTTTTTTATTATAGGATCGTCATTTACTGTCAAGGGCACAGCTCCCCCAAAGCTACTACCAATCAAACAGACTTCCTTATATAAAATGCCATTCAGGCCTTCATCTCGAATTTTTTTTATCAAAATATTTACATCCTTTTGTGGCGGTTGCTCTAAAAACTCACCCTCAGAACCCCAAGTACCGCTGTAACGCAAGAAAGCAACATCAAAACCAAGATCATTTAGTTTGTCTACCAGGTTATACTTTTTTGGTTTGTAAGGAAGGCCAGGTAACAAGATAGCTATTTTCTTAGTTTCTGTTACTGCCTTATAAAAGTCCACACTAAGACTCCTATCTCCAATTTTTATTTTAATTTGATCCATTTTTATTCTTTGAATATAAGTTACCTAGGCGTCTTTTTTAAACCGTTGCGGAGACGGAGGGAATTTCGCTCCTTACAGGAGCAGTACCCCGATTGGACGCATAAGAATGCGTGCTCAATCGGGCTTCGAATCCCTCACGCAGACATTCCTATGTCTGCTCGTCTCTCGCAAAAGAAGATCACGCCATTTCTGGCGGATTTTCAATTTGCGGAGACGGAGGGATTCGAACCCTCGGAGCCTTTTAAAGGGCTCACTTCTTTAGCAAAGAAGCACGTTAGACCACTCTGACACGTCTCCAAATATGGCTCGCCTTAAACAGGCTCGCATTTGTCGTCCTGCGGACCCGTGTCAGATTGGTCTCCGCCCTCGCTCTTACTCGCGGACAAAAGCAAAGCAGTTTGCTTTTGTCCCACTCTGACACGTCTCCAGTAAGAATGACAATATCACATCAGGCGTCATTTTTCTATATGATTTATTTTGCTATAGTCTTTCCGTGAATTACTCTGCTTTCAAAAAAACCGTCTGGAACTATTACGTAAAACACGGGAGGGTGTTTCCATGGAGACACGAAAAAGATCCGTACAAAATACTCGTTTCAGAAATTATGCTCCAGCAAACACAAACTGACCGTGTGATCAAAAAATATACCGATTTTCTCAAACGCTTCCCTAGCATCTCATCTCTCGCAGAAGCGAGTAAACACGAGGTACTATCTCTCTGGCAAGGACTGGGCTACAACCGTAGAGCACTCAACCTCAAACGTACTGCAGAAATACTCCATGAAAAATATGCGGGACTTTTGACACCTACCACTCTTGAAAAAGAAAAACTTCCCGGCATTGGTGACTATACACGAGGTGCTCTCCTCGCCTTTTCATGGAATATACCCAGAGTATGTATCGAGACAAACATACGAACGGTTTTCATTTATCATTTTTTCAAAAACACAAAAAATGTTCACGATAATGAAATACGAAAATATGTAGAGGCTACCCTCGATAGCCAAAACCCAAAAGAGTGGTACTATGCGCTTATGGACTATGGTGTCCACTTAAAAAAGACCCAACCAAACCCCTCTCGGAAAAGCGCTCACCACAACAAACAGTCGCCTTTTAAAGGTTCTGATCGCGAAATACGATCACACTTACTCAGACTCGTATTAAAGACACCACAAAAAGAAAAAGACCTCGTGGAATACTGTATGAGTAAACAAAGGACACGTTCTCAAGCAGAACAGATTGTGAACACTCTACAAAAAGAAGGGTTTATGGAAAGGAAAAAAGGATTTATAAGCATAAAAAAATAACCACAAAACAATGACAAACAAAAATACAATCATTACCTGGGTTATCGTAGGAATCGTGCTCATTGGCGCAACGATATTCTATGTAACACGCCCATTACCAAACAGCGACACTGACGTTGTTGCATGTACTGCAGACGCTTTCATGTGCCCTGATGGTACCTACGTAGGACGCACAGGTGCAAACTGTGAATTCGTATGTCCAGATGTTGGCGTCATCCAAGGAACATCAACAGTTGATGTAGAAGAGATTTCTCCAGCTGATATCTATAAATAAAGCCGGCGCCTTGACCCCCTTCATTTTGTTTTTACTAAACAAAATGAAGGGGGTTTTTGGTATACAATAGTGCCATGAATATCGCTTCACCGATCGAAGAACTCGGCAAACTATCAACACAACACAGGGATGCCCTTGCCAAACTCGGCATAAAAACGCTCGAGGACTTGCTCTATCACTTCCCTACACACTACGGAAATACCTCCGAAATGAAGACTATAAACACACTCGTCAAAGGAGAGCTCGCTGTTATTTTCGGTCGCATTACCAAACTCAAAACATCAAAAGGCTTTCGTACAAAAATCACCATGGCCGAAGGCAGTGTCGAAGATGACACAGGAACCATAAAGGCCATCTGGTTTAATCAGCCGTATATTGCAAAAATGACACCCGAAGGAGCATTCGTGCGTATAGAAGGAAAAGTCTCTGAGCGAAAAAAAACAAACGAGCTCTATTTTTCAAATCCAAAAATTGAAATAGTTACCAAAATACCTATTGCTGTTGGAGACTCTCTCTTTACAAACAGCGGTGACGAAACACACACGCTCTACCCCACCTATCCTGAATCCCGAGGTATCAGTTCAAACTGGATGTATCACGTTATCCAAAAAATATTTAAAACAGGAATACTCGATACGTATGCCGACCCTCTCCCCGAAAGTATTCTCGAGAAATACAATCTTCCGAGCTGGAAAACTGCAATGATCTGGATACACGCGCCACAAAAAGAGAGCGATGCGCTCTCAGCCCGCAAACGCTTTGCCTTTGAAGAAGTATTTTTCATACAACTCGAAAAACAAAAAGAAAAACACGAATACCAAAAAAATCCCGCTTTTATCATAGAAAAAACAGAGAAGGAACTCGAAGCCTTTACCTCTCGTTTCCCTTTTGCGCCAACAGAGGCGCAACACAAAGCAATACACGACATACTGAGTGACTTCAAAAAAGGCCATGCTATGTCACGCCTTCTCGAGGGAGATGTAGGTTCCGGAAAAACAGCCGTCGCAGCGAGTACGGTATATGCCGTGACTACAACACGACCTCGTGGACAAGACTATGGAACATTACAAACAGCCTACATGGTTCCTACAGAAATCCTCGCCACCCAACACTTTGAATCATTCGTACAGTACTTTAGGCATCTACCACTCACCATCGGATTGATTACCGGAAGTGGCTGTAAAAAATTCCCTTCAAAAGTAAATCCGAGTGGCTGGACAGACATATCACGAACACAATTACTCAAATGGGTAGCATCAGGAGAAATTCCTATTCTCATCGGCACGCACGCGCTCATACAAAAAACAGTAACCTTCAAAAATCTCGCCTATGTGATCATAGACGAACAACATCGCTTTGGAACACTCCAGAGACAAAAACTCGCACGTAAACCAAAACACACAGACAAGAGCGGGACACGCACAAACGGAGACGGCATCAACCCTCACCTCCTCTCCATGACAGCAACACCCATCCCACGAACACTCGCCCTCACCATCTACGGCGACCTCGATATCACCGTACTCGATCAAATGCCCCACGGCAGAAAGCCGATCATAACTGAAGTCATTGATCCTACACAGAGAGAAGCGACGTATGAGAAAATTCGTACCGAACTCAAAGCAGGACGTCAGGCGTACATCATTTGCCCACGAATCGATGAGCCCAATCCTGACATGGAAAACGCACTAAACGCAAAATCAGTAAAAGAAGAAGCAAGGCGTCTCAAGAAATCAGTCTTTCCTGAATACGAAATCGACATACTCCACAGCAAGATGAGTACCTCGGAAAAAGAATCAGTCATGGATGATTTCAAAGAAGGAAAAATCCACATACTCGTAGCAACATCTGTGGTAGAAGTTGGAGTGAATGTGCCAAATGCTACGGTCATCATTATTGAAGGAGCGGAACGCTTTGGTCTCGCACAACTTCATCAGCTCCGTGGCCGAGTCATCAGATCAAATCACCAAGCCTACTGTTTTGTATTTACAGAAAGCACAACCCAAAAGACTATCGAGCGCCTCCTCGCTCTCAAAACAGCAAAAAATGGTTTTGAACTCGCTGAGTACGATCTCAAATTCAGAGGAGCTGGAGAATTGTACGGAAAAAAACAATGGGGAGTATCAGATGTAGCTATGGAAGCACTCAAAAACATAAAAATGGTTGAAGCCGCACGAAATGAAGCACAAACACTCCTCACAAAAGACGAAAATCTCACCTCATTCCCTCTCATACAAAACGAACTCTTTCGTCGCAAAAAAGCGACAATACACTTTGAGTAACTAGTCAACAGAGGCCTTATACGCTAATGTAGACGTATGGCAAAACTAAAGCATACAGAATACGATGTGGCCGTCATTGGAGGAGGCCCTGCGGGGATGATGGCTGCTGGACGCGCTGCTGAATCTGGAGCACGCGTTGTTCTCATCGAAAAAAATGAAAAGCTTGGCGAAAAACTCCTCATCACGGGAGGTGGTAGATGCAATGTAACCAACGCAACATTTGATAATCGTGCCCTCCTTGAAAAATTCAAAACTCGGGGCAAGTTTCTCTTCTCAACATTCGCACAACACAGCGTACAGGACACACTCGATTTTTTTAACAGTCGAGGAATGGCAACTCGTGTTGAAAACGAAAATCGTGTCTTCCCTGCAACCCAGATGGCAAAATCAGTATGGGATGTGCTCGTGCAGTACATGAAGAAAAACGGTGTCGATGTAGTGACAGGACTTTCAGCAAAAGGTTTTCATATACGTGATGGAAAAATTGTAGGACTCAATACTGATCGAGAGACAATTGTCGCGGGATCATACATTCTCGCCACAGGTGGTACATCACACCCAGAAACAGGCTCAACCGGTGAAGGTTTTGAATGGCTCAAAAAAGCAGGTCACACTATAAATGAACCCTCTGCGGCTCTCGTGCCTGTAAAAATAAAAGAGCGTTGGGTACACGAACTTTCTGGAGTATCGCATCAGCACGTAAAACTCTCTGTCATACAAAATGGTAAAAAAGTAGAATCAAAAATAGGCAGAATGGTTTTCACTCATTTTGGTATGAGCGGACCTCTCGTGCTCAACATGTCTCGAGACATTGGTATCTGGCTCGACAATGGACCAATAGAGCTCTCTATCGATCTCCTACCCGATGTGCTTCCTGACCTTGTGGACTCAGCCGTTCTTGAAATGTTTGGAAAAAATCTCAACAAAAAAATAAAAAACTGCCTCAAAGAAATAATTCCGCCAGCATTTGTTGAAACAATCATCACCCTTTCGGGACTGGATAAAGAAAAAGAAGTAAATCTCATTTCTCGCGAGGAGCGAAAGGAGCTTACTCGTGTACTTAAAGACATGCGTATGACGCCAACAGGTTTTGTTGATCAAAAAGAAGCTATCGTAGCCTCAGGAGGAGTAGAACTAAAAGAAATTGACTTCAAAACAATGCAATCCCTCCTCATTCCAAATCTGTACCTTATAGGTGATGTGCTCGATATTGAAAGACCTTCAGGGGGATACAGTCTGCAATTGTGCTGGACTACCGGATGGGTTGCGGGAACACATGCAGGAGGAGCGAAGAAAAAGAAGTAAAAACCCTTACAATTAAGCCTGTAGGAAATGCGCATCACCAAAGTTCACGGTCGTAAGAGTTGGTGATGGTGATAGAATTTTGGGAAAATAGTGTGGTGAGGGATAATCGCGAGCAAAGGAGAATGATTTTTGGAGCCAAAAGACCTTGTGGTCACAAATAATCGTTCGCCGTCGCTCACGATTTTTGGAGTCTACTTGGAACTCGACCATTACATGGTCAGTATCCATGATTGGATATTTTATTTCGCTTCGCTCATAAACTTAGAACCCAACTCGACTGTGGTCACAAATAATCGTTCGCCGTCGCTCACGATTTTTGCGACCCCACCTCGCGGTTTTTCGGAGCGAAAAACATCGCTACGGTTCGCACAAGCTAAAAACCTGCCGCAGGGCAGGTTTTCTTAACGCTTGGTGCGCCTACTTGGACTCGAACCAAGGACCCTCGAGGTATAAGCTCGATGCTCTAACCAACTGAGCTATAGGCGCATAACGATTCTTTAAACCGTTTCTACATCCTACGGCAAGTGAGAATAATTCTCAAACCCCTTTCTCTGATATACTAAAAAAGAATCCCGATCTCTATGTCACACCAGTTCTTTCTTTTTGAAGATAGGTCAGGACAGGTACTCACTGTTACTCAAAGCGAACTCATCAAACTTCCAGAAGCACACCTTGATGATTTCCTTTCGATTGAGCTCGCTGCGCACAATGCGCTCGCGGTCTCAGCTCCACACACAACATTGTGTTCAGGGCTTCCCTCTCAAACCACAACATTGTGTGTCAGACTCGAAGACACTGAACAGCACGTACAAATCTTCCATATGCCGGTCCAAAAAAATGGAACCGGAACATGGGAAAATCTAGAAACCCTCGACAAGACTCACACAAGCGAAGTAATCGATGTTCTCACCAGAACACTTCATAGCAAAGCCGTCTCGTGACGGCTTTTTATTTTTTAAAAATAAAAAAGGAGTATACTTATATGTGGGTTTTTCAAATAAAGGAGGAAATCATGTTCGTCCTTGAACACACGGAAACATTTGTTCTTTTTATTACGATTCGGAATAGAAATGAACTGTTTCGAATCTATCACGAAGGTATGCTTGTTCTCCCCGAAGCAAAGGTGCGGCAACTTGAAACATTTCATGACTGCGCCTATCGCATCAAAGAAAGCTACCTCTATGATAAAAAATCATATCGGCTTGATCGGTTTACGAGTACTCACGAACCACTCAAACACGGAAGTGTTTGTGCGTCCTCGTTTGTATACGTCCAAGACTTTGATGATGACTGTGTCATCAAAAAACCACACATGGGTGAATGGACACCCTATAGAGAAATTCTCGACAGACACGAATACTCAGAACTTACCCATGAGGTTATAATGCGCCTCATACGCGAACACCGCCTTGTATAGGCGGTGTTTTTCTTATGCTTGATGCTCGATATCTAATTTTTTCTTTGGAACAATTCCGTGAGCAATAATGAGTGTTTCGTATTCGTCACGCTCTATTGTTTCTGCAATAGTGAGCCTCTTTGCAATCGCATCGAGAGCCTTGCGATGAGTAGTGAGAATCTCTCCTGCCTTGGCGAGTGCCTCAGCCATAATACGTTGAACTTCACCGTCTACCTCATCGCTCATGCGCTCAGAAAAATCATTTCCCTCAACCCCCTTTCCAAAGAGAGCCTTGCCTCCAGCGCTTTCGAGGGCAAGCACTCCTATCTTTTCAGACATTCCGTATTTTGTAACCATATCGCGAGCGAGAGCTGTTGAAACCTGCAAATCATTTGATGGTCCTGTGGTGGTGTCACCAAAAACCATTTTCTCAGCAACATACCCACCGAGGGAAACTGCAATATCATCCAAGAACTCTCTCTTTGACTGGAGCTTTCTATCCTCGAGTGGTAAATGGAGCGTGTACCCCGCAGCACGACCACGAGAAATAATAGATATTTTGTGTACAGGGTCAGCGTATGGTAACACTGAAGAAATGAGAGCGTGACCCGCTTCGTGATACGCGGTGATTTCTTTTTCTTTCTTTGAGAGAACATGGCTCTTGCGCTCAGGACCGAGCATAACTTTCTCTATTGAACGAATAAGGTCGAACTGAGCAACCTTTGTGCGATCCTCACGTGCTGCCAAGATAGCACCTTCGTTCATGAGTGAATACAAATCAGCTCCAGAAAAACCTGGGGTTCTCTCTGCAATAACTTCGAGGTTCACATCCTCACCAAAAGGTTTCTTTGCGCTATGAATCTTGAGAATTTCCAAGCGGTCATGACGATCAGGCAAATCAATAGTCACACGTCTATCAAAACGTCCCGGTCGCAAAAGTGCAGGATCGAGAACATCAGGTCTGTTAGTCGCCGCCATAACAATCACCTTTTCCGTAGGTTCAAATCCGTCCATCTCCACCAAGATCTGATTGAGTGTCTGCTCGCGCTCATCATTGCCTCCTCCAACGCCCGTACCACGAACACGTCCGACAGCATCTATTTCATCAACGAAAATAATTGCCGGTGATGCCTGCTTTGCCATTTTGAACAAATCACGTACACGTGATGCGCCAACACCCACAAACATTTCGACAAACTCAGAACCGGAAATAGAAAAGAATGCTACACCCGCCTCCCCTGCTACCGCACGAGCGAGAAGAGTTTTTCCTGTTCCCGGTGCACCCATGAGAAGTATTCCTTTTGGAATTTGTGCGCCAATATCGAGAAACTTTTTAGGATTTTTCAAAAAATCTACCACCTCAGCAAGCTCTTGCTTTGCTTCCTTTGCACCAGCAACATCCTTAAACGTAACACGCTGTTTTTTGTCTCCTGGAAAAATAATGCGAGCCTTTGACTGACCAAATGAAAATGCCTGCATACCCGTACCCTTTACCTGACGAGAAAGATACCAAATAAAGAAAACGATAAAGACGAGAGGAAGAAGAAATGGTGCGAGATTTACGAACCAGTATCCAAAACCACTTGGACCTTCGATTGTCACAGCAACTTTTGCGAGAGCCTCCTGCTTTACTCCATAGTTTACGAGAGTCTGTGAGAGAGATGAATCAGATTCTTTCTTTGAAGTTTTTTCAACACCGTCTGTATAGACGATATTCAATGTGTCCCCTTTTACAGATACACTTGTTACTAATCCTTTGCTCACATCAGAAGCAAGCTCAGAAACAGAGATGACAGGAACATCAGTACCTTTGTCTGCAACAAAGGAGTATCCCGCAGCGAGCACAAAGAAAACGAGGAGTGTGGTCGCTATGTTGTTTATAAATCGAAAGACACCCTGTGGCTTGTGGGGTTTCTTGCCTCGGAAAGGCCCTTTGTTTTTTGGTTGTTTTTCGTTCGGATTATTCATACGTGCAATTATACACAATGAAGCATCAAAAGAAAGAAAAATCAGCGCCGCAAAGACGCTGATTGAAATTCAAAAAAGTGCCTGAGCAACTTTTTGAACAAAAAAGAATGTTCTGGGGTATTTCACCACAAAACACACGGATA
>DAORIX010000021.1:0-10430 GCA_035438745.1 Minisyncoccota bacterium | reverse complement strand
TATGTTTTTTTATCAACAATACCGCTTCCTTCAAGATTTTTAAGTTTATTGGAAAGGGTACGTGTACTCACACCTGAGAGGGAAGCGAGCAGTGCATTGAACCTTTTTGGTCCCGGTACCAAGTCGCGCACAATGAGTATTGTCCAGATATCTCCGAGGAGATCCGCTACCAGAGCGATTGGACATTGGGTACAGGTCTGTTGCTTCTTGTTACTTTTCATTGTGTTTTAGTGTAGCATGATGCCTTTTACTTTACAAAGTAAAGTGATAAAGCGTATACTAGTATCCATACGTATTTAATAGTAGTTTTATTTTTTCGAATATATGAAAAAAATTATAAAGTCTTTGGAGTGGAGATATGCAACAAAATTATTTGATTCTGAGAAAAAATTAAAAAATTCAGATCTTGAAACAGTCAAAGAATCTTTGCGGTTGTCTGCGTCGTCGTTTGGTTTGCAACCATGGAAGTTTGTAATCGTTTCAAATCCAGAACTTCGCACAAAAATGCGAAAAGCTGCATGGGATCAGTCACAAGTTACCGACGCTTCTCACGTGCTTGTCCTTGCTATCAAGAAAAATATTGATGAAGCGTATGTTGATGCCTATGTAAAAGACGTCGCACGTACGAGAGGTATCGGTCTTGAAACACTTTCTGGTTATGCGGGTATGATGAAGGGTTTTATAAAAGGTAAAACTCCTGAACAACTCAAGGAGTGGTCTACTAAACAGCTTTATATTGCTCTCGGCACAGCGCTCACTGTTATGGCAGAACAAAAGATTGATGCGTGTCCTATGGAAGGTTTTGATCCAGCTGCCGTGGATACTATTTTGGGTCTACAAAAACAAGGACTTGAGTCGCGAATTTTGCTACCAATCGGATATCGTTCAAAGAAAGACGCTTCTGCAAAATATAAAAAAGTTCGTTTTCCATCACAAGACGTTTTTGTTACTGTCTCGTAAAACAAAAACAGCTCGCGAATGCGAGCTGTTTTTTATAGTGCTACTGGTTTGTATTCTGGAGGTGCTTTGGCGAGGTATTCTAGGAGTTGTTTTTGAGTGAGAAGTCCGCGCTGTGCTCCTATGTCTTGTACTACGGACATAGAGTTTATCGGTGCCCAACGGAGAGCTTCTTCGAGACTTTTTCCGAGAATGAGTGCGCAGGTAAAGGTTGATGCAAAGGCATCTCCAGCTCCTGTGCGCTCAAGGGCAGGTTTTGTGTCAGGATACGGAGGCATAAATAGCGCTTGCGCTCCGTCAAAGGCATACGCACCTTTTGGCCCATCTGTGATAACAACAGTTTTTGGACCTTTTGCCCGCATGTTTGTGAGAAGTGTTTTTATGTCTTTTTCTTCCGTACCGAGAATTCTCTGCGCTTCTTCGACATTGCAGAAAAAGATTTCACTTTTTTCGTACAACGGTTTTAGTTTTTCAAAACCCAACTTCATTTGAAATGTTCCTGGTTGAAATACGAGCTTCACTTTCGGATGTTTCTCGAGATAACGTGCGATTTCCATGTGGTACTCGTATGAGTTTCCACCGAGAGATGAGAGGTAGAGGTAGCGAGGCTCATCAATGGACGGAAGGGCGTACGGATATTCCTGATGTTTGACCATAATGGTTCGCTCATCTCCGTACCACAATACATAGTGGTAGTTAGTTATCATTTTCTTGTGTACCGTAACGTATTTTGTTTTGACCTTGTCTTTTGAAAGTGTCTCGAGGCATTCTTTTCCATTCTGATCACCGCCTATGTTTGCGATGAGATATGAAGATAGCCCGAGACGCGAAGCAGAAACAGCAGCATTGGCACTATTTCCCACAGCGGGAACAATGTCTACGGATTCATAGGGGATTTTATCTCCAAACTTTACACAAAGCTCACATGTCGTGTTGTTAATACTACAGTTTACGTGAGCGTCTTTGAGTCTAATAAAAGCATCGGTGGTGATGTCACCAACAGCAATAAAATCAATTTGTTTTGAAAACATGTATTCATTATAGATCATAGAGCAGATAATGGTGTGGGGAAAAAAGCAATACTTCATGTTCTGACCATCATGCTCTATACTTGAGGGTATGAAAACATTACGCGAATATGTCTACGAGGCCCTTGAGAAAAAAATTGCAATCGGTCATTTTAATATTTCTAACATTGAAGGGTTTTGGGGCGTGTTTAAAGCTGCGCGTAAATTGAATGTCCCTGTCATTATCGGTGTGTCAGAAGGTGAGCGCGACTTTATTGGAGTAAAGCAAGTAGCTGCTCTCGTCAAAGCTACTCGGGAGGAGTATGACTACCCTCTCTTTTTGAATGCAGATCATACGTATTCCTATGATCGTATTGTTGAGGTGGTAGATGCTGGATTTGATGCGTGCATTTTTGATGGTACCGAACTCTCTTTTGATGCAAACGTAGCAGAAACAAAAAAGACTGTTGCGTATGCCAAGAAAAAAAATATGCTCGTTGAGGCAGAGATAGGATTTATTGGTAAGTCATCAAAAATTCTTGATGGTATTCCTGAGGGCGTAAAAATTAGCGAGGAGTTTCTCACAAAACCAGAAGAAGCGAAAGCGTTTGTAGAGGCGACAGGTGTTCACATGCTCGCACCAGCGGTGGGCAACATACATGGAATGCTTTCTGGTGGTAAGGACCCTGCTCTCAATATAAAACGAATAAAAGATATCAGTGACGCTGTAAAAATTCCTCTCGTGCTTCATGGTGGGTCAGGGAATTCAGAGGATGATTTCAGAGATGCAATCAAAGCTGGTGTTGCCATTGTTCATATCAATACAGAAATTCGTGTTGCGTATCGTAACGCGCTTCGTCTGTCTCTTCAGGAACATCCCGACGAAGTTGCACCCTACAAGATCTTGAAACCTGCTGTATCTGCGATTGAAAAAGTCGTTACCGAGAAACTCGCTCTCTTTAATAATCTTTAGACATTGTGTATCTATGAATGAAACTCTCGAATTTATAAAGTCAGAATTACCAAAACAGTTCAAGGGAGAAATTGCGTATGATGACGCAACACTCAAGCTCTACAGTCATGATGCTAGCTTGCTCGAGGTACGCCCTCTCGTTGTCGTGTATCCAAAAGACGCTGAAGACATAAAAGGTGTTGTGCGTTTTGTTGTAAAAAATAAGACACTGTACCCGAGTCTGTCTATTACTCCTCGCGCCGCAGGAACATGTATGTCTGGTGGGTCAGTGAACGAGTCTATCATTCTCGATGTTTCTAAACATATGCAGGGTGTTGTTAGTATCGATGAACACGAGGCTCGCGTTCTCCCTGGAACTTTTTATCGTGATTTTGAAGTTGAGACTTTGAAAAAAGGTGCCATTTTGCCCTGCTATACGGCTTCAAAAAATCTGTGCGCACTCGGAGGTATGATTGCAAACAATTGCGCTGGCGAAAAAACTCTCAAGTACGGCAAGATGGAAAATTACATCAAAGAGTTGAAGGTGGTACTCAAGGATGGAAATGAATATGTGGTCAAGCCTCTCAGTGAAACCGAACTTAATCAAAAGATGTCCCAGCGCAATGTAGAAGGCGAGCTCTATCGTGGTCTCTATGATGTGGTAACAAAAAATAGTGATGTTTTGAAAAAAGCGCGTCCTGATGTTTCAAAAAATTCTGCGGGGTATTACTTGTGGAATGTGTGGGATGGAACCACGTTTGATCTAACAAAAATAATTGTCGGATCTCAGGGTACTCTCGGTATCATCACTGAGGCGGTCTTGAGACTTGTTCCGGTGACAAAATATTCAAAATTATTTGTTGTATTCATGCCTAATATTACTCGTCTCGGTGACGTGGTGAATGAAATATTGGCGTTTAAACCAGAGAGTGTTGAGTCGTACGATGACAGCACTATGAAATTTGCTTTGAGGTTTCTTCCAGAAATGTTCAAGGTGATGAAAGCACGAAATTTTTTGAGAATGATGTGGCAATTTATACCCGAAGCACTCATGGTACTTACGGGAGGTATACCAAAACTCATACTGCTTGTTGAGTTTACCGGTAATGACGAAAAGGAGATTGAAAATACCATGCTCTCTCTTCGTTCAAAAATAAAATATTTTAAATTTAAAACACGTATTGCTCGTACTGAGGCTGATTCAGAAAAGTATTGGACCATTAGACGTGAGAGTTTCAACCTGCTTCGAAAACATGTTCGCGGACGCCGTACCGCGCCTTTTATCGATGATGTTGTTGTGAAGCCAGAGTACATGCCGGAATTCCTACCAAAAATGAGAGCTATTTTGGATGAGTATAAATTGCTTTACACCATAGCGGGTCATGCCGGTAACGGAAACTTCCATATTATTCCGCTTATGGATATGACGCAGGACGAAAACGTTGATGCTGTTTTTGAGGTGTCAGAAAAAGTATACAATCTCGTTTTGTCTTATGGAGGATCCATTACAGGAGAGCATAATGATGGTCTCATTCGTACTCCGTATTTGAAAAAGATGTTTGGACAAGAAGTATATGACTTGTTTGTGAAGACCAAGGATATTTTTGATCCTACATGTATCTTTAATCCAAACAAGAAAGTGGGTGGAAGTATCGACTATACTCGTAAACATATCGCACGTTCATAAGTTTTTTTGAATTGGTTTTTTTAGATGAGTAGGTGGGGTATACTAGTAGGTATTACAAGATAATTAATCATTACAACAATGGGAGTAGAATTTAACGAGGGAGATAATTCATTTAAGAGACCAGATTTTGAAACTTCTAATTCGTCTTTTGTTCAGTTTCTTATTTCAAAAGGTCTTGCAAAGGACTCAGCGGGTGCAAACAAGATTTTGATAGGTGTAGCTATTGTTGCTTTTGTTTTGTCCCTCTTTTTCTTTTTCTAGGTAGTTTTTTGCCGGTTGTATGGCCTGTATAGGGCTTTGTACCCTCAGCTATGGACTTTTTTAGAGTCCTGTATATACTATATTCCTATGTTCACGCTCGACGTAAAGAAACGAAATAAAAACGAGGATTTGGAAGCGATCCGCAAAACCGGCAAAATACCGGCTGTTTTCTACGGTAAAAAAGAGGCTTCTACACCAATCACAGTATCATCTGTTGATTTCATAAAGCTTTTCAAGCAGGCAGGAGAGTCTTCTGTTATTTCTCTCAAAGGTGACGGCATTGAGGTTGAAGCGCTTATCCAAGAAGTTGATCGTCATCCTGTGAGCGGAAAGCCTCGTCACGCTGATTTTTATGTGTTCGAAAAAGGAAAGAAAATCAAAATTGATATTCCTCTTGAATTCATTGGTACATCACCAGCAGTAAAAGACCTCGGCGGTATTCTCGTAAAGGTTCTCCACTCTCTTGAAATTGAAGCTCTTCCAAAAGATCTTCCACACAAAATACAGGTAGACATTTCATCTCTCGCTACATTTTCAAGTGTTATTTCAGCAAAAGATATCAAACTCGGTGACGGTGTTACCCTCGTGGCATCTCCTGAGGAAATCGTTGCTTCTGTGTATGAGCCAAAAGAAGAAGTTGAAGTTGCTCCAACAATTGATCTCACTACTATCGAAGTTGCCAAGAAGGGCAAGGAAGCAAAAGAAGGTGCTGAGGGTGCTGCTCCAGCTGATGCTGCTCCGGCAAAGGACGCAAAAGCTTCTGATAAAAAGAAATAATCTCTTTTTCAAAAAAAACACCTCATACGGAGGTGTTTTTTTGTGATAAAATAATGGGTATGTTTTCTCCAGTTCGCGTGGCCTTTTTCTTAATAGTTGTGCTTCTTAACGCAACACTTCCCGTGGTGCTTTTTGCACAGACTCCATCAAAAGAATATGAAGAGAAACTCCGTGCCGAAGAACAGGAAGTTCTCAAACAGCTTGAGACACTCAATGAGCAAAAGAAAAAGATTCAAGGCGAAGCAGTATCACTCAAACGAGATATTGCCCTACTCGATTCTCAAATAAATGAGGCAAAACTAAAAATACGCATTAGATCTCTTGCGATAGATAACCTATCAAAAGATATCAGCATGAAATCTCAGACAATTGAGGAGCTCAATTTGAAAATTGAGAGAAGCAAGGACTCTTTGGCGAATCTCTTGCAGAAGTCGAATGAAAAAGATGATATTTCAATCGCAGAAATTATGCTCGCTAACAAGCAGTTTTCTGATTTTTTTGGAGAGGCGGATGCATATCAGACTGTGAGCGGGGCGCTCAAGGTTACGCTCGACACGGTGAGAAACTTTAAACTTGAAACCGAAGAGGAGAAACAAGATTTGGAGGTAAAAAAAGACAAAGAAACTGACGCAAAGCAGGCTATTGAGGCACAGCAGAGGCTTATTGAACGAAGTCAAACTGAGAAAAATCGCCTCCTTAAAATCACGTCTGGTCAGGAGAAAGCGTACCAACAAGTTATTGTAGAAAAGGAGCGTCGTGTTGCTCAGATCAGGGCGACACTTTTCCAGTTGCGTGACTCTGATGGAATCTCCTTTGGTGATGCGTATGACTATGCGGTACGCGCGTCTGAATCTACAGGAGTTCGTCCTGCATTTCTTTTGGCTATTCTGCAACAGGAATCTGATTTAGGTAAAAACGTTGGAAATTGTTATCTCGCTTCTGATGATGGGTCTGGTGTGAGTGTAAATACGGGTAAAATTTTCAAAAATGTCATGAAGCCTGACCGAGATGTAAAACCTTTTAAACAAATCACCGGCGACTTAGGTCTCGATCCTTTCAAAACGAGAGTGTCTTGTCCTCTTTCGTATGGGTATGGAGGTGCTATGGGTCCCGCTCAGTTTATTCCTTCAACATGGCAATTGTTTAAAAATCGTATCGCAAAAAATCTTGGTGTCGCGATACCGAACCCATGGGAACCTCTTCATGCCTTCATGGCGTCATCAATTTATCTCTCTGATTTGGGTGCGGGGCTTCAGGAGTACACTGCCGAGAGAAACGCTGCATGTAGATATTATTCAGGTGCAAAGTGTGGAGTGAGAACGGGTAGCACGACCTACGGTAATCAAGTAATGGCTCGTGTACAGAACATACAGGAGAACATGATCGACCCACTTCTTGGTAAATAAAACCCTTGTGTTTGAAAACAGGCTAGAGTCTTGCAAAAAAGGACGTTTTTGGGTATAGTGGATTCCTCATGAAGAAAGAAATACACCCAAAAAACTACCGACCAGTCATTTTCCACGATAACTCTAACGGAGCAGAGTTTTTGATTAGTTCTGTTATTGCTTCAAAAGAAACAAAGAAGTGGAAAGACGGCAAGGAGTACCCTATTCATTACGTTGAAATTTCAAGTGCTTCACATCCTTTCTATACAGGAAACGAAAAGGTTCTCGACACCGCTGGACGCGTAGAACGATTCAAGGCTCGACAAGGTGCTGCAAAGAAGACCTCAAAGAAGGCTTAACCTCTCATACCTCACACATACTTTTAACCAGAAGAGCTTTCCTCTGGTTAATTTTTGTGAGTTAATAGTGGTACGTCAATTTTATGGACCTCACTCCTTATAAAGAAAATCATAAAACATCATATCTTGCCGATATGTTTGAAAAGCTCAATCAAGATGAGCGTGAATTAGATGCGCTCGTTGCAACTGATCCGTCTATGAAAGAAATGGCCGAGCTCGACAGGGAATCAATCCGTGTGCAAAAAGAGTCACTTGAGGCTCAAATGAAAGCCATTGTTGAATCAGAGAAAGAAGAGGAAGAGTTTCCTAATGAAATTATTTTGGAAATTAGAGCGGGTGTCGGAGGAGATGAGGCGGCTTTGTTTGCTGATGAGCTCACTTCTATGTATAGAACCTATGCTCAAAATCAGGGCTGGAAGGTTGTTACTCTCGATGAGTCACGTTCCGCCGCGGGAGGACTTAAAGAAGTATCACTCGAAATACATGGACGCGATGTGTACAGAAAATTACGTTTTGAAACAGGTGTGCATCGTGTACAACGCGTACCCGCTACTGAAAAAAATGGTCGTGTTCACACCTCTACTGCGGCTATTGCGATTTTGCCTATTCGTAAAAAAGTTAAATTTGAAATAAACCCTGCAGATCTTGAGATTGAGTTCTCACGCGCGGGAGGAAAGGGGGGTCAAAACGTTAACAAGGTGGAAACAGCCGTTCGTTTGATTCACAAGCCAACAGGCCTTGATGTTCGTTGTACCTCCGAGCGCAGTCAGCTCAAAAATCGCGAGAAAGCCATGTCTATGCTTACGGCAAAGATTCAAATGCTTCGGGACGAGGAAGAGGCAAAGAAATTTGCTGAACATAAAAAGGGTCAGTTGGGTACTGGTAACCGATCAGAAAAGATTCGCACCTATAATTTCCCTCAAGATCGTATAACAGACCATCGTATTAAAAAAACATGGCACAATATCAACACTATTCTCATGGGCGAACTCGATGATGTTATTGAGTCTGTTAATTCGTTTACAGGAGAAGTGTCTGGTGACGTAGAGGACGACGAATAAAGCACTGGTAGCCTATAAAAGCCTTGCAAGTTGCCTTTTTGAGGCCTATCTGTTAGACTTTCGAGACGTTCAAATAAACCACATGATCAAGGAAAAAAGCCACATTATCGATACAATGTTTAAAGCGGGAGCCCATTTCGGTCTTTCGCGTTCACGTAGACACCCAACAACAGCACAGTATGTTTTTGGTGTTAAAAATCGCATTGAGATTTTTGATCTCGAGAAAACATCAGAGTCTCTTGAAAAAGCTCTTGCTTTTGTTAAATCAGTTGCTGCTTCAGGAAAGCAGATTCTTATTGTTGCTGGTAAAAGCGAAGCTATTGAAGCGGTAAAACTCTCAGCAGATAAGATTGGTCAACCACACGTTGCGGGACGATGGATTGGAGGAACTCTCACTAACTTTATCCAGATTCGAAAGCGTGTAGAGAAACTCGAGAATCGTCTCAAGGAAAAGGAAAAAGGCGAACTCGCTAAGTACACTAAAAAGGAGAGACTTCTCATTGATCGTGAAATCGCAAACTTGGAACGCTTCTTTTCTGGTATCGTTTCAATGAAAGAGAAGCCGGGAGCACTCGTTGTTGTAGATCCAAAGCGTGAGGAAAATGCAGTTGCTGAAGCTCTTCAGCTCGGTATTCCTGTTGTTGCTATCGCTTCAACCGATTGTAATCTCTCGCAAATCAAGTATCCAATTCCAGGCAATGACGCAAGTGCTCCAAGCATTACGTTCTTCCTCAATGCTATTGCCGCTGCATACGCAGAAGGTAAAACTCTCAAGCCAAAAGTAGACGGGAAATAAGCTACAGGCGTGTTTCTAAAAAGAACAGAGTGTTCTATACTTTAGAGACTGTTGGTCGTTCGGTCGTTAATCATTTTTAGTTATTTTTTTATGGTAACAACAGACATCATCAAGGAACTTCGGGACAGAACAGGCGTTTCTGTAATGCAGTGTAAAAAAGCTCTTGAAGAGGCGGGCGGTGATATGGAAAAAGCAATTGTTATTCTCCAGAAAAAAGGAGCTGATTCAGCTGCAAAAAAACTCGATAGAACCCTTGGTGCGGGAGTTATACAGGCATATGTTCACAGCACAGGTACGGCAGGAGCGCTCGTTGAACTTGCGTGTGAGACAGACTTTGTCTCGAAAAATCCTGAGTTCAAAGCTCTCGCGTATGATATCGCAATGCACATTGTTGCATCTCGACCGCAATTTCTTAAAAAAGAAGATATCAATGAGGACGCTCGTCGCGTAGCAGAAGAGGTTTTTGCTGAGGAAGTACAGGGTAAGCCCGAAGCTATGAAAGCAAAGATTTTGGAAGGCAAGCTCGCTGCATATTTTAGTGAGCGTATACTCCTAGAACAGCCTTTCATCAAAAATCCTGAAGTTACTATTGGTGCTCTTGTTGGTTCTGCTGTACAAAAATTTGGAGAAAAAGTTGAACTCGTGCGTTTTGTACGGTTCGGTGTTCTTGAAAAATAATAAATAATATTATGTATCTCGCGCTCTTTATCGCATCAGGTATAGCGCTTATCTTTCTTGTCGTTCACAAGTACATGGAAATTGAGTACGGCAAAAGACTCATTGTAAAAACAATCGCTCACAGGGCTGATTCGTGGTTTCATGTTTTTTTTGGGCGCCTTGCACATATTCTGTCTTTTGTTAGTCTGAAGAATATAGTAGTGTTTATAAACAAGATTGCCGTGTTTTCAGTGAGGTGGGTACTTGCATTGATTGCGTCTGTGCGTAAGAATACTACGGGTGCTGTAGAAAAGTTGTCTCACACAAAGGAGACTATACAGAACAAAGGTCCACAGTCTGAGTACTTGAAACGAATTAGCGAGACAAAGGGCACGGTTGATACAAACGGTGCAATTGAAAAGATAGAATCAGGTCAGTAATTTTGCCACCTTAGCTCAGTTGGTAGAGCAATGCTTTTGTAAAGCAAAGGTCCTCAGTTCCAATATGAGAGGTGGCTCCACAAAATATCCG
>DAORIX010000020.1:0-10446 GCA_035438745.1 Minisyncoccota bacterium | reverse complement strand
TTGCTCCCACTGGCATAAAAAATCACACCGTTGCAGGTGGATTTTTATAATGCGGTGTGTTCGAGTTAAGTACCTCGTGGTCGAGGTGCCGTGAGGGTGTTTTAGTATCTTTCGACGACCAGACTTGAAGCCTCCGAGTCATAGATATTCTTAAGATTTTCTTGACAAAAATAGACAGTCCTGTAGAATGTCTATAATTATTAAGACTTAAGCTACTTTTATGAATCTCAAAGAAACGGCACAATATCAACAACTCAAAGAGGCTATGGAGCTTCTCCATGAACTCAAAGTCCCCGAACATCTTCAGCAGAAGGCCCTGGAGCACCTTTTGGGCACAAACCCGCCAGGACATCTCCCTCCCTTAAAAGCCGAGACAAAGAAGACTATTAGCGCAGACACATCGGGAGAAACGGGTGATCTCCGCCATTTCATGACAAGCATTAGTAGACGTGGCGCAGTAGCCGAAATCCCTTCTTTGCTTTATTGGGCAAAGAAAAACGAGAAAAAGGAAACCGCAAACGAACGAGACATCGTTGAGCTTTATCGACGTTCTGGCGTTCGTCCGCCTAAAAATATTGGGCAATCCATGAGAGATTTGTCTTCAAAGAAGTATATGAGACTTGAAGCAGTAAAGGGTGAACCTGGTCATGTTCGCCTGTCGCGCACTGGTGAAGATGTGGTAATACACGAGCTTCTCCCTCATGCTGAATAAGTTAGAGTCTAACGAACTAGAAATCCTACAGGCACTTGCAGATGCAGGTGGAGTTTCAAATTGGCTCACTTCCTCAAGCATAGCCAAAGAGGCACGTAATAAGGGGGCTACCCTTAACGCACCCACAATATACAGGGTGCTTTCACGTCTCCGAGAAGAGGTTGAATACAGAACAAAAGATGGAGTAAGGCGATTCCACATCAAGAGAAATGGCTACAACTTACTTAATATAAACGGTCCCGCTGGCGCGAGATTCGTTATGCCTGGAACACCATGGTCAACCCAACGTGAACTAAAAACTTTTCTAAAGGAGAATTCTTCAGGCTTTTTATTTCTAGTAGACCCATATATCTCTGAGGAGACACTAGATGTTATATCTGACGTTCATGTGCCGATTCAGATACTGGCGTGCCAAATCGGCCGTAAAGGTAAAGAGGAAGATTTTGCTCGTTGTTATAAAAATTTCAAGCGAGAAAAGAAAGGATCAGTCGAACTTCGACAAATTGCACAGACAGAGTTGCATGGCAGATATCTATTTACTGGAACTCAGGGTTGGGTGATTGACCACTCAATCCAAGACCTTGGCACAAAACCTGCTTTAGTTATTCCGCTTCATCTTGAAAAAATATTTTCTCAAGTAAAAAGCCACTTCGCGAATCTCTTCTCGAAAGCAAATCTTGTTCAATAATCAGGAAAACCTCCCAACGTCTACCGATAAAACTTACTTACTGCGGATGGGGTGAGAATTTCGGTCGCTACACGACCAGTATCCCGATTGGCGCGAGTACGCGACTCAATCGGGCTTCGAATCTCACACGCAAGCGTCTCCACGCTTGCTCCCACTGGCATAAAAAATCACACCGTTGCAGGTGGATTTTTATAATGCGGATGGGGTGAGATTCGAACTCACGGCCCCCTTGCGAAGGCGACAGTTTTCAAGACTGTTGCTTTAGACCACTCAGCCACCCATCCATATACTTACTTAACCACAAGAGACAACTTACAACAAATGGAGAAAAATCGCAAAGATTTTTTCATAAGCGAAGGGTCACTCGTCCGGCTAGTATAACAAAAAGCCCGTTCGTTTAAAAACGAACGGGCACAGGGCGCTTTTTGTTTATACACAAGTGCCTTTTCAGAGGCGCACAGGTTCGAGTTCGCAGCGACAGGCTACACCATGACACGTGCATGATCTCAACGCTCGCGCTTTTCACATCTCGATTTGTTGCCGGTTTGCTACCCGTGTAGAGTACCAATCTTGTGGGATCCGTATGTAGTATATACCAACCGATGTGATAGGGTACAATACAATCTATGAGATATGTAGGTATCGACTACGGCGAAAAGCGTATTGGAATAGCACTCTCTGACGCCGAGGGTCGTTTTGCTTTTTCAAAAGAAGTTATCCAAAATGTTTCAAATCCTACGGACGCTATCGTGGCCCTGTGTATCAAAGAAGGGGTCGATACTGTTGTAATAGGTGAATCAAAAAATTACAAAGGAGAACATAACTCAATAATGAAAAGAATTATACCTCTCGTTGAATTTCTCAAAAAAGCAGGTCTTTCGGTTGTTTGGGAACCAGAGTTTATGTCTTCTCAACAAGCAGAATATCACCAAGGCGCAATCAAAAAACTCGATGCTTCTGCTGCTGCAATTATTTTGCAGAGTTATCTCGACAAAAAGAATTCTCACTAGAAGATACTCACAACTAGTAACTTTTAACCAAAGAAGATAAGATGTGAATATTGCTTAGGTTAAAAGCGAACAGTAATTAGTTAATTTCATGATTTCCTACGAAGAATTTTCAAAAGTTGAACTCCGTGTCGGTAAAATAATTTCAGCCGAACCTGTACCAAAGTCAGACAAACTCCTCAAATTGTCTGTTGATTTTGGATTGATTCCTCAGGTTCCAGAGCCGGCGGGTGAAATTGATGAGGATGTTCCTGTAGGTACAAACAGCGAGCCTGTTCCCGAATCTCGAGAAATCCGCCAAATTCTTTCGGGCATCGCAAAGTATTTTCCTGATGCGAGTTCTCTTGTTGGAAAAAAATGCATGTTTGTTACCAATCTTGCTCCTCGTATGATGATGGGGATGGAATCTAACGGCATGATTCTTGCGGTGTCTACGGATGATGGACGTTTCTCTCTTCTTGAGCCGAACGATTCTATACCTGAGGGAACTAAAGCAAAATAATAATGCCATCTTTTCTTAATCCACAGTTTCTTGTCGAGACCTTAGGGCTTATTGGTGTCTACGGAATTGTTTTTGCTGAGTCCGGCTTGTTTTTTGGCTTTTTTCTTCCTGGCGATTCTCTTTTGTTTACAGCAGGTCTTTTTGCTTCACAGGGGTATATTGATATTTTCCTTCTTCTTATTGGTACTACTCTCTGTGCAATAGCGGGGGATAGTGTGGGTTACGCATTCGGTAAACGAGTAGGTCCTGCACTCTTTTCACGCGAAGATTCTTTTTTCTTTAAAAAGAAGCACGTAGAGAGCGCTCGGATTTTTTATGAAAAATATGGCGTTAAAACTATAGTTTTTGCACGTTTCGTTCCGATTGTGAGAACTTTTGCTCCTATTGTTGCGGGTGTTGCAAATATGAATTATCGCACCTTCCTTTTTTATAACATTATCGGAGGTTTTTCATGGGTATGGAGCATGACCCTCGCAGGATTTTTCCTTGGTACACTCGTTCCAAATATTGAAAAATACCTTCACTATATTATTTTCGGTATTATCGTTCTGTCTTTTGTTCCCGTTGTTATTGAGGTTATTAAAGCACGTTCTCACAGAGAATAATTTGTTGAAGATTCCTGTATGTAAACAAGGGAGGGTGTAGTATACTTTTTACATGGCTTCACGTTCTAAAACACCTTCACATTTCAAAAATCTTCAGTCTGTTTTTCCACCGCCACGTTTTCTACTCATGTCACGGATCGGTGTGGATATTTCAAATGGTTTTCTTAGGCATGTTCGTTTCGAGGACTCACTCAAGGGTATAAAGCTTGCATCGTGGGGACAAAAAAGCACTTCTCGTTTTGATCCTGACGATATTTCAGATTCGGACCGTGATGATCTCAAGAAAAAAGTTATCGCTTTAAAAGGTGAATTAGGAACAAATACTGTTCGCGTGGTGATTCCTGACGATGAGGTGTATTTGTTTCGTATAACTATTCCATACACAGAAGGGGAGGACCTTCGAAGCGCTGTGGAATTTAAACTCGAGGAGAATTTACCGATAGCGCCGGCTGATACGTTGTTTGAGTATGACGTTATTAGTACTAATCAAGCAGGAACAATAACTCTCTCTGTTTCTGCGGTGTCCCGAGCGTTTGTTTCAAAGACTCTCGAATTTTTCCAATCATGTGGCCTTGATCCTATTCGAGCTGATACCGAAGCGCGCTGTTTGGCGCGATCGCTTTCAAGACAAACAGCGGAGGATGTTGAGCTCATTGTTTCAATAAGTGGTTTTACGACCTCTTTCATCATTGCTCGTTCAGGGAAGCCTCTTTTTAGCTCAAATACACCTATCGGCTCAAAAGATATCGGTCAGGCAATTGCTAAATCTTTTTCTCTTTCAGAGGTTGAGGCTGAGAAAATGAGAAAGCAGAATCTTTCAACGCCTTATACCGATAACGTTGAATTTCTCAACGGAATTTTGCCTGTGATGGCGTCTCTCAAAGATGAAATCAACAAGGTGATTGTGTACTGGAACACACACGGAGAAACTCACGAGGGACTTGGTCCGGTATCGAGGGTGATACTTACGGGAGAGGACGCTGCTCTCTCTGGGGTTGTTCGTTATATCGGTAGCGGCGTGTCTGTGCCTGTTGTTTTGGGTGATGTGTGGACAAACATTCTCTCGTTCAAGGAATATATTCCCAAAATAACCAAAGACGAATCGTTGTCGTACGGTGCGGTTGTAGGAATTTGTTTTTAACTATATGTTTGATTTTCTTCCTCTAGATTTTAAAACCAAAGCACAACGCCTCTACCGAGGCAGACTTATTCTTTTGTATGTATGCGCGGGATGTGTTCTGTTTCTTGTTTCTTTTTTCTTGCTTTTGCCTTCACAAATGCTCGCGCTCGCAAAAAAGAAAAGTCTTGAGGGTGAGCTTTCTGCTTTGAAACAGTCTCTTTCTATAAAAGGGAACAGTACAGTGGAGAGTTTTGTAGACACTTCAAAAGAAAAAATGTCCGTTGTTGAGAGCGCTGAGTCGGTAAAGCTCTTTAGTGATTCTCTTGCTGAATTCTTTTCGTATTACACTTCGGGGATTTCTCTCAATTCCATGACATTTGAGCGCGGTGAGAAACAAAACATTATACGAATGTCTGGTGTGGCAGAGACCCGAGACGCACTTTTGGATTTTTCAAAATCTCTCAAGTCAAATCACCGTTTTGAGAGTGTGGATTTGCCCGTGTCGAATCTCGCGCGAAACAAGGACATTGATTTTTCAATCACCGTAATGGAAAACATCTAATATATGAAATCTTTTTTTCAAAAAACTTTTAGTATTGTTGTTGCGAGTATAACTATTGTTGTTCTTGGTGCGTGGGGATATTTTCTTTATGTCGTTCGTGCAAATCAAAACGAGATAGTGAACCTCTCTCAGACCATCGTAAACGAAAAGGATAAGAGTGGACGATTAGCGTCGGTTCGTGCTCTGGCTATAAACATAGAAGAAGATATCAAAAAACTTGATGCTGTCTTTATTGCAAGCGATGACGTTGCTTCTTTTGTTGAGTTGCTCGAGGCGGAAGCAGATGCGTCAAATGTTTCAATTTCTATTGGTTCGATAAATGTAGATGAAAAAATAAAGAGCTCAGTACAGCCTCTTGTTGTGCGTATCGAGGCTGAAGGCACTTGGGGAAACGTGCTCTCGTACGTGACCCGTCTTGAGCATTTACCTAAGACGATACAAATTAATAAGGTTATACTGACAAAAGCAGAGGCGAGAGAGTCAAAGACCCGCGTGTGGAAACTACAGGCAGATGTTACTACTCATGTAGTCAAAAAATAATGAAATTTCTAACTTTTTTAAAAAAAATAAAGAATAGTTTTTCTGGGCTAGGTTCAAATCCACTCAAAGACTGGTTTTTACTTCTCGCTCTTTTTGCTTTCTTTTTTGTAACATCATTGGTTTTCCATGCGGTAGTTTTTTTTACCGTAGACTCAAGCGATCAGATTGTCGCTACGTCTACATCGTCTGTTCTTGAAACTCTCGATAGAGAAAGGCTCAAGAATGTGCTGAAAAAGATTGATGAGCGTATCACAAATGGGGTAGGGGCTGAGGAGTCTATACAAAAGCTTTCTGACCCGTCCCTCTAGCTTTCATTCGTTTTTCGGATAGTATACGTATATAACCCCTTGTAGTTCAATGGATCAGAACAGCGGACTTCTAAGCCGTTAATGTTGGTTCGATTCCAACCGAGGGGACAAGTGTTAAGAAAAAGTGAACTGCTTCACTTTTTTAACTTGTCCCAATCGCAGCGATGTTGCTTTGCAACCGCGAGATGGGGTCGCGAGTACTTAGTAGAATTCGAGCCCTGCGAAGAATTATACTTAGTAACTTGTGACGACAAGATAAAATATCCAATCGTGGGTACTGGTTGTGTAACAACCGATAGGTGTACTCACGATCCAACCGATTTTTTAATTTTCATCTCACATCTTCCACCATCACCAATCTTCACGGTCGTAAGAGTTGGTGATGGTGGAAAAAAGATAGGGGGGGGGTGAAAAATCTTGTGGTCACAAATAATCGTTCGCCGTCGCTCACGATTTTTGCGACCCCGCCTCGCGGTTTTTTGAAGCAAAAAACATCGCTGCGGCTCGCACAGACGAAAAAATCCCGCGCAGGCGGGATGTTTTTGTTGTCTGTGCGCCCTGAGGGACTTGAACCCCCGACCTTATCAGTGTAAATGATCTGCTCTACCAACTGAGCTAAGGGCGCGTGTGTATGACTATATATACTATATACTTTTCAAACATCAACTATCAAAGACTATCTTACATTAACGTATTTATCAAGAAACTGTTCGTTTGGTGTTTTTGTGGTATGGTCAATACATGACTATAGACGTTATATACGAAGACGACTCAACTCTCGTGCTCGCCAAGCCCGCGGGCCTTGTGGTACATAGCGATGGAAGGACGGAGGAGGCTACTCTCACTTCATGGCTTCTCAAGACATATCCATATCTCAAAGGTGTGGGTGGCACGGTGCGTATTGACTCAGGCGCCGAAGAGCCTCGTGTGGGTATTGTGCATCGTCTCGATAGGGAGACGTCGGGTGTGATTCTCGTTGCAAAGACAGAAGAAGCTTTTGCGTTTTATCAGGAGCAATTCAAGGGAAGGGAAGTTAAAAAAATATACCAAGGTATTGTGTGGGGAAGCATGAAGGAAGACATTGGCACTATAAATCGTCCCCTTGGTCGCAGTACAAAAGATTTTCGTATGAGAGTTGTTGGTTCTCAGGCGAGAGGAACGCTTCGTGAGGCAATTACAAAATACCGAGTTCTCGAGAGGGCTAATGGTTTTTCTTTTGTTGAGTTTTATCTTTTGACAGGACGTACACATCAGATTCGTGCTCACATGAGATCAGCGGGCTATCCTCTCGTTTCGGACTCTCTCTATGGTATGGCAGACAAAGGTGAGGCTCTCGGTATACAGAGGGTTGCTCTCCATGCACTATCACTTCATTTCACTCTTTTGTCAGGGAAAGAAATTGACGTTAAGGCTCCATATCCTCTCGATTTTGTGCAGGCTCTCGAGTCAATGCGAAAAGGGAACCTCTAGAAAAGGAAGGCCTTGCGAATGCTCAAAGCCTGTGTTAGATTAAGCACCTATATGAAAAGCGCAGTAAAAACATCACCGGTAAACATGGAGGAACGAAAGAAACTTGGTCTTCGTTCTGGAGACACTATTCGTGTGTGGCAGAAAATTAAAGAAGGGGACAAGGTTCGTCTTCAGGCTTTTGAGGGTCTTGTTTTGTCTCGAAAACACGGTGACGAAGCAGGTGCAACATTCACTGTTCGAAAAGTAGTCGACGGTGTTGGTGTAGAAAGGATTTTTCCTCTCTACTCTCCTGTAATCGATGAAATTGAAATCCTTCGTCGTTCAGAAGTTCGTCGCTCAAAGTTGTACTTTATCCGCGAAAAGGCTTCAAAGGAAATCCGCCGTCAGATGAGCAAGGAACGCTCAATGAAGGAGGTAGAAACAAAAACAGAAGAAGTTGCAGCATAACAAATTCCGCCTCTGGCGGTTTTTTGTTTAAAGCTTGAAAAAGCATCATCTGTAGGCTATGATGGGGCGTACCTCAATTGGTGATGAAGTTGGTTCACGCGCAGGTGGTGGAATTGGTATACACGTACGCTTGAGGTGCGTATGCCGTAAGGCGTGGAGGTTCAAGTCCTCTCCTGCGCACAAAGAAATCCCCGAAAGGGGATTTTGTGCGCAGGAAGCATGCCTGGGAGGCATGCGTGAGGACTTGAAGCCCGATTGAGCATATTTTGTGAGCGAAGCGAAACAAAATATCCAATCGTGGGTACCGAACCTGTAAGGTTCAAGAAGTCCGTGACCAAGTCCTTTTTGTTTCTTTGCCCCCTCATTTCTTCCTCATTTCTTCAGACTGATTTATACTATATCCACCATGCTCTATACTCGAAAAGGTGACGGAGGCACCACAAAAACATTTGGTTGTAATCAAAAAATTTCAAAGAGTTCCACGACCGCTGAGGCGCTTGGAAGTCTTGATGAAATAAACTCATTCCTTGGTTTGTGCAAAGTAGCTTCTCAAAAAACAGACTACGCAGTAGGTGGTGTTTTGTTTGTAGACATAGTGCATGGAATACAAGAAAACCTCTTTAGTGTTCAGGCAGAGCTTGCTGGTGCAGATAAAAAAGTAGGCGAGGCAAAGGTAAAAGAAGCAGAGTTCTTTATTGATACCGCAGAAAAAGAACTTCCTCCTATTCATTCTTTTTTTATTGCAGGAGGTACAGAGTTGGCGTCACTTTTTGATGTTGCTCGTACGGTTTCTCGTAGGGCAGAGCGTAGGGTTGTGGGTGTACATGATGAAGGTATTGTTCCTGTCGATTCTCACACCCTCGCGTACCTCAATCGTCTCTCTTCACTTCTCTACGCTCTCGCTCGTTTGAGTAATCATAAGGCAGGACTCAAAGAGCCAGCACCAAAGTACAAGTAGAGAAGGGAAGATGTCTTTTTGACAAGGGATGACAAGACGGGTAAGTTGTACAGAGTACGTTCGGTAAATATGGTGCCTATAGCTTAGTGGTAAAGCTCCGGTCTGTGGATCCGGCTACGAGAGTCCGATTCTCTCTAGGCACCCCATTCGAGAATCAGTTGTTGAAAAGCGACATTTCGCGCGTCAACAGAACCGTATTCTCGCAGTCCTAACCTCTCAAATTCAGCCCTAAATTCAGGGTATGCTTCTTTGATTGGCTGTAACCACTCATTGCCGGTAATAAAGACTTTTCCGCCCTTTATGTAGAAGTTCTGGCCTAATGCCGAGAATATTTCACGCTTTCTTTGAAGATCACCGACAATAAACTCCTTTCGAGCATAACAAGCAAAGCTAAAGACTTGTTCGGTAAGGTCCAACCACTTTGAAGCACGTCCCTCGGTTTCTCGGAGTTTTGCCTGGAGTCTCGCAATCTTATCTTTCAGGATGTCACGCTCTTTGACGAATGTCTCGTCGTCAATAAGATCGCGATAACGCATCTTGGTTAAGTTATCGAGTTCGGTTTGCGACTCTACAACAGTCTTGTGTTGCATCTCATAGATTTTAGTACGGTCCTCAATTTCTTTATCATTATTACGATTGAGAGCCTCAATAGCCCAGGTCTGAAACTCGGGGAGTATGGTGTACTCCTCAAGTAAAAGTTCAATCTGTGTTTCTAAATCATCTAGTCTGATCGGGTTTCTTCTTGAACATCGCTCAACACCTTTCTTGTTTCCGCCACAGTGGTAGTAAACATAGTTTTTCATCTGACCAGTGCTTTTGATTTTCTTCATCCTTTCGGTAGCGGTATACATCGAACCACATAAGCCACAGCGAATAAGTCCGGTGAAAGCGAACTCGTGAGTCTTAGCTCTCGGTTTTCCGGTCCTATCAAAGATAGCTTGGACCTGATCGAATTCCTCAAGGGTGATCATCGGCTTGTGATTGCCTTTGTAGATTTTCTTACCCCAGTGGAAGTTACCGGTATAGAAAATATTATTAAACATTTTGTAAATCACGCTCGGTGCCATCTCAACTCCACCACTGTGCTTACTCTTAAGGGACCGATAACCCCACTCTTTACTTGCTATCTCGGCAATCTTTTTCGGAGTGTAACTACCGGTGAGCATAAGGTCCCACATTTTACGAACTAGATGAAAACGTTCTGGATCGGGAAGGATTGTATGCTCAAGGCGTTCATTGATATAGCCAGCCGGTGCCTTTGAAGGGAACCATCCACGCTCTGCCTTACCATGCATGCCTCGCTTGGTATTCTTGCGTAGTTCGATAATGAATTGATTCGCCATACCACTCTCAACGCTGAAAAGTAGAACGTTATCATCGGGCAGGTATTCTCGTTCCATTGTCTGAATGGATTCGATAATACCTTTCTGAAGCATCCAGCTTAACTTTCCACTATCAATAGGATTGCGTGCGAGGCGATTGATCTGCCAGCAGAGAATTCCTTTTGCTTCGCCTTTTTCAATACGC
>DAORIX010000019.1:0-11010 GCA_035438745.1 Minisyncoccota bacterium | reverse complement strand
ATACAGGGTGTAACACGAAATATCTCTTATGTAACACTCAATGGCGACAAAATAACAACAGACAAGGATGGCGTCTTCAAGAGCAAATTGCTCCTGTCATATGGCTATAATATAATTACCGTCGAAGCAAAAGATCGTTTCGGTAGAGTTATCAATCGCACCATTCAGTTGGTTTATAAATAACAGCTAATACAAAAACCATGGCAATACAGAAAAAGAAAGAAAAGGAAGCAAAGCAGGTCGGTATAAATATCAACGACACTCTCGACGCAATCAAAACAAAATTTGGAGATGATGCGATTATGAAGCTTGGTGAGAAACCAAAGGTTGATGTAAACGCCATCCCTACCGGTTCGATAGGTCTCGACTCAGCGCTTGGCGTGGGCGGAATACCTCGTGGACGCATCATAGAAATCTTTGGACCTGAATCATCAGGAAAGACTACCCTCTCTCTCCACATCGTGGCTGAGGCTCAAAAAAAAGGAGGTATTTGTGCGTATATCGATGCGGAACATGCAATGGATCCAGAATATGCATCTAAGCTTGGTGTAAACATAAACGAACTTCTCATTTCACAACCAGACACAGGAGAACAAGCTCTTGAAATAGTGGAGTCTCTCGTGCGATCAGGAAAACTCGATGTGGTGGTTATCGACTCAGTAGCTGCACTTACCCCAAAGGATGAAATTGAGGGCGATATGGGCCAACAACACATGGGAAAACAAGCGCGCCTCATGTCTCAGGCTCTCCGTAAACTCACCGCAATCGTAGCGAAGTCAAAAACCGTAGTTATCTTTATAAACCAAATACGCATGCAAATTGGAGTTATGTTTGGTAATCCAGAAACTACTCCAGGAGGTAAGGCGCTCAAATTCTACACGTCTGTACGTCTCGATATTCGCCGTATTGCACAAATTAAAAAAGGTGAAGAAATCATGGGAGGTCGTATACGCGTAAAGGTAGTAAAAAACAAAGTAGCTGCCCCATTCAAACAAACAGAGTTCGATCTCATGTACAACGAAGGTATTTCTCGTGAAGGAGAAATAATTGCCCTCGGTGAAAAACTCAATATTATAAAAAAAGCTGGTATGTCTTATAAATACGGAGAAGAAGCCCTCGGCCGTGGATATGATGCAACACGACAATTTTTGAAAGAAAACAAAAAAGTAGCAGATCTCATTCTCAAAGAAATAAAAGAAGGTTTAAACAAAAGCGATTCCCCTCTCCAAGGAGCAAGCGAAGAATAAAAGTAAAAAGCCCCAGTTCAAGAATTGAACTGGGGCTTTGATTTAACGTCCCTTCTTTCTGTATTCCCCTAATGCATTAAGCACCAGAAGAATCATAAGAAAAAAGAAGACATACGGCTCCAACTCGGGAGCATGGGTGAAGAAGAACTCAACCATGTGTGTATTATATCACATATAAAGACAAAAAGCAAGTGTCAGAAAAAGGCTTCAATGTTAGGATTTTAAGCACTTCCCCTATTAGTTTTAATGACGCACACATATGGCAATGCTTGAATACAATGAAATAACCGTTCGAAAGTACATCATTCACGAAGGAGAACCCTACGAAGTGATGGAAAATCATGTTGCTCGTACACAACAGCGAAAACCTCAGAACAAGACCCGCATCAAAAACCTCCTCAATGGACGAATGGTTGACGTGAGTTACCACGCAGCAGACAAGGTAGAAGAAGCAGAAATTGAAGAAAGCGAGGCAAAATACCTCTACACAACAAAAGGTGAATTCTGGTTTTGCGAACCAAATGACCCTTCAAAGAGATTTAAAATCTCTGAAGACATTCTCGGAGTAAAAGCGCGCTTCCTTAAACCAAACACGGTATACGATACTGTAGCTTTTGAAGGTAAAATTTTTGGTGTAAAACTTACACCAACCGTAGATCTCAAAGTAACCGAAGCACCTCCTGGAGTTAAAGGTGATACTGCTCGAGGCGGTAACAAACTTGTTACTGTAGAAACTGGAGCACAGGTAACCACTCCCCTTTTCGTAAACGAAGGAGACGTCATTAGAATCAATACCGAAACAGGAGAATACAGAGAAAGAGTATAAAAAAATAGAACAGAGAATACAAAAAAACCGCTTCATGCGGTTTTTTTGTATTCTCTGTTCAGTACCTTAGCGAGCCACGAACGGAAGGAGTCCCATGAATCGAGCTCTCTTTACTGCAGTAGCCAATTTTCGCTGATTCTCAGCTGAAACATTGGTTCTCTTGCGTGAAAGGAGTCGAGCATGAGGGTTAAGAAACTTTTTGAGGATTTCTGTGTCCTTATAGTCGATGTGCTTTATATTATTCTGCTTGAAAAAACACTGCTTATTCATAATTTTAATACTTTTTAATTTCTAACGATCTAGAATGGAATGTCTTCTGGATTAATACTTTCTTCTGGATAATCAATCGTGTCCATCGGCTTCTCTGCGCTCTTTGTGGCAGTCTTTGCTTTTGGAGCATCGGCAACAGGAGATGACGACTGACCTGAAGGTTTATTACCGAACTGTACTGTATCTGCAATAATTTCTGTACGATACTTTTTTTCTCCTGAATTTTTATCGTCCCAGCTACGAGTCTGCATTCTGCCTTCAACGAGAACCTGACTACCCTTTTTTAGATACTGAGCAGCGGTCTCTGCAGCACGCCCAAACACTACAACATTATGGAACTGAACGTCTTCTTTTTTTGAACCGTCTTTGTCTTTCCAAACGCGATTCGTTGCTACTGAAAATGTAGCGACTTGTGTACCTGATGGTATTGCGCGCAATTCAGGGTCGCGCGTAAGGTTACCTATAATTGTTGCTTTGTTTAAATACATAGAATAATAAAACTTAAAACCTAGAATGGATAATAGAGCTTCGTAGTACATTTTACCATGCTTTATGGCCCTGTACCCTCTTACCTACTACGCCACCTCTGTTTAAATCTTTTACTATATAACGAGCTTATCGATTGATTTGTCGAGGTCCTCCTGACTTGCTTCTGCCTTATCTTCTACCTTATCAGATGGAAGAGCGGGAGCTTTTTCAACAGGAGCAAGTTTAGCTCCGTACAACGTATTCTCCGCCACTGTTGTAATGAGGAGATGTCGAAGTACCTTTTCTGAAAGATCAATTGCTTTCTTTATTTCAAGGACAGCTTCTTCTGTCGCAGAAAACTTAACCCAACCAAAGTAACCTGTATCGAACTTGCTTCTCTGTGCACCAACAACTTTAAGCATCTGGTACGCGAGAGTTCTCATTTTTGGAAACTCTTCGGAAATAACCTCTGCCTTGTTCTTGCTCAAGATAGCCTTGAGAGCGTCTACCTCTTTTGCAACATGGTCTGGAGCAACAGTTGGCACAATAATGTAGCCAACTTCATATACCTTTCCTTCTTTTTTCTGCATGTCTAAAATCTAATAAACACTTACCTAATAATGTAACCAAGTAGATACTTCTTGTCTTTGGTCTAAACCTGAGAATACGCCCCACCACGAGGCATTTCTCCTATGTAACAAGTACCAGTGAGAATAGCAAAAATGGCCGAAAATGCAAGGTTTTCGCCCTAGAGCCTAAAGAGACGCATTGCGTTTGAAACAAGCTGTTTTTGGAGCACCACAGGGTCTTCTTTGCGTATATGGGCCATTGTTGCTACAACTTCCCGCACATACAAAGGCTCGTTACGCTTGCCCCTATATGGCACCGGAGCCACATAAGGTGAATCTGTCTCAGAAAGGAGACGATCAGCAGGAACATACTTCACCAACTCTTCGTACTGTTTGGCAAAAGTGATTACCCCCGTAAAGGAAAGGGTGAAACCGAGATCCAAAAGCTCTTGGGCGTGAGCAATTGTTCCCGCAAAAAAATGACAGTTACCGTATACACCTGGATACTTTTTGAGAATATCAATGACGTCCTCATACGCATTTCTCACATGAAGCATGAGGGGTAAACCAGACTCGAGAGAAAGCTCTATCTGTCTTTGAAAGGCGTCTCTCTGACGCACCTTTCCCTCTTCGCTGTTCTCCCGAAAATAATCGAGACCACACTCTCCAATACCAATTACTTTTGGACGGCGCACGAGCTGTGCGTAATACTCACTATCAAAATCTTCTCCTAAAAATTCCGTAGTTTTATCTTCTTCGTCATATTTTGTATTTACACTCAAAGGATGCAGGCCGACGACAGCATACACGCCATGAGAAGCATTTTCTGCAAGCTCTACAGCCTTTCGAGACGTTTCTCTGTGCGTGCCAATATTTACCATCCATGTTTTTGCATCTCGCGCGCGCTTCAAAACCTCATCCCGATCAGCATCATAGTCAGGAAAATATACATGAGCGTGTACGTCTATAAAATCGGGCATATTACTCTTTTCTCAAAAATAACGGTTCGCTCGGCATACTGTTCCCTTTCACAACGGTTTTAATTTTTTCTGCCGTCTCAGGCATAATAGGCTCAAGCATGAGGCCGATAGTGTACACATCTCTACAGAGGCTCGTGATTATTTCTTGAGCTTTTTCTTTGTCTGTCTTTACGAGCTTGAACGGTGCTTTCTCTTGAATCGTCGCATCAACACGGGAAACCATATTCATCACCTGCTCCATAGCAGCATGGAGATCAAAAGCATTCATGGCTTCAACATACTCACGTGGCATATCTTGAGACACTGTCACAGGGGTCGCTATATAAAGAGACGCCATTTTCATAACACGGGAAACCATATTTCCTATACCATTTGCAAGACCCGAATTATAAGACGCTTTAAAACGATCCATCGTAAAAGGAGAGTCTTCAAAAGAAGAAACTTCTCTGGTTACAAAGTACCTGAGCGCTTCTGAGCCATACTCACGCACCACATCACAGGGATTTATAACATTCCCTAAAGATTTAGACATTTTTACACCACCATCCCCCGTAACAAAACCATTGACCACAACAGTGTGAGTAAAAGGAAGTTTTGCAGCAAGAAGCATTGCTTGCCACATGACGGCTTGAAAACGTGTATTGTCCTTACCGCAATATTGCGTAGGAGTGCCCTCTTTCCAAAAACGGTCGAAGGTTGCAGTGTCTTCTGGCCAACCAAGCGTAGAAATATAGTTTACGAGCGCATCAAACCAAACATACATCACATGATCTTTATCTCCAGGGACCGGTATGCCCCAAGACATTTTTGAAGCGAGACGTGAAATACTAAAATCTTCAAGGCCTCGTTTTATAAACTCACGCATTTCATTTAAGCGGAATTGAGGAACGACAAAATGAGGATGTGCATCATAGTATGCGAGAAGCGCATCTCCACACTGAGAAAACTTAAAAAAGTAATTTTCTTCCTCTCTCATTTCCAATTCCCTATTGGGATGAAGTGGGCACTTACCATCAACAAGATCTGAGTCTTTTTTCTCAAGCTCACAACCAACACAGTATTTGGTCTTATAATTTTTTTTATAAATAAAACCATTATCCGAAACTCTTTTCCAAAACTCTTGAGCAGCTTTTTCATGATGAGTATCAGTAGTTCTAATGAAATGTATGTCGGAACTAATACCTAATACCTGAAGCAAGTCTTTAAACTTTAATGCGTACTCATCCACATACTCCTTTACATTTTTTCCACTTTTCTGTGCTGACTCAAAAAGTTTTTGTCCGTGCTCATCAGTACCCGTATTGAAAAAAACATCATGTCCTTGGGCTTTTTTCCATCGAGCAATGCTGTCTGCGCGAACAATTTCGAGCGCGAAACCAACATGTGGTTCGGCGTTTACGTATGGCAGTGTAGTTGTTATATAAAAAGGTTTTTTCTTCATATGTTCCCTGTATCAGGTAGTGTGTAGCAAAACGAACAAACAATCAAATCAAAAGACTACAAACTAATCATGAGACATTTTTTGTTTCTGAACATCGTCCAAAAACTCTACGAACGTCGCTGCAATAGGTACCGACAACAAAAGCCCGAGAAAACCAGCAAGTTTTCCGCCAACAATAAGCGCCAAAATAACGAGTATAGGAGGAACTCCCACAATTTTTGTTACAACAAGAGGATAAATAAGATGATTTTCAAATTGCTGAATAATAAGATAGAGGCCGACAACAAGGAGGCCTGCTGAGACGCCTGAATCAGTATACGCCGTAGCAACGGCAGGAATAGCTGCAAGAATCGGACCGAAAAGCGGAATAATTTCAAGAAGCCCTGCAAGAAAAGCAAAAAGCAATGCGTTACGTACTCCCAAAATAGTAAGACCTAAGTACACCAAAACCCCCACAAGAATTGCTAGAACGAGCTGTCCTTGCATCCATAGGCCAATTTTCTCCTGTGATCTTTTCCACAAACCAATAATATATTTCTCATGCTTGAGGGGGGTTACGATACGAAGAAATTTTTCAACCCCATCTTCTTGCACCGAAAGATAAAACGAAAGCACCACAATCAAAATAAAGCCCAACACGCCACCGAAAACAGAGCTCACTGTTTGAATAAATCCAGCTGACACCTTTGAAAGAGCGTCATTGATATCCCCTACTGCGGAACCAATTGAAGGGTTTTGCTCTGACCTGATTTCAGCAACAGCTAAACGAGACTCCGTAATTCCTTGAGAAAATTCAGTAGCCACTTGTTTTGATTGCTCCACACCAGAAGAATCGATTGGATTCCAAAGAGCAACCTTATCGAGATACTCAGGAACAGATGAGAGGAAATCTGATGTGTCCTGAAGCAACACCGGAATAAAAAGATAGAACATTCCTGCAAGGAACACACCGAGGATACCGTAAAGAATCACCACGGAAAAAACACGAGGGATTCCTCGAGCAATTATCCATTTCGCAGCAGGCTCAATTGCTGAAGCCAAAACAACAGCAGTAAGCACCACAAGAACAACGTCCTTCATCACAAACAGGAAAAAAGCAGCTACCAAGAGAAGCACCGTCTTGAAAACAGTACCTGCGCTGATACTTACATTTATCGTTCGAGGAGTTTGATTCATGCTCCTAATCATAGAGCATAGAACAAGGAGCGTAAAGGAAAGCCTTACACCTCAAGAAAAGTTCTAATCTTCTTTTCATCTTGCCCGGTAGCAACCATAGCAAGATTAAGTCCAGCATTCACAAAAACCCTTTGTGCAACACGAAGTATGTCTTCTGCGGTAACTTTCTCTAAAATTTTTTCATAATCATCCTGAGTTTTTATTTCTCCGTACATAACCTCTTGATCTGCATAAAAATCAGCCACATCATCAGACGTCTCAAAAGACATAGCGCGTTTTCCACGAATATAATCCTTTACCTTCTTGAGCTCCTCATCGCTCACCTTTTCGGTCTTGAGACGACGCACCTCATGAAGTAGTGCCTGCAACACCTCTTCAACTTTTTTTGGATCGGTACCCGTACTGAGCGTAAAAAAACCATGCGTATCCCGAAGATCATAACCAGCACTCACATAATAACCAGCACCCATCTCTTCTCTGAGTTTTTTGAAAAGACGAGAGCTCATACCTCCCCGAAGAAGAGTTCTTATTACCCACAAAACATATCTGTCCGCATCAAACCGATTAAAAGCACGAAATGCGAGCACGATATGAGCCTGATCTGTCTTTTTATCAAGAATGGTAAGCGCGGGTTCTTTTTGAGACTCAGGTATAAGTACACTTTCTTTTTTTACCCCTTGAGACAAAAGAGAGAATGTTTTCGTAACAACTTCGACGGCCTGAGTTTCGTCTATTCTCCCCGAAACAGCAACAACGATGTTCTCAGGTATGTAATGATTGGTGTGAAAGTCTTTAATATTTTTTTGAGAAAAAGACTGAACAGTTTCTTTTGTACCCAAAATCTCACGCCCTGCAGGACTATCTCCGTACATCAAGACATGAAGAATTTCCCATACTTTCTCTTGTGGCTCATCTTCGTACATACTTATCTCCCCGAGCACAACACCTTTCTCCTTTTCCATTTCTTTTTCAGGAAAAACAGAACTGAGGCTTATGTCTGAAATAACATCTGCTATCGTAGCAAAATGTTTTGCATCGGCTTTTGCGTAATAAACAGTACATTCCCTTCCTGTCGAAGCGTTGTAACTCGCACCAATAGAATCAAGTTCCAAAGATATAGAATTACTCGTTGGACGTTTTTTTGTCCCCTTAAAACACATGTGCTCAAGAAAATGAGCTATGCCGTTTTCACTTTTATTCTCACTTAAAGAACCGGTACGTACATACACAGCAAAAGACACGGTCGGATTATCCTTGAGAGGTACCGTGATAATACGCACACCATTTGAAAGAGTGGTTTTTGTATAACGCATATATACTTAGGTTAATACCTTTACCGTGAAAGGTTTTTAGTCAAAAAAGCAACAAGTTCATCGATACCAATACGCTCCTGAGTGCCTGTGTCTCTGTTGCGAACCGTAACTCCTGATTTTTTTTCAAGAGTATCAAAATCAACAGTAACACAAAACGGAGTTCCGATTTCATCCTGACGTCGATATCGTTTACCAATATTTCCATTATCATCAAAAACAACAGAAGGTATTGCCTTGCGAAGAAGAGCGTATACCTCGCGTGCCTTGGCAACAAGCTCAGGCTTATTTTTAAGCAGTGGAAATACCGCAACCTTTACAGGTGCAATAGAAGGAGCAAAAGAAAGATACGAGCGGGCTTCATCACCCATCACATCTTCTTTGTAGGCAGAGCTGAGTACTGCGAGCACTGTTCGATCAACACCAAAAGATGGTTCGATACAATGAGGTGTAAAGCGCTCTTTTGTCTCTTCATTGTAATACGAGAGGTCTACCCCACTCGCTTCACTGTGCGCCTTTAAATCAAAGTCTGTTCTGTAGGCCAATCCGTACAATTCTTTTCTACCAAAAGGAAAATCGAATTCGAAATCAATAGTACGTTTTGAGTAGTGAGCGAGGTCAGCGGGAGCAATTTCATTTTCGTACACCGCAGATGTAGGTAAACCAATATCCTGTGCAAACTTGTGCACCTCGCCTACAAAATGGTCAAAAGACTCCTGCCATTTTTTCGGATCAACAAAATACTCAATTTCCATCTGTTCAAATTCACGCGTACGAAATATAAAATCACGAGGAGCTATTTCATTACGAAAAGCTTTACCGATTTGAGCCAAACCAAAAGGCAAACGAGGATGAAATGTATCAATAACATTTTTAAAGTTCACAAACATTCCCTGTGCGGTCTCGGGACGAAGATATGAAACAGACGCATCGTCTTCCATGGCGCCCACGTGAGTTTTGAACATCATATTAAACTGTCGCGCTTCTGATAGCTCGTTCCCGTCAGGACTTTTAAGTTTCTTTTCTTTGATTGCTTGAGACATCTGCTCCAGAGTCATTCCTTTTGTTGAAACCCCAGCCTCCTCGAGAAGATGATCCGCACGAAAACGCTTTTTTGTTTTTTTGTCTTCAACGAGAGGATCAGCAAAACCGGCAACGTGACCAGACGCTTTCCACACATTTTGATTCATCAAAATAGCAGCATCTATGCCGAACATGTCTTCGCGATCAGAAACAAAACGTTTCCACCATGCATTCTTTATATTATTTTTTAGAGCAACACCAAGAGGTCCGTAATCCCATGTTCCCGCGAGTCCTCCGTATACCTCAGAACCTTGAAATATAAAACCTCGCCTCTTTGCAAGAGAGATTATTTTTTCCATAACATCCATAGAGTGAGTATTCATAAAAAGTAAAATAATTAAGGCGCAACAATCTGATGCCCTGACACCGCATCAATATCTTCAGTTTCGGTAGTTACGGAACGTACGCTTGAGCGTATGGTTGATCCTGTAAAATCATCGACACCGCTAAATGCTCCTTCGCTTACCAAAACGGGCACACTACCAACTTGAGTCACGCTTGGGGTTATAGAGACCTGAAAAGCCATTTGCTTTGTAGAAGTAACCGCTCCAGCGCCACGCGGTATATCACCAATATTCCACACAACCTCTCCTCCAATAGGATTATAGGTGATATCAGCATCAGGATAGGTGTTACCTTCCCACTCAACATACGGAGGCAATGTCGCTCGAATCTGTGCGTTTGAAATACTATTCGAAGGATTGGTAATTGTCCATATAACCGTATATGTTGTTTTTTGTTCAGCTTTTGGTGGAAGTGGACCACTGTTTACCAAAGGCCCTGAAGAGTGCTCAGTACGACTCGACACAGCGAGTTCTGAATCAATCTTTACTGAACGTACAACAGTAGAAGAAATTTCCTGCACCGAGCTTGAATCATCTACTCGTTTTCCTTTCACGTTTACACGAATAGTAATCTCTGGATTCACCGGATACGAACCGGGAGCCAGACGAAGAGGAGAAAAACTAAAACCAACTCGTCCTGTGTCCCCTGCTGCAAGGAGGGCGAGAGACGAATCCCTCTTTCCGTCCCATGTAATCGTGTTCGTGAGAGAATTATAAAAACCACGATCAACAGAGACTGAATTTTTATCAAGCATATTTCCTGACAAAACAACTTCGATAACAGCCTCTGCGATACGAGTTGGCAGATTATTAGTCCAATTAACATCAGCTCTAATTTGTCTACCTGCAGGTGAAGCGTAATCACCCGTCACATTTCCATTTAAAGCCAAATCAACTCCAATAAACGGCTTTTCCAAAACAAAAGAATGCTCAGTAGACATGATTGCAGTAGCAATCTCTCGTTCTGACGTCTTGCTCTCAATCCCTACATAAGCACGCAGTACTCTCTCTTCGCTATCTTGCCCCTCAAGAGTTCCTTTGATCGTAAACACTTTCTCTGCGCCTGGTGCTAAATCTCCTACACGAAATACAGAATTACTCGATACAGGCAGAGGGTTTCCTGAAACAAAAGAAAAACCAAAAGGATACTCAAGAACAAGGAGAAGGTCCTTGATGACCGCGGTTGAGTTTGAAGAAACAAGCACCTTCACCTCTGTCTGTTGACCAGAGTTAACCTGCTTCAAAGCATTAACCTTCACGACAACAGGAGATGAAGAGATAACGAGATCATATGTT
>DAORIX010000018.1:0-11057 GCA_035438745.1 Minisyncoccota bacterium | reverse complement strand
CAACATCACCTGGGCGTGGGTTTGAAGGTGTAACGGTGAGAGTTGCTTGTGGAGGACGGTTAGCTGGAGTCGTTGGAGTAGTGTTGATGGTAACAGAAGCCCACTCAATGTCTGATGAGTTGTTTGTTGGGCTGTTGTTGGTATCAACAACTTCTGTACGGAACCAGTATGTTCCAGAAGCATCTGCTGGAATAGTGAAAGTACGAACGAGAGTTGCTGTAGAGCCGTTGATGATTTCTGCGAGTTGGCCAATAGCTGGGTATTCACCGAGATCAGCACCTTTGTTTCCAGTACCTAGATTGCGGATGGTTGCTTTGTGAAGATTTCCGTCAGCATCAGAGTATGTACCTGTAATGGTGACAACATCACCTGGGCGTGGGTTTGAAGGTGTAACGGTGAGAGTTGCTTGTGGAGGCACATTAGTAGGTGTAGTAGGGGCATCAACGAGAGTACCTGGAACTATAGAAAGAGAAACACCACACCATGCTGTATATGAAAGAGAAGTAACCCCGTATTGCGTTGTTCCCATGTAGCCAGAGAAAAAGCCTATTGGAGTTTTACGAATTGTCGCACTCTGACCAGGGGTCAAAATACCTTGGTGAACAACAGCAACAGACACATCAGAGTCAGCTGTATACTGATATGTTCCCCATACAGGACCACCATTCAATCGAGCGGTCACCGTTTCATCAGGATATGACGTAGGACAAATTGGACCAGATCCATTTTGAGCAGGGTACACCTGGAGAGAGTTCCACATAACATCTGAGTTGCCTTCAGTATCAACAACTTCTGTACGGAACCAGTATCTTCCAGAAACGCCTACTGGAATGGTAAAAATACGTTCAATAGCAGAAACTTCTCCTGCAATTATTTCACCAGACTCTCCGATCGCAGGATAGACACCGAGGTCACCTTCTTTGTCGTCGCTAATACCTAAATCACGGATAGTTGCTTTGTAGAGATTTCCATCAACGTCGCTGTATGAACCGAGGAGTCTAATAGACTGACCGGCATATACATTTTCAAAAGTCTCTATGAATACAAGACCTTCAGGAGCAGTGCCTCTATAAGAAGGAGTAGGGGAGCCAGAGCTCGAAAGCACGCACGCACCGTTTATATTAAACTCGTAACCTGAGGGAATAGTAGCCTGAACATCAGGAAGGTTTGCACACACATCGATAACCGTAGAGTTTCTCTGACAGGTAATAGATGACCAATATTCCTTGTCACCGCTAGATGCACCATACGTTACCCACTGCCCTGCCGAATAATCCTTCTGAAAGTTATCCACAGGTGAAGACCATGACGATTTTGTCCAGTAACCAGGGTCACAAATCACATCTTCGTAGCCTTGCTCACGACAAATTTGGGCAGAACTAGAACAAACAGCACGGTAACCAACACCCTCACCTGGATCAAGAATAGATCCTGGAGATTTAACAAACATCTCACAGTCCTTACCGGCAGGACAGCTGCCCGCAAACGTAGAGTAAGAAACACTAGGGGTCTCGCTTACAGCAGATACGGTTGATTCTTCTTGCACAACCTGTGTTTCGACTTGTTCAGTCACAACGACTTCTTCCTCTGTAACAGGTGCTTCTTCTGAAGCAATAGGCTCAGTCAAGACAACAGAACCTTCCTCAGCAACCTCAGTAACTACCGCATCTTCAGTAGAAACAGTTTCACTCGGCACAACCTCTTCAGTAACAACACTCTCCACAATCGGAGCTGGCTCTGAGCTGAGTATTTCATCAGCAAAAACCTCAAGAGGCACAATCCCCACAGACTGAATAACAACGACGAACATCAAGACGCTAGAGAGCGCCTTGTGTAAAAGAGTTTTTTTGTTATATCGTATGGATGAATTCATATATAAACTTGACGATACTCTTTTCACATTATCTATTATTGGAAACTTGTCAATACAAAAAGGAGACGTTCTCCCCTTTCGTTTCCTAGTTTTGAATATAAAGGACATATTTTTATAAAAGACATTTTATTAAAAAACGTGATTTTATAAATGTCCTTTATGCACTCTTTCACACTTCGCGTCTCACGAGCATAAAAGACAAATTCTCAATGTGCCCGAAACAAGGGTGTCTGCCGGGATCAAAATCCTCAGTATTTTAGATACTATTTTATGCAACATATTTATAATAATGTCAATACTTACCAAAAGAACACAAACTCCCCTCTTATAAGATTGACGAAAACATATAAAACGTAAACAATAGGTATACAGCCTTTATATATGGCTGTTTTTTGTTCTTTTCCTAAACCCAAATCAGAACCTTATGCTTGATGCTCATGATTGGTATTACCTTCAAATAGTGAGAGAGTTTACCTGTCGAAGTACCAGAAAACGGTTCTTTCCAGGTGAATGTTTGGTCATCCTGAAACACAACAATGCTTACGGAATATTCGAATGCCTTGATGTCTCAGGAGGCGTCATACTTGTCCCAGAGGACATTGCTGAGAAATCAGAACTCTGTCCCGCATGGCACAACGAACACGTTGCGACTGCGCTCTAAAAACAAAAGCCCAACTCCACACATGGAGTTGGGCTTTTTTCCACCCACGCTCAACCCCCCTTCTCGGTACTTTTGAGTAACTGTGCAAACTGTTCCTGAACCTTCTGTAATTTTGGATTAATAATTACCTCACAGTATGATGTTTTGCTATTTTGAGCATAATAATCCTGATGGTAGTTTTCCGCAGGATAAAAAACAGTAAGCGGTTTAACCTCAGTTATTATGGGGTCACCGTATACAGAAGATGTGTTGAGGTGAGCGATAAACATCTCAATTTCTTTACGTTGCTCTGATGTCGAGTAAAAGATAGCCGAGCGATACTGAGTCCCGACGTCATTTCCCTGCCTATTGAGGACCGTTGGGTCATGTGTGGCAAAAAAGACTGTAAGTAAGTCATTAAGAGATACACGTTCTGAATCAAAAGAAACCCGCACACACTCCACATGACCAGTATTTCCCAAAGAAACCTCCTCATAGAGAGGATTTACCGTGGAGCCTCCTGTATAACCTGATTCTACAGACTGGACCCCTCGAAGCATTTTGAATACAGCTTCCGTACACCAAAAACAACCTCCACCAAAAACGATGCTGTCACGTGAGTAGTGAACCTTCATAAGGATAAGTATATACCAAAACCGCCTAAAACTTTCGGCTATCGTACGCCCAATGAAGTACTGCTTGACGTTGTTTGGTGTGACACGAGAAGTCACCCGGCCTACAATTCTTAGTAATTTGCATAATATGTCTCCTCATTGCTTTCCACCTCTTTATTTGTCGAGCGTCCTCATCCGGAATTCTCCTACCCATAAAATAGCGACAGTACCACTGAAACCAACCCCGAGGGTCATCCTTGTATATCCACCCTTTTTGTATCCACACCGAAAGTGGCTGACTTGCATTCACGCCGAAAAAATTGATCCGTGGATCATGTTTACCCGGTGATAATTTCGCATTCTCAAACCACGCTCGAGGAAACTCCTCCCTGCAATCAGTCATATACTTACCGCCAAAAACTCCCATTTCAAGCATTTCTTGTGGAGTAAGTTGTGGCTTAAATTCTGGATCAAAATTTGAACCCACAGGCTCTATACAGTCATAGGTATACCCCTTCTGCATAAGATCATTCACATGTATTGTTCTTTTCATTGTAGCTTTAATTATACGTGAGAATCAGAAAGAAATACCAAACGCGCAATTTTTAACTCCTCATATGAGTACTTCTTTTCAAATTTTTCAAACACAGGAGCAAGCTTATCAGTACCCAGCTCAAAAAAAGCCGTGTTCAAAGCCGCTAAATGCTTAACAAGGGTTTTAGGCACAATAGAACCGAGCGACCCTTTTTCTATTCGCCCCTTCATAAACAATTCTTCGAGATGAGATATAACTGTACTGAGGGTTACTTCGCGTATCGAAGCTATTTCAGCGAGAGTTTTACCGGACTTCCACAAATCAAAAGTAATGTCATATGTTGTTTGCTTCTCTCCTTTTTTAGTTTTCTTTTTTTCCTTACGAGTACTCTTTTCTAATGTTCCCCCACATGCGCGTATAAAATTCTTTTCCATCACACCTCGCTCTTCATGAGAAAGCCTACCGAATACATCCTCCGCACCCTGAGAATCTTCTCTAAATTGCATATCTACCGACAAAATATGTGGGTGAACCTCAAGTGCGCGTTTGTTATGTCCTAACAAAAACAAACCTCCAAATGATTTCAAACGAGACAGTGCAACATATCCTTGCCCATACTCAAAAGCTTTTGATAGATCAACAACCGCTTCATCAAGTGTCATTCCTTGGCTCTTGTGTACGGTTATTGCCCAAGCCAAACGTAGAGGTAGCTGAGTGATAGTGCCGAGTGTGCGAGATCCATCAGTAACCGACCATTCGACGGGCTCTACTTCTATTTTCTTTCCTTGGCGTGTTCGTACAATTGGATTTCCAAGACTATTAAAACTTTCTACTTCTCCGAGAGTTCCATTTACAAAACCACCTTCAAAATTGTTCTTTGTAAACATAACCTGAGCACCCACTTTGAGCAGTAACCTCTCCGGGGACAAACAGCCCTTCTTGAGTGACATGATTGCACCATCAGAACCACGAGAATCCATTTCAAAAACGTGAACTTCTCCGGGCAGGGCTTCGATTCTTTGATTGTTAAGGTGATCAACATCGATATTGTGTGAATACAAACGGGTTCTTGAGTCACTCTCATCCAAAACAACCTTTTTTTCAAGCAAAAGCGAATGCGTATCAGGATGTATTTCCCCTTTTCGTATCTGTGTCAAAAAAGACAAGAATTCCGGGTCTTCCTGTCGGTACTGATCGGAAAGATAACATACGATTGTTCGTGCTTCCGTCCACACGGGAGACTTAAAAGCAAAAGATGCTACCTCATCACCCGCCCTTGAAACAGGTGGCAGTTGAAAAAAGTCTCCTACGAAAACAACCTGCATACCACCGAATGGTTCCTCATTTCTGCGAATAGACCTCGTGACAGCGTCAACCATAGAAAGCGTCTCGGCGGAGAGCATAGATATCTCGTCGATAATGAGTACTGCGGTCTGACTGATTCGTCTCACAAGGCGCTCATTTGTACTGAGCTGGTCCAAATCTTCCTCGGCTAAGTACTTTTTTATTCCTATGCCTGACCACGCGTGTATGGTCATACCTCCTATGTGTGTAGCGGCAATTCCTGTCGAAGCTGTAATTGCTGGCTCAATACCGTGCTCGCGCAAGTACGCAACATACTGATTGATGGTATGTGTTTTACCACTCCCCGGCTCCCCTGTGAGAAAAACAGACGCCCCTGTCTTTAGAATATCGAGTGCTCTCTCTTGAGTCATATGAGACTCATTGTAACAAAATAAAACCGCCTCTCGGCGGTTTTACCTATTTAGTTGATAAAGGTCAAAGCTTTACCTTTTTTGTTACCTCTACCTGTACGCCCAATACGGTGAACGTAATCATCATACGTTGCGGGTATGTCATAGTTGATCACATGACTTACATCAGCAATATCGAGACCTCGTGCAGCCACATCAGTCGCTACGAGCACCTGCACATGACTGTCTTTGAAACTCTTGAGAGCTCTCTGGCGTTGACCATGATTTTTATTTCCATGTATTGATTCTGCTTTGAAACCCTTGCGAGCAAGTTCTCGAGAAATTTCTTCTGCCCCATGTTTCGTACGAGCAAAAACAAGAACCTTGAGAAAACCTTCTTGTTTCAAGAGGTCATGAAGAACATCAATCTTTTGTTTATCGCGAGTAATACGCACAACATCTTGATCAACGTTTTTTGCAGTATCCTGAGTCTTAACTGAAATACGTACAGGATCCTTGAGGAAATCCTTAATGATTTTTTCAATATCAGGAGAAAGTGTAGCTGAAAAGAAGAGAGTATGTCTGTCCTTCGGCATACCACCCATAATAGAGCGCATATCGTTAATGAATCCCATATCGAGCATCTGGTCTGCCTCATCGAGTACCACTGTTGAGAACTCAGAAAGAGTAATCATTTTTCTATCAATGAGATCCTTGAGACGTCCCGGCGTTCCTATAACAAAGTTATATTGATACTGGAGATCCTTGATCTGACGACCGATAGGCATACCTCCAACGCAACACACTGAATATACTTTTGCACCAGTTTTAATTCCTGAGACAAAACCCTTGAGCTCAGATTCAATCTGAATAGCGAGCTCACGAGTAGGAGCAATAATCATCACCTGTTCGCGTGGATTGAGACGTACTTTATGTATGAGAGGAATGAGAAACGCAGCGGTTTTTCCAGTTCCTGTGTTTGCAATACCGACAATGTCAGTACCCGATAGAATGTGAGGAATAGCCCTATCCTGAATAGGTGTAGGTGTTTCATACCCCTTGGCAATAATTGCTTTCTTGAGCTCTGCTTCTATTTTAAAATCAGCAAATGAATGCTCAGGTTTGAAATGCTCTACCTCTTCAGTGATAATCGCTTTGTTTACGAAACGCGAAAAATCAATGCGCTCACTACGGCCTCCACCCCTACCGCCACCTCCTCTTCCACGAAAGCCACCTGGGCGTCCACCACGGCTTACTGGACCAGAACGACGAAAACCACCCGAGTATGAACTCGATTGAGATGTACCAGAGCTTCGCTGTGAACTCGCACCATCACGAGAACCACTTCGAGTTCTCTCAGAACGAAAACCACCACCTCGAGGTGACTTTGAAAAAGACCTGTCGTGGTCTGCTTTTCTTAAATTTTTGTTGAACATTACTTTAAAAACGAGATGTTCAAAAAACACCTCGATAACCTCTAGTCATTAGAATAATAAAGCGACTAGGTCGTCTCGTGAGGTTTAAATAAGGCCTACGTGAGGCTTAGAGGTTTACGGATCAAATCCACAAACGAAACCGGCAGAGATATAGTTACTCATATAGTATATACCTAAAACGACACAAAGTCAAGCTTCGTGTCGTTTTTTTGATTAACCCTATCGCTATTTACTGTATAGCTCCCGGAACCTCCTTGTTGTGAATATATCTGTATCCAGCAGGAATAATAGTGAGATCGAGTTTTGGATTATGTGGCGTGATTGCTGGCCATGACAAATCACCAAACCATGCGGGCTTAACCGAGAGATAGAGACTATCTGGTAACATGTCAGCGCTCAAACTCTCAGATGCTGGTATTGTACCATCAAAAGAGTTCCAGTTGCCCTTCTTTATTGTGGTCGCTTCAACATCAAGATCGAGCTCCTGAAAGCCTCCCGCACCAGGCTCAATTTTATACTCAGTATTTGATAGTGGAGGAATTTTCGCTGCGCTTCCCCACGGTGAAGAATCTATAGTTGCCAATCCGTTTGCAAACTTCCTCACAAGAATTGTTGATGAGGCAACGGTGATAATCTGGTCTGCGTGCAAAGTACCTGAGACAATCTTTAATACACCATGCTGATCATCCGTCCTCTCCACCAGAACACCTCGAATAGTTGTTCCTGAGTTTGGACTCCAATCAACCCATGAATCACCCTTGCTCAACTGAGCAGTTCCCTCAGAAAAAGGGTTACCTATATTTGGCTGTCCATGATAATAATCACAACGAGATGTGGTTGTATGGCGAGGGCCTCCAAACATGTTACCTATAACAGAGAAGTTGCGAGAAAAACGCTTGAGACTCAAACAATACGCTCGCGTATCGGTCTCAATCATACTGTTACCATGAAACCAGTTTCTAAAGAGTGTCGTGTCAGACTCGCTACCGAAGTAACCATCACTCATGAGGTTCGTGCTCACATTTCCTTCATAAAGATTGAATTGATTGTGTGGCCCGTGATTCGAGTCTATTGAAATTTGACCGTTTTTCTTTTTAATAAAGTTATAGGCAAAAACGTTTCCTGATGCACCGTGGTTCACTTCAATATTAGGGAATGAATCCAAAATAATATTGTCCTCAAAGAGTGACCCTGAGGCAGTATTCACGAGCAACCCTGCTCCATTTGTTCCAGAATTCTTAACGGGACCAATATAACTATGTCTCATTTCAAACTGCAAAGAGGTATTTACAAAGACACCGTAATTCTTTGCGCCAACAACTTTTACATTCTTAAGCCATGAACCATACGTTTGCTCAAAAATCACACTGAAGGTGTGGCTACCTTTTGTGCCATCAATCGTTAGATCTTCCACTCCAACAAAATCAACTTGATTCTGAGCGCCGTGAATTTTTGCACCGAAACCATTTGCATCGAGATATACCGCTGGGAACAAAGAAAGCGAATCACTTGTCTTTGCAGTTACCCGAGAAAACTGACGTCTTAAATTTTGAAAGCCGGCAACACTAATCACCGGCACATAAGGATCATTCTCGACAGAAATACGTACAAGCTGGCCAACAAAGAATGACGATGTGTCTGGAATGCGCACAGTAGTACTTCCTTTAGTAAGACCACTGCTTACAGTATTACCTGTTGCGGGTGAACGCCACTGCCAATCACTAGAGTCTGAAACACTGACACAGCCGGTACTACCAGTAGTACGGCAGTCGAGAATGGTCTTGTCTACACCTGCCCCACGGACAGTTATAGAGTCCTTATCCTTACCTATAAAAATTCCCTTAGTCATTTGCCACGTACCTTCTGGAATATACACGAATGTGTTTGCTGGCGCAGAAGCAACCGCACTTGTAATGAGTGAAGACGCGTCTGTACTACCATCTCTGTACTGTGCAGAGGCATTTTCAAGATTTTGACATTCTGTAGTCACACACTTGCTTCTATTTGTAGGTATACCTCCAGGAACACCGACATTCACTTTTGCCTGCCAATCCACAACTCGGCTAGCAGGAACGAGCCCGCTAATACTTTTTGTTCCGAACGTAGCGGTAACCGTTGTATCAATTGATGCTGTAACTGAGCAAGAACCATTTCCTGAGCAAGAACCGCCGGACCACCCAATAAACGTAGAACCTGATGCGGGCACAGCTGAAAGAGACAACGTGGTATTTGCAGGAACTGAGACAGAACAAGTTCTACCACACGATACCCCCCCACCAGTGATAGTTCCTGATCCAGTACCCGCCTTTGTACTCGAAATAGTAACTTTTTTTATTTCCGGCACCACAACAACAGGTGCTGGTGTTACAGGAACAACGGTCGTTGCATTTTGACTAGGAATAGGAGGAGTTGTTACTACTGGACCAGAAACAGGCTGGTCGTTTTGAGGAACAGAACCTGCCGGTGATCCAATCAGATAAAGCTCTTGAATATCTGAAGGAGAAAGCGATCTATTGTAAACACGTACATCATCAATGGCTCCCTTAAAAAGAATATATGCACCTCCGAGCGCTCGAGAACCAATGGTCATATTTCGAGAAGTCACCATTTTTCCAAGCGTACGCGGACCAGACACAAGAGAACCGTTTATATAGAGACGTGCGACAGAGTCCGCCTCGATTGTTGTACACACATGTTGCCACACATTAGGAGTAATACTTCCAAATGGAGAACTGAGAGAACCTGACGAATTGTATACTTGCAGACTTTTTTTCTCAGAGTCACCCTCAACAAGATAAAATTCTATACCGATATTGTTTATGATAGACGAAGAAAAACCGTTCCCTGTTTTTTTAGGCTCTATCCACGCACAAAAACTTGCCGGATATGCAGAGGCTGGATTAGAAGAGGTTCGAACATAATCATCAACACCATCAAAAGACAGAGCCCCTCCTACTTTTCCACTAGTCCATGTGGGACTACCGACAAGTACTGCTGAATTTCCGCTCACTGCATCAAGTGCCCCATCACCCGAACCTTCATCAAATGTGTAGTGAGCAACCAGACCAGAGCCAGAACCTGTTATCAACGCTACCTGAGAAAAAGGACTGAGCAGGGTTACAATCTGCTCATAATTTTTAACACCAAAAAAAATCAATGCGAGCAAAACAAGACTACCGATCGTTTTTATATTTGTGGACATATACATTAAGTATAAACCAAAAAAACAAACCACCCTACAGAGGGTGGTTTTATATATGTTGATATCTACGAATTTTTTGTATCAGAATATGGACATTTTCTGGAGCAATACGGTCGGTTATAACTGACCGTGGAAAATTGTGTTCAATATCGAGACGAACACCATCCTCGCTTCCAGGACGAACAAAGTCCTCAATAAAATCCATACCTCCCTTGGGTTTAATCCATCGATAGTAGATATCAGGACATGCTGACTCAATAACAATGTCTGTTTTTAGAAAAACATTACAATAAAGAGTCAGATCACGAAATGACAGAAACCACGTGGGTGGGTTTACCAAAACGTCTCTGATAATAAGGTTCATACTGGGTAACATGGTAAAGGTAAGGGTGTGTGCGGTCAAGGAGATGGCCTGTGTATGATTACAGTGCTCGATGATATTAAAAAAGGTCCCATCAACGCTTCCGGGTATCTAATCCGGAAGTTGCGCGTGTTGATGGGACCAGTAGTGTAGACATTGTACTGACCTTGGCTGATCGTTATTTCAGATCAGCTACCCGTCTTGGCCATGGTGAGCCATTACCTCACCATCTAGCTGATAGGCCACGAACCCTCGGCAGAGCACTCAGCGTTTTATACGCCACGGCATTGTTCTCAGACCGACAAACCGGATGCCTCTTTGGTTAAGAATTCATGCGAATTCCACCCTATCAGGTTCCTGCCCGAAAGCAGTTAGACCCTAACTCTGCAGTAGGTTGTTCGTGTATTACTCACACTGAGCCGAAGCTCATACAGTACGTGACACCAATGAGAAGTCTAATGGTTTTTGGGATATGTGCAAATTTGATAGTGAGGGTGAGCTTTGGGATGGGACCCAAAGCGCAAGGCCGGAGGCTGACGAGCCGAGGCGGGGTCGCAAAATTTGCCTTCAAGCAAATATCTGTGACTCGATTCCAAGACGGAAGCGTCTCCACGCTTCCTTCCGGCAACGCAAAATTTCATTTTGCTTGTTGCCGGACTTGGAATCGAACCAAAATTTTCGCTTTCAGAGAGCGACGTCCTA
>DAORIX010000017.1:0-11069 GCA_035438745.1 Minisyncoccota bacterium | reverse complement strand
AATACCTTGTTTTTGTCTCTCATGCAAAAAATTCAGATGAGAATATCATTACTCTCTATGATGCCTTAAAAAATAAAACAAGTATTATAGCGGCCGCAAAGAATACTGAGAGCGTTGACCTTGAGGGTGTGATTAAAAAACTTCCAAAAAATGCGATAATAAAGAAAACAGTAAACGGGTTGGTAATTCCGTATCTTGAGACAAGGGTAGGGAAAGTACTTATTAAGTATTAATTAATTGTTATGAATTTTATTACAAAAAAAATTGCCTTGTTTGTTGGGTTGTTAATGGTCGCGCTGGTGTTTGTGTTTGACGCTTCAGATAAGATAGGTTTTTGTTCACAATATGATCATGGTTGTAGAGAATTTTTTGACTCGATTTCTTTTAGTTTTTTGCCTTTTTTTCTTTTTCTTCTATTCTCCCTCATAACATACCGTATGAAAGAAGAGGTATTTCAAAAGTGGATTCGCTTCGCTATCTGGTACATACCACTTCTTATTATTGGATACTTCATCTACCCACAAGGTGGGGGACTTATGGCAAGTTCCTTTGACGCCCTCGTCTTCAGTCTCTTTATTTCAATCTTCGTAATTACCTCTACGGTAAAAATCGTTCGCGCCCACAAAAGCTCTCGCTAATTTCTCTTGTCTCTTTTTTCACACCATCACCAACTCTTACGACCGTGAAGGTTGGTGATGGTACTCTGGTTTGTGGGTAAGGTGGTGCGATAATAAAGAAAACGGTAAATGGGCTGGTGACTCCATATCTTGAGACAAAAGAGGGGAGGGTTATTATTAAATATTAATTAATTGTTATGAATTTTATTACAAAAAAAATCGTATTGTGGGTGTCTTCTAGTTTTACATTAGTACTAGGTTTTATTTTTAGCGCTGAGGCACTAGGGTTTTGTAATCGAGAAACTTTTTGTGATCAATTTACAGACTCTCTTGGTTCTTTTGCTGTTCTTTTACTTATTGTTCCTCTGTTGTTCCCGTTTTCTCTTATTACGTACCGCATGAAGGAAGAAGTATTCCAAAGATGGATTCGTTTCGCTGTGTGGTACATACCACTGCTCGTTATTGGATATTTTATCTACCCACAAGGTGGGGGACTCATGGCAAGTTCCTTTGACGCCTTCGTCTTCATTCTCTTTATTTCAATCTTCGTAATTACCTCTACGGTAAAAATCGTCCGCGCCCACAAAGGCTCTCGCTAGATCTCTCACTCTCGTTTTGTCTCTGTGTTTCATTTTTCGTACCATCACCAACTCTTACGACCGTGAAGGTTGGTGATGGTACTCTGGTTTGTGGGTAAGGTGGTGCGATAATAAAGAAAACGGTAAATGGGCTGGTGACTCCATATCTTGAGACAAAAGAGGGGAGGGTTATTATTAAATATTAATTAATTGTTATGAATTTTATTACAAAAAAAATCGTATTGTGGGTGTCTTCTAGTTTTACATTAGTACTAGGTTTTATTTTTAGCGCTGAGGCACTAGGGTTTTGTAATCGAGAAACTTTTTGTGATCAATTTACAGACTCTCTTGGTTCTTTTGCTGTTCTTTTACTTATTGTTCCTCTGTTGTTCCCGTTTTCTCTTATTACGTACCGCATGAAGGAAGAAGTATTCCAAAGATGGATTCGTTTCGCTGTGTGGTACATACCACTGCTCGTTATTGGATATTTTATCTACCCACAAGGTGGGGGACTCATGGCAAGTTCCTTTGACGCCTTCGTCTTCATTCTCTTTATTTCAATCTTCGTAATTACCTCTACGGTAAAAATCGTCCGCGCCCACAAAGGCTCTCGCTAGATCTCTCACTCTCGTTTTGTCTCTGTGTTTCATTTTTCGTACCATCACCAACTCTTACGACCGTGAAGGTTGGTGATGGTCAGGATGGTGGATGGAATATTTAGTCCGGTTTAGTTGGATTTCATCACATAAAATATATGTCGTTTGAAAAAACTATTGTTGTTAGCAATAAAAGGGCAACGATCCAGCAAGCTATTCTCGGTGTTGTGTTGGCAGCAGGAACGCTTGCTGTTGGGGCGATGGCTCCCAATGCTCTCTCATTACTGGGAAGATCTGCTAATTTCAGGGAACGAGGTAATGCACAAAGGTCTTTTTTACGACTCGTTAAGGGTAACTTTGTTGCGTTAAAGATCGATAAAGGAAAAAAGTTTATTGTCATAACAGAAAAAGGCAAGAAGTATTTACAAAAACTTGATCTTGAAATGTCCATGTCTAAAAACCATCGTTCTTGGGATGGGAAGTGGAGAGTGATTGTTTTTGACATCTCAGAGAAAAAGAGAAAATTGAGAGACGAAATAAGAGGTGTTTTTATGAGGGTTGGATTTAAGAGACTCCAAGACAGTGTCTGGGTGTACCCCTATGACTGTGAAGATTTTGTGGCGTTGCTCAAGCTCCACTTTTTTATAGGAAAGGACATGCTGTATATGATTGTAGAAAAGCTTGAAAACGATAGACATCTCAAAGAAGATTTTGGTTTGGAGGACTGATTTATTTTTGCAACGATATTAAAAATAGTACCATCACCAACCTTCACGGTCGGAAGAGTTGGTGATGGTCAGGGTATGTATGGTATATAGATAATACATGCCGGATATATGGTAGGTGTGGTGGGAAGAAAAAGTGAGGAGATAGAAAGAAAAAACAGAGAGGTTTTAGAAACGGGAGAGGTGGGAAAGGGCGTATTGACATAGATATATAATTGTGATATTATTTATATAGGTTAGTTTTTTGAAACACACCCCCACGTCACTATGAAATACACAATTATTTGTGTTGCGCTGGCTGTCATGGCTGGCTCGCTCGTGTTTCGGCAGATACAGAATCTGTCGCCGGAGAAGACGCTTCTCAAGAGCGTTTCCTCCTATCAGTCCATCGTTACCAAACCTCATGCTTGGTGGCTCGATACCGGTGTAGATGCCTTGAATGGCCCGAAGAATCGAGAAGCTCTCGAACGAATTGATCACATACTTGCAGTTCTCAAAGACTACAAGGACGTGAACGATACGACACAGAGACTCTATCCGATTATTTGTCGCTCAGCGTGGGGTGTGGTAGTCGATACAAAGACTACCCACTCCGGACGCAAAACTGTTGTTATAAAAGAGGGTAAAGGACCACTTCTAGTTTTTGTTCCCCGTGATTACGGAGAACAAAAAGACATGGTTCAAGAACTCCTCTCTTACCATACTGGTTATCAGTCGGTGTACATAGGGGCGTTTGAGATGCCTCCAGTTTTTCTGGCGGCAACCTTGTACCATGAAGTCGGACATTCTCAGCAAGGTATTTTATTGTATGACAAAAATCACCTACCTATTGTTGAGGTTCCTATGCATAAGCTGTCTTTAGAAATATTGTCAGCAAAGATACCAGAGTATCAAGAAAGGTTGAGGTTGATTGCTTCACGTCCGCACGAAAGTGTGGAGGAAGCTATTGCCTCACTCTCTTTTGAGGATTTATGGTATCTCGATTCCGTTGTGTTGGGAGATGTTGCTCGGTACGGTCACTTAGTGCCGTACATGACGACAAATCACATGCTCGGAGTCGGTTTCATTAGGGCTAAGGGTAAATTCGAGACTGAGTCTCATATTTACAATTGGCTTCGAAAGGTCTTTGGTTAGTCTATATCCCTCCATGCGTACATGGAGGGATTATTGTTTACAAAGGTCGGTCTTTCTGGTAAGGTGTATTTCAAAGGCCGGAGAAAGTAGGGCGCTCAACAGAGCTTTAATCCTCACACGAGGCACCCCTACCGAGGTCGAACTAATGGCTGTATTATGCAGTTTTTAGTCTCAACTCCACTCCGCCTCCTCTCTATGAGAGGGGCGGGCCTTTTTTTAAAAGCAACTTGATACACACATAATGCCTATAACCAAAAACAAAAAGAAGGAGATGGTTTCTGAGCTCACTCGTGTTTTCAAAGATTCAAAGGCTGTTGTCTTTGTAGGCTTCAAAGGCCTCAAGGTAAACGACTCTAACAAGATGCGAAAAGATTTTCGTTCACAAGGAGTTGATTACGTTGTAGCAAAGAAAACTCTCATGAATCGAGCGCTTGATGCTATACAGTATCAAGGTACTCGTCCTGAAATCGCTGGTGAAGTTGCTGTCGCTTATGGCGCAGACAACATTGCTCCGTCACGTGAAGTATGGAATTTCTTGAAAAAGAACAAAGATGCTCTCTCTATTATCGGAGGGGTGTTTGAGGGAAAATTCATCACGAAACAAGAAGTACTCACGTACGCAACAATTCCAGATCAGAAAACTCTCTACGCTCAGTTTGTTAACCTTATCAACTCTCCAATTCAGAGATTTGCAGTGGTTACAAGTGAGATAGCAAAGAAGAAGACCGTATAAGAAAAATATTAACAAACCTAAGTCTAAGTTATTTAATTTATGGAAACCCCAGCAAAATTTAAGTCAATTGTCGAAGCTATCGAATCAATGTCAGTTATCGATCTTCACGAGCTCGTTAAGCACCTCGAAGAGAAGTTCGGAGTATCTGCAGCAGCCGTTGCTGTGGCAGGCCCAGCAGCAGGTGCAGCTCCAGCAGAAGAGAAGTCATCATTTACCGTTGAACTCAAGGACGGTGGTGCTTCAAAGATTAACGTTATCAAAATCGTAAAAGAAGCTCTCGGACTTGGTCTCAAGGAGGCAAAGGATCTCGTAGATGCAGCTCCAAAGGTTTTGAAGGAAGGAGTGAAGAAGGAAGACGCTGAGAAACTCAAGAAGGACATTGAGGCAGCAGGAGGAAAGGTTGAACTTAAATAATACTCATATTTAAGTTTACTTTTCCGGGTGTACTCGATTTGTCCCATCAGGACAAATCAGGGTGCAGGAGGAAAGGTTGAGTTGAAGTAAGCAACCTTTCGGCCGGAGGCAGACGTGCCGAGGCGGGGTCGCACAAAATTTCAGTAGAAATTTATGTGTGACAAGGTTGAGTTGAAGTAAGGATTACTTCGAAAACTTTCCGGGTGTACTCGATGTATATCCAAACAAAAAATCACCCACATGTGGGTGATTTTTTGTGTGAAAAAAAGCTCATATAAAACAGGTTTTGTCGCTTGTGTAAAGCCCCTTTTTTTGCATTTTCTGCGTGGTATACTCTAGAAATCACATTTTAGTTATAAACCACATGGATATACTCGCAAAGCTTTTCGGAACGGCAGAAAAGGTAAGGATTATGAGATTGTTTCTTTTTAACAATGATGTTGTTTTTGATCTCGATACCGTCGCATCTCGAACACTCGTCTCTCCCGCAAAGGCTCGGATTGAAATTAGTACTCTGCAGAAGATAGGGCTTCTCAAGGGAAAGTCTTTGAGTCGAACTATCGAGCGCAAGCGTGGTAAAAAAGTCACCCTCCATAAAGAGCGTGTTTCTGGATGGGTTCTCAATCCCGCTTTTAAATACATTCAACAACTACAAAGTTTTTTGATTAATATTAGTCCCGTAAAAGGAAATGAGATTTTGAAAAAAGTTGGAAAGATCGGTAAGCTTCGCCTTGTTATAACTGCAGGTGTTTTCATTCAAAATTGGGAATCTCGCCTTGATTTACTCGTTGTGTGTGATGGGCTCAAGAAGGGTGCGCTCGATAGGACAATACGCAACCTTGAAGCGGAAATGGGAAAAGAGATTCGTTATTCTGCTTTTGAAACGGGAGAGTTCCAGTACCGTTTGGGAATGTACGACAAACTCATTCGTGATGTTTTGGATTATCCTCACGAGACCGTTTTGGACAAGCTCGGTGTCTCTACACAAAAAACAACAGAATAAAGACGATAAGAAAACACCTTTCTGTGCTAAAAGCAGAAAGGTGTTTTCTTATCCACACAAGAGCCCCAAAACACTGAAAAGTTGGTATGATTAAGGCGTACACAAAAGGTCGTTTGACTCACTTATAAAGTAGGGTCATCCGTACAATAATTATTTAACCGTTAAATTAATCATCAGATTTATATGATTGTACAAACATGGGGAAACACCATCACTGAAGCATTCCAAGGTATTTGGAATGGAGTGGTAGGTATTGTTCCTAACCTTGTTGCTGCTTTTCTTATTTTCGTTGTTGGATGGGTTGTGGCGGCACTTCTCGCTCGACTCGTTGCACAAATTATCAAGGCTATTAAAGTAGACCAAGCTCTCGATCAGGCTGGTCTAGGTGTTGTGGTAAAGCGTGCTGGTTTCAACCTTGACTCAGGCGCATTTCTCGGAGGGCTCGTTCGTTGGTTTGTTATTGTTGCGTTTCTCGTCGCTTCTTTTGAAGTGTTGGGACTCACGCAGGTTAACGTATTCCTTCAGAATGTAGTTCTCTTGTATTTGCCACAAGTTATTGTGTCAGTACTCATACTCCTTGTTGCTGTTGTCATCGCTGATGCAATGCAAAAAGTGGTTGTAGGTTCTGCGCGTGCAGCTAATGTAAAATCTGCAAATTTCCTCGGGTCTGTTACTCGTTGGGCGATCTGGATTTTTGCGATTTTGACAGTACTCGTACAGCTCGGCATTGCAGTGAGCTTCATTAACACACTCTTTACGGGAGTTGTTGTGGCGCTCTCTATTGGATTTGGTTTGTCATTCGGTCTCGGAGGCCAGGATGCAGCTCGTGGTTTTATTGAAAAAATGAAACAAGAGATTGCTGATCATCATCACAATTAATTCTCTGTGATTAAAAAAACCGCCTCGAGGCGGTTTTTTTAAATGAGTTATACTTAGTTCCATGAAAGCTTATAAACCATTTTCAAAAGTAACGCTATACGCCTGCCTATGTGCTTTTGTTATTTTGGGTATTTTCCTCTACTACCAAGATAAGCGGATGATAGAAGAGTCTCTTGAAAGGATTTCAGGTGACATTGAGCTTTTACGTCAAAATATAATTCAGAATTACACAGCTACACTTGAAGCGTCTCGAATGCTCGCAAGTGATGTTGAGACACTCAAGCAAGCAAATAGTGACTTGTTTCTTTCTAATGAACAGATTCGAAAGGATGCAGAGAAAAAAATAACAGCTTTGCAATCGCAGGTAACGAGTACGCAGTCTGGTCTCGACCTGTCTGCAATCATAAAAGACTGGAGACCCTTTATCGCAAAGGTGACATGCTCATGGCACTCTGTGACTGAAGGGTATACCGCAACTGGATCGGGATTGCTTTTTAAAACTGCAGCCAGACCTTTTGCTCATCTTGTGACAAACAAACATGTTGTTACGTATAAGGACAATAAAATGCAGGAATGTAAAATAACTTTCCCTGATACAAAAGACGTTATTGAAATTTCAGAGAATTCAATCGGCCTCTCGGCAAAAGGTTTGGATTTTGGAACCGTCGATATTGCTTCGCGGTCGGCTTACATTGATGCGCTCGCTTCGCAAACGTCATCACGTATAGCATGTCTTAGTGCAACGGTAGGTGAGAAGGTGGTCATACTCGGTTACCCTTCGATTGGTTCAAAAGACGACATCACTGCAACAGAAGGTATTATTTCTGGCGCTGATGGTGATTATTACATTACGTCTGCAAAAGTAGAGCAGGGTAATTCGGGAGGAGCGGCAATTCTTATTCGCAATGGAGGAAAGAGTTGCTACCTTGGTATCCCAACATTTGTTGATGTGGGTCGCGTAGAATCTCTCGCTCGTATTCTCTCAGCAAAGGCTCTTCAATAAAAAACCGCCTTGTATCTTTTGGATACAAGGCGGAAGTTTTGTTCGTTACGCAGGAGCGTTGCGTACGTTACGAATGTACTCAACTATCGTCCGGGTCGTAGCATCAAGCGAAAAAAATTTTTCGAAATCAAGACGCTCTTGCTCTTCAAGTCTGTTTTCTACATAACGTAGAGACAACTCATACCTGCACACATCTGCAACAATAGGATCCTTGATCGCTGTTTGATTACGCATGAATGCCTGTTGAAGTCTTGGGGAGCTGAGTATGCTGCTTAGGGTATATATTTCCTCATTCATTTTATAGTAGGGAGGGGTGGCGAGTAACTATCTATATATAAACCTCTCTCTTTTATGTTCCTAAGTCAACACTCTCTCCAAATAGCCCCACTTTCTATATCCTTTTTTGTGCTCGACACGACCTTTATTTGAGGTCTTTTTTAGACTGTTTTTTGCTCATAGTTTAGGGGTGTGTTGTATTGCTTGACAGTAATAAAGGCATGGGTATACTTACCTGTATTCCTTTATTTATGAGAAACACCCTTATTTCACAGCGGAGAGCATAAGCGAGTTAATCGCCTGTGTTTGGTTCCGCTCCGAAAGAGCGGTTTTTCTTTTAAAAAAAGGAGACCTTCGACAAAAGAATTCTACCCGGTTAGTCTTTCTCGCTTTCAAAGGCGAGAGGGTCTTTTCAAGAGCCGGAGATAGACGTACTCGTTCGCCCGATTATAAAAAGATGCTCGATGTTTCTTTTTTAATAGGGAGTGACGATGTATACCGTATTACTTTTCAGACGAGAGGTAGTACGGACGTTCGGTGTACGTTAGATCGTGCACTGAACAAACCACTCATTGAGAGATGAGTGGCAACAGGTAGAAAAATATTTCAAACGTTGTAAGCGTTTGAAATAAAGAATAAGTTTTGTGGTTTTTAAATTTCCTAATAGGAAATTTAAGAGCATATGGTGGATGCCTAGGCTTCTGTGAGGCGATGAAGGACGTAGTATAGCTGCGATAAGTTTCGGGGAGGTGCTGAGCAACCTTTGATCCGGAAATTTCCGAATGGGGAAACCCTCTCAACTTCGTGTTGAGAACTTGGCCGTAAGGTCATGTGCGCACCTTGGGAAGTAAAACATTTCAGTACCAAGAGGAAGAGAAAACAATCTCGCGCAAGCGAGAACATTTCGTAAGTAGCGGCGAGCGAAAGCGGAAGAGCCCAAACTCAGTCTTAATCGTGGGGTATATAGCAATATGTACAACGCGATTAAGACTGGGGGTTGTAAGGTGGTGATGTCACTATTTATAGTGAGGAGAGTTAAAAATTCTGTCGTTAATAGAATTTGCTGGAAAGCAAAACCCTAGAGGGTGATAGTCCCGTACATGAAAACGATCAGAACTCTTTTATTGCCATTCTTGAGTACCTCAGGACACGAATAGCTTGAGGGAATCTACCGGAACTAACCGGTAAGGCTAAATACTCCAGAAGACCGATAGTGAACTAGTACCGTGAGGGAAAGGTGAAAAGCAGTCCGTTGAGGACAGTGAAATAGACCTGAAACCATATGCTTACAAGGAGTCGGAGCGGGTATTTATATCCGTCACGGCGTGCCTATTGAAGAATGAGCCAACGAGTTATTGCATGCTGCAAGGCTAAGCCCTTGAATGGGTGGAGCCAAAGGGAAACCGAGTGTTAATAGCGCGACTAAGTAGTATGCATTAGACCCGAAGCCGGGTGAGCTTGCCATGAGCAGGTTGAAGTTTGTCGAAAGACAGATGGAGGACCGAACGCTAGAGACGTGCAATACTCTGCGATGACTTGTGGTAAGGAGTGATAAGCTCATCGAACTCGGTAATAGCTGGTTCTCTCCGAAATAGCTTTTGGGCTAGCGTCATGTGTTCCCTAGAGGGGTAGAGCACTGGAAGATCTCGACAGGTCGAAAGATCGCGAGACCTATCAAACTCCGAATACTCTAGGTCACAGCATGGCAGTTAGACCGTGGGGGCTAAGCTCCATTGGTCAAAAAGGAAACAGCCTGGATCTCTATTTAAGGTCCCTAAATCTATACTAAGTACACTTGAGGTGGTGGATTTTCTTTGACGGTGAGGATGTTGGCTTAGAAGCAGCCATCATTTAAAGAAAGCGTAACAGCTCACTCACTTAGAGAGTCTGCGCCGCAGATGATCGGGGTTCAAGTATAGTACCGAAACTGAGGGCTTGTACTTTCTTCGGATAGTACAAGCGGTAGGAGAGTATTCTACTCTGCGTTGAAGGAGAAGGGGTGACCCACTCTGGAGCGTGTAGAAGTAAGAATGTTGGCACAAGTAACCACAATGCGGGTGAGAGACCCGCACATCGAAAGACGAAGGATTCCTTGGCAATGGAAATCAGCCAAGGGTTAGTCGGGCCTAAGGAAATGGCGAAAGCCGAATCCGATGGACACACGGTTAATATTCCGTGACTAGTGCAGTATGCGATGGGATGACGGAGTGTAGTATGTACCGCCCACTATTGGATGGGGGTGTGTGCCTTGAGGGCGGAGCCGAGGAAAATCCCGGTTCCTGTGTTTAATCACGATCCCAAATGGAGCATCGATGCCGTGGTTCGCCACGGACAAGGGTACAAAGCACGCTTTCAAGAAAATTCTCTAAGCTTAATATTGCAGTAACCGTACCTAAAACCGAAACAGGTAGTCAGCTCGAGTAGAGCAAGATGAACGAGTGAAGGTCCTCCAAGGAACTCGGCAAAAAAGCAGCCGTAACTTCGGAATAAGGCTTGCCCTGTCCAGCAATGGATTGGGGCCGCAGCTAAAGTATCTCTGGCAACTGTTTATCAAAAACACAGCTCCCTGCGAACTCGCAAGAGGAAGTATAGGGGGTGACACTTGACCAATGCCAGAAGGTCAACCACTTGCGGTGCGATTATATCAAGCTGACGAGTGTAAGCCCTGGTGAATGTCGGCCGTAACTATAACGGTCCTAAGGTAGCGCAATTCCTTGTCAGGTAAGTTCTGACGCGTTGAATAGTGTAATGTCTGGAGAACTGTCTCGGAGGACAGCTCGGTGAAAATACAATCCCGGTGAAGATGCCGGGTACCTGCAGTTAGACGAAAAGACCCTAGAAGCTTTACTGCAGCTTGATATTGAGCATACGATTGCGATGCGTAGCATAGACGTGAGACTTTGAAGGGCGCTTTCGGGCAGCCTGGAGTCGCCAGTGAAATAGCGTTCTTCGTTGTTGTATGTTCTAACCCCGAGGGTAAAAATCTCGGGAGACAGTATCTGGTGGGCAGTTTTAGTGGGGCGCTATCCTCCTAAAAAGTAACGGAGGAGTTTATTAAGGTCAGCTAGCCGTGAATGGAAACCATGGCGATAGTGTATGGGCACAAGCTGG
>DAORIX010000016.1:0-11534 GCA_035438745.1 Minisyncoccota bacterium | reverse complement strand
TTGTTTTCTTTTTTGATTCGACTGAGGTGATTGGAATCGTGGTCGAGAAAATATCTGCTGCCACTGAATTACCGAGACGTTGTATTGCTGTGGCGATAATGTCTTTTGCTCGGGACTCTATTTTTTCATGCTGTGCGGTCTCTAGTTTCTGCATACGTATAAGGAGATCCTCCTCATATTTCTTTTCTACGGAACGAAGAAGTTCTTCTTTTGCAGACGATAGGGACATTCCGGCAACTTTTTCGAGAGACCTCTCGCGTTCAACGAGGAGTTTGTCGGCACGTTCTTTGATCTCTTTGATGTCGTTTATTTTCTTTTTGAGGCTTTCAAGTTCATTGTCGAGATCTACTTGTCGCTTGTCGAGCATGTCTTCTTTTTTTATGAGTCGATCTTCGCTCGTCTTTATTTTTTCTTCTCTTTCACGAGCCTCTGTGCGAAGCTCCTTCATTGTTTCTGCCGCCTTGTGTTCTGCTTCAAGTACAATTTTTTTTGCCTCTTCTTTTGCCGCAAGCTCCATCTGTTTTATTTCAAGCTCCATCGAACCTCGCTTGCCTAGAGAGATGATGAGTCGCAGGTAGTAACCGAGCGTAAGACCCACGAGACCTGCAAGGCTCGCGAGAATGATAACTATTTTTAATGACATGGTCTGGAAACTTTGTTTCCGTCGCTTTTAGTGTCTAGAGATACTGGCGGTGTCTTTCGTTCGGATGCATGGTGTTCGTGAGGAGTAATTCATAGACGGGTGAGAAGGCGACTAAAAACAAAGTAAAAAATTAAATGATAACGACTTCATACTACATACAAAACATAGGTGAGGCAAGGTAGTGGGGGGGGGAGCCCAGAATAGGGAATCTTGAACGGTGTATCTTGGTGAAGAAAAGCCGTGAAGTTTTTACAAAAACTTCACGGCTTTTTCTGTTTGCTATTTTATACCCTAGCTCATTTCTATCTAAGACAACACCTTGTCGATGATTCCGTATTTTTTTGCCTCCTCTGCGTTCATAAAGAAATCACGGTCAACATCTTTTTCTATCTCGGTGAGAGTCTTTCCTGTGTTCTCTGAAAGTATTTTATTGAGACGTTCTTTTGTTTTGAGAATATGCTTTGCTGTTATTGCGATGTCTGTTGCTTGACCCTCAACACCACCGAGAGGTTGGTGAATCATCACCTCTGCGTTCGGCAACATGAATCGTTTTCCTTTCTTTCCGGCAGACAGAATTACCGCACCCATTGATGCTGCGATACCTACACATACGGTAGAGACATCATTTTTTATATGGTTCATGGTGTCGATGATGGCGAGACCTGCTGTTACTGATCCGCCGGGCGAATTTACGTAAAGAGATATATCTTTTTTAGGGTCTTCTGATTGTAGGAAGAGAAGTTGAGCGATGACGAGGTTTGCTGTGTGATCATCGATTGGTCCGCCTATAAAAATAATATTTTCTTTGAGGAGACGAGAATAGATATCATATGCTCGCTCGCCATTGTTTGTTTTTTCTATAACTGTCGGGATGAGTATGGACATAGTTGTGCGTGTGATTATGTTTCTAATAAGGATAGGGAAACAATAGATGAAAGAAGGTCAGATTGCAAATGAGTTTCTGTTTTTTCTCAACTTGAGTTAGAGTGTTACACATATGAGATTGCATCGTTTTTTTACCCGTGAACAACTAGTAGAGGGGGCAACCATCACTCTCCACGATTCCTCCCTCGCTCATCAACTGAGGAGTGTTTTTCGGTTGAAGGCAGGGGACAAGGTTGTTCTCTTTGATGGTTCAGGATTCGAATACGTTTCATTGGTTGGTAAACTACAAACCGATTGTGTCGATGTAACTATTTCCGAAAAACAGTCTACATGTTTCATCCCTCATAAAAAAGTTCACCTCGGTATGGCAATTCTCAAGAAAGATAATTTTGAGTGGGTGCTCGAAAAATGTACCGAGGTTGGTGTAACTTGTTTTACACCTCTAGTGTCTGAGAGAACTGAGAAAAAAAATATTGATACTATACGTGCCCAAAAAATTATTATTGAAGCGAGTGAGCAGTCTGGTAGGTGTGCAGTCCCTGTTATAAATGAGGTCACTCCGCTCGAAGATTTTTTGAAAACCAACACGCTTCCTATTTTTGCTTTTCACGGAAAAGGTGATTTTTTTGATAGAGAAAAAATAACGCACTATACGGAGGTATGCGTTCTTGTTGGGCCTGAGGGAGGATGGAGCGAGAAAGAAGTGTCTCTCATGAAAACACACGGTGTCCATGTCGTGTCCTTGGGATCACAAACGCTACGTGCCGAAACCGCAAGCGTGGCGATCTCATCTCTTTTGTTGTTTTAAAAAACCTACCAGTCAAGGTAGGTTTTTTAATTATTGTATCTTCTCTAAGAAATCGATTGTTGCTTGGCGTATCAGTATTCCCGAAACATAATGTCTTGCGGTATGGGTTTCAATGTCCTTGTAGTAGGACATAAGATGTCCGATTTCTTCCTGAACTTTTTCTTCTGCGGGTGTTATTTTTTCCTCACGTGCAATGTGGTCTAAAATGATTTCAAGCTTCGCTCTTTTTTCTGCATCTTTTTCCCATTCTTTTTTCATTTCATCCTCAGTCTTTTTTACATGTTTCACATAGTCATCCCATGTGACGCCCATCTTTTCTACATCACCTTTGAACTGATTGAGCATTCGTGACTGTTCTGATTCGATGAGTGGTTCTGGTACCGCAATATCTGTTTTCTCAATGAGTTCTTCAAAAAGTTCTATTCGTTTCTTTTCAATCGCTTTGTGTTCTTTTTCTTTTGTGAGGTTCTCTTTTATTTTTGTTTTGAAGTCCTCAATGTTTGTGAAGTCTCCAAATGTTTTGACTAGATCGTCGGTCAGTTCGATTGAGGCAATCGTTTTTTCATCTACGGTTTCATTTTCTTTTGCGGAGCGACGAGCATGTACTCCTTTGAGTTGTGTGATTACCTCCTCGAGTTCCTTCTCTGTCACTTCCTCGGTTGTGGTTTTTTCTTTGTTTTTCTTTGATGCGATTTTTTTATAATCGAGGTTTTTTATTTCTGGCATCACCGACACAGAGATTGAAAATCCTAGCGGGTTTTTTTCTGCGAGCTTTGTGATTTTAACAGTGGGTCTGCCAACAACATCTAGTTTTTTTTCTTCGATGATGTGTGGGTAGATATGTGCGAGTGCAAGTTCTGCACCTTCTTCGAGCACCGCCTGCATTCCTATTTTTTCTATAAGAATCTTTTCTGGCACATGACCTTTTCTGAAACCAGAAATTTCTGCTTCTTTTTTAAAAGAGGTGAGTGCTTCTTTTACAAAAGAGGCAAATTCTTTTTCTGAGAGTTCGCCTGCTATCTCTGCTCTATTTTTTTTAGTGTCGATAGTGACATCGACATTATATGTATGTTTGTGGTGTTCCATAAGGTCTTAATTAAATGGTTAAACGTCGTTTGTAGAATAGAATAGAAAGTCTACCTTGTGACAGGACATAATTCAAGGTGACTTTTTGTAAAACAAAAAACCGCTCACAGGGGAGCGGTTTTTTGTTTTTATTGAAGCTGTGCTTCGAGGTCTCCGAGGTCTACTGTTATTTCTGTTTCAGCCTGTGCGCTGAGATCAGTTTCAAGTGAGCTTACCTCGTCTGATGATGATACTGGTGGTAAGTTATTGTCCTTTGTCACCTTTGCTCCCCAGAAATAGAAGGCGCCAATTGCAAGCACAATAATAATGATGACGATACCGATGAGTGGACCAAAAGATTTCTTTGGTGCTTCGGGCGTCATGTTTACAGGATTTTGATTTGGTACTGTTTCCATGTTTTTAAATTATTACTACTATAAATACCTATTAATAATGAACTATTGTGTCTGAGATGTCGATGTTGCCTGACGAGGGGCGAGTGACTTGAGAAGATTTACCGCTTCTACAAGAGCTCCTTGCGCAGTACGGATAGCTTGTTTTGTTGTTTCTAGCGCTGTTTTGATTTGATCAAGAGATGTTTTTGGGTCTTCTGTTGATATAACAATGCTTTGTAGAGAAAGAAGGGATGTTTTTACTGTGTCGATTTTTACTCGGGCTTCAGACATTTTTGCTTTTACGGCTGACATATCGATATTTTGGCTTTCAAATTTTGCGATACGGGAGTCGATTTTTGTTGCGATTTCAGTGAGTCTGTCTATTGCATCTTCAATTTTTTCTGTAATTTCAGCAATGCGTTCCTTGGTTTTTTCAGTAATTTTGGTTTTTATTTCATTTTTTATTTCTGTGCGTTTACCATCGATTTCAGCTCTCATTTCTTCTCTTTTCTTTTGTGATTCATCACGAAATTCTGCACGAGTGCTTGTTGCCTCACCGCGGATTTCTTTACGCTCTTCTCTCATTTCTGCACGAGTACCAGTAGCGTTTTTGTAGTCTTCTCTTCGCTCTTTGAGCTCTACTTTCATTCCATCACGCTCAGTTTTTATCTCTTTTCTGTACTCCTCACGAATCCCTTTGATTTCTCGTAAGCCTTCTCCTCTTGAGGTGTTAGTTGTCTGAACTGAAGATGCGCTAGTGTCATCATCATTTTTGTCGTCCTCCTCTGCTCGTACTTGGAAAACAGGTACGAGGGTAAGGATCAAAAGCATAATAATTATTTTTTTCATACTATTTTTATTGTTATATAAGTAGTACACATTTCTGTGTACTCCTAAGTATATAGCAAAAGAGAGCCTTGGGTAGGGCTCTCTTTTGGGAAGGATTATTTCTTTAGATGAGCCTTTTTATAGAGCTCTATTCCTCGTTTAAATGCCGCAATAGCATCCTTTTTTGTCTTGAAGTCTTTGACTACAACTTCTTTGTCTTGAAGTTTCTTGTAGGTTGAGTAAAAGTGTTCAATTTCACGCAATGTGTGCTTGTTGAGGTCTTTGAGATCAAGAACATCGTCCCAGCGCGGGTCATCAGCGGGTACTGCGATTATTTTATCGTCAGCATCTCCTGAGTCAGTCATGTGGAGAAGGGCGATAGGTCGAACACGTACAAGGATACCAGGAAGGAGAGGGTAGGTTGTAAGGAGAACAACATCCACCGCGTCTCCATCATCCCAGAGAGTTTGAGGAATAAAACCGTAGTCATAAGGGAAGTCTTGGGCTGTGTGCGCAACGCGATCGAGGGCTATTACACCTGTTTTTTTGTCTATTTCGTATTTATTTTTTGATCCCTTGTTGATTTCAATGATTACATTTATACGGTCTTGTGTTCCTGGAGGAATGTCGTGAAGAAGATTCATGGCTTTTTGTAGTTTAAGTGATAATTTTTGGCTTAAAATAAGGTTTTATTCAGATTTAGCTTCTTTGTCTTTGTTCTCTTCGCTTAATACAGGCGCTTTTGTTGTAGGCTTTATGTCGATTTTCCATCCAGTAAGTTTTGCAGCAAGGCGAACGTTTTGTCCTCCTTTACCAATAGCAAGAGATTGTTGATCGTCTGTAACCTCAACAAGCGCTGTTTTTGTTTCCTCGTCGAGAGTGACTTTTGACGGCTTTGCAGGAGAAAGTGCGTCTTCTATAAACTTTTTTGTGTCATTTGACCACTCTATAATGTCTATTTTCTCGCCACCAAGTTCTCCCATAACAGTTGAAACGCGTACGCCTCTTTGTCCAACAAGTGATCCAACAGGATCAATATGACTGTCGTGTGAAACTACGGCTAATTTTGAGCGTGCACCCGCTTCTCGTGCGATTGCCTTGATTTCAACAGTTTTGTTTGCTATTTCAGGCGCCTCTATTTCAAAGAGTTTTTCAAGGAATTTTGGATGAGAACGAGATAATTTAAGGAAGATGCCTCGAGGGCTTTCTTCTACTCTAAAGAGGTATGCGCGAATACGCTCTCCTGGTTTATAGTTTTCACCACGAATTTGCTCCTCAAAAGGGAGTAATCCTACCGCGCGACCCATATCTACAAACATATTTCCCCGCTCAATTCTTTGTACGGTTCCAGAGACAATGTCTCCTTCGCGTTTACCGAATTCACCCATAACTGATACTTTTTCTGCCTCTCGTATCTTTTGTATGATTACTTGTTTCGCTGTCTGGGCTGCTATACGGCCATAATCAGCCTTTGTTTCAAGAGGGAAGATGATTTCGTCACCAAGAACAACTCCTTTTTTAATCTTGCGAGCATCATCGATGAGGATGTGGTGTTCTGGATTGTAACGAACACGCTCATCGTCAGGAGAAAGTTCTGGAGCGTCTTCTCCTTCATTAATAACCACAACGGTAGAATCGTCGACGACAACTTTTACTTGGAGAAATTCAGTTGCGCCTGTGTTTATGTCAAAAGTTGCACGGACAATTTGTCCTCTTTTTCCGTACTCTTTTTTGTACGCTGTAGCGAGAGCAGCTTCGATAGCTTCTATGATTTTTTGCTTTGGTATGCCTCGCTCTTCTTCGAGTTGAGCAAGTACCGAGTGAATTACTTTTAGATCGAACATGTATTTATTTTTATGGCTTTGTTGAGCCTTTTTTGACTCTTTTTGCCGTTTTTTTAAACAAACGAGTTCGCCTTTCGGGCGAACTTGCATGTATGCATAGTATCAGATTACATTGTTCGTGTCAAAGTGTCTCAAAACGGTTATTTCACGTTGAAAAATAATAATCTCAGGCGAGTTTGTCCACATCTATTTTTGGTAACATTTTGTTTTTTGGCGGGGTATAATAGTACTATGCAAAGAATCTTTTTCGTGCGCTCTTTTAATGTATTATCAATAATTTTTTTACTAGCATGTGGTCTTGTGTCGCCTCTTATCGTTTCCGCAGAAGAAGCGACTGAGGGTTTCTTGAGTTATTGTCCTCACTATAACTCTCGAAGTGTGAGGATCGATGCCGTTCCTCAGTCTTCTCTCTTTTCCCAAGGAACTGAGGCTCGTTTTTCTACAATCATTCACAACACCAACACCTTTCCTGTAACAGAAGGGTCACTCCTTGTTCGTATCGTCGATGCGTCTCGGCGCATTCACGACGAGTTCCTTGTTCGTTCAAATGAAATAGCGATTCCAGCACAGGGATCTCAAAACCTAGATGTTTCTTGGTCTATTCCTGCTTTTACCAATCCAGGAACATACACCGCACAATTTTATCTCCTTTCGTCCGGAAACTTTTTTCTAGCCGGAGTGCCGTTTGTACAAGGCGTTGTGGGTGGAGAGTCTAAATTTTCTGTAGGAGGTGTTTCTGTGCCGACCGTTTATTTTGACCCTTCTTTTGTTAAGGTTGGCGCTACGTCACATAAAACAAATGAAGATATCGTGCTTACTGGTAAAGAGCCGGTTTCTTTTTCTACGGTGATAAAAAATACACTTTCTACAAAAAGTGACGTGCTCGTGACGTGGAAAGCTTTCACTGGCGAATCGTTTAATGAAGCCGATATTGTCGCGTCGTCTATTGAAAAGATTTCTTTGGTTCCTGGTGTGGATTATGTTTCTCGTTTTACTCTTACGCACGCATCCTCGTCCACGTACCGGATTGTTGGTGAGGTGTTGTGGAGGGATACAAAGTCGATCATTCAGGCTCGTGCAATACAATCTGAGGCTTCATCAGGAGTGTTTCGCTTGCTAGGTCTTTCTGAGTTTCCTTTCATGAAAGAAAGGGGTGCTGTTGTGCACGGATGCATCGATTCTTTTTTTGGGACAAACGACACGACTAGTTTCCCTCAAACCCTCAAGGTCTCTGTTATAGACAGTGCAGGAAAGGTTTTTTCAGAGAAATCATACGAGCTTCCTCTTTCTCGGACGAATGGTTTCACATATGCAGTTCCTTATTTTAAAAAGCAGGACCGTGTTGTACTTGTAGCAGAGCTTTTTTCAAAGGAGGGTGGTGTCCAAGACTCTGTTCGTGTTTCTTATGATTGTGAAAAATTAGGAGCATGTTCTGCAAAAGATACTTCAAGCGACACGTTCTTTAACGTCCTTGCTCTTGTAGGGGGATTACTTACAGCGCTACTCTTTATTACTTTTGGAAAAAAGAAAAATTCTGTTTCTCCACCACCAGTAGTACCGCCCACTCCGCCTATTCCACCAGTATCACTAAACTCATAACACATCACTATGAATAATCTAAATACTTTTTTCTATAAATTGATGGCGGTGGTTCTCATTGGAGGTGGAGTTTTGAGTTCTTTTGGTTTGGATGTAAAGAGTACTTCTGCACAAGTTGCTGGTTTTTCTGAGTGCGATGATGGTATCGATAATGATGGAGACAGTTTTATCGATTATCCTCGAGACATGGATTGCTTCGATTTTTATGGTTCAGAGGAAGCCCCTGTTTCAGTTCCGCCACAGTCTGTTGTGTCGCCTCGAGTAAATGATGTTTCTTCGGGAATATACACGTACCGTATTCCAGGCACATACAATGTTGTTGTTCCAGACGGTATGAATCAGGCGCGTGTAAAGACTTGGGGTGCTGGAGGTGGAGGTGGTTCGGGAATAAAAACAAAAAATCAACACACTTCTGGCTTTGGTGGGGGCGGGGGAGGTTACGCTGAGTCGGTTGTTGCGGTTACACCTGGCAGTACTATTACTGTTGTTGTTGGTCGTGGAGGTATGGCCGGAGAAGGAGGAGGTCGCAGTGAAGCATCTGCTTTAAATATCGTTTTGGCGGGTGCTGGAGGTGGAGGCGGTGGACTTTCTTTCGCTACTAATGGACTTAGCGGGTATGGCTTGGGTGAGGTAAGAGGCGGTCTCGGAGGAGGCCTTGGGGGTGAGTGGATTCAAAGCGTCCCGAGTCGTGGTGGTGATTTCTTTGGTCCGCTTCCAACTGAACAGACACGTAAGTCTCTTCCCCTTAAAATAATTGCTTTTATTACTCAAGCAAAACAACTATTTGCAGATGCTTTTCAGCCTGTGGGAGGTGGTGGTGGTAGTGGTTACGTAGGATCATCTACGTCTGGCGCACCGGGAGGTTCTTATTCAACTGTTGGGGGTAATCCCTATGCATCAAGCGGAGGTGCCGGTGCTAATGGGGGAGCGGGAGGAGAAAGAGGTAGAACAGGTAGAGATGGTGGAGGTCATTGTGGTCAATATTGTAGTAATGCAAAAGACGGAAATTTCCCTGGCGGTGGTGGTGGCGGTTCTGACACAGGGGTCGGAGGTTTTGGTGCAGACGGGCAGGTTTCATTAGAGTTTATTGCCGGCCCAGTTACTCCACCACCTCAAAATACTGCACCCGTTGCTTCTCTCACGTGTCCTGCTTCACTGAGAACTGGTGAAGCCGGATCTTTTGTTGGTCGCGGTACTGATGCGGACGCTGGTGATACTCTTTTGTATACCTTTAATTGGGGAGGAGGCGCTACGGATACTGTTTCTGGAAATAGTTCTGGAACTGATGTTACGCGAACAAAATCATGGCCAACTGCAGGTACATACACAGTACAATTTTCAGTAACCGATAGTGCTGGTCTATCAAGCGCAACGAACGGATCGTGTGTTGTCACTGTCACCACAGGAACTCCACTGCCTTTGGTTACTATAGACGCACAACCTCGCACCGTACCCACAGGAGGAGCTACTGTTTTGGCGTGGAGCGCGACTGATGCCCAGTCATGTAATGCATATTCTGTTCCTGCTACAACATGGACAGGTGCAAAGGCGACTTCAGGAAATAACTTTCCTGTGGTTGTTAATCAGCAGACATCTTTCTGGTTGAGCTGTACTGGTCCGGGTGGCGTGGGCACAAACTACGTAACTGTTTTTACAACAGCTCCTACATATCAATGTTCAGATAGTATCGATAATGATGGTGACGGTACTATTGACTACCCAGCTGACTCTGGCTGTACTGGTCCTACGGATGACGATGAAAATCTAGCGCCAACTGCGTCTATCACAGGAAGTATGGCTCTCACTGTCGGACAAACAGGTACATGGAACTTTAGTGTTACTGACGCAGACGCAAATCTTTTGCGTTGGCGCTTCCGCGCTGGAACAAATCCAGGAGCAGGATGGACTACTATTTCTGGCTCATCACGTTCAGGAACCTATTCACAAAGCTTTGCGTCACCTGGCACCTATACATGGGTAGTTGATGTTGAGGATACATACGGAAGAACAGGTGTTGCTTCTCTTAATGTTGTTGTAGTAAATGGTTCTGCTTGTCCCTCTGGAACTCTCTGGAATCCCGTGACGTCTCGTTGTGAGAATATAGTGCCCGCAGATGTCTGTCCAAACATCGCAGGTACTCAATCTTCAGTTCCTGTTGGTATGACCATTGATGCGTCGGGAAATTGTGTCGCTTCAGGAGGACCAGCTACAGGCGGTGACATGTGTCCTAACATTACTGGCGTTCAATCTTCAGTTCCTACGGGAATGGTTGTTGACGCATCTGGAAATTGTGTCACGGCTCCTGTTACTACACCTGTTTGTCCAGCGTCGTATTCGGATGTAACCGTTACTGGGGTAGCGGGAACAGGATCTGTGTGGGGATCAGGACCGTATACTGATGACTCAAATGTTTCTCGTGCTGCTGTTCATCAGGGTCTCATTTCTGTCGGTCAGACAGCAACAATCAGCCGAACGCCTGCTGGTTATGTTTCGAACTATGTTGGTAGTACACGAAACGGGGTAACAACAAGTAGCTATGGAGCATACTGTGGAATGACCCTTTCCCTCGTTACCGTCCCTCCTGTTGTACCTACTGATCTCTGTCCTAATATTGCAGGCACTCAATCTTCAGTTCCTGTTGGTATGACCATTGATGCATCGGGAAATTGTGTTGCTTCAGGACCATCACTTACACCGACTCTTGATTTTACAGCAGATAATTACAGCGTCTTCTTTGGACTAGGAACGACACTTAGATGGAGTTCCACAAACGTTACATCATGTACGGCTTCTGGAAATTGGAGTGGTTCAAAAACGACTTCAGGCTCTGAGTCGACAGGTGGTTTATGGTCAGACAAAACATATACACTTATGTGTACTGGTCCAAACGGATCTGTTTCTAAGACTATTGTTATAAATGTCGGTCTTGCTGAGGCGTGTCGAGACGGAAATGACAACGATGGAGACGGTCTCATTGATTACCCTGCTGATCCTGGTTGTACTAGCCCTACTGATACAGATGAAACCGATACTCCTTCTGTAGGGAATCTTCCTCCCGTTGTGAACCTTTCTGCAAGCCCTACTCTCGTGTACTCAGGAACGGGTGTGTATCTCGTATGGAATAGTACCAACGCAACTGCATGTACAGCATCAAGTAATCCAAACGTGTGGTCGGGAAGTAAGGCTTTGAGCTCTACTGAAAACGTCTACGGTCTGACCCAGCAAACCACGTTCACTCTCACCTGTACTGGCCCTGGAGGTAGCGGTAGTGATTCTGTGACAATTTATATAAATCCAAATCCAACACCGCAATGTCTTGATGGTTTGGATAATGATGGTGACAGTCTTATTGATTGGGGTACTGATCCTGGTTGTGATAGCGCACTGGACGACGATGAAACTGATGGGGGAAGTGGAACTGGAGGCGGTACAACGGGTGGCGGAGGGGGCGGTGGTGGTAGTGGAGG
>DAORIX010000015.1:0-11759 GCA_035438745.1 Minisyncoccota bacterium | reverse complement strand
TTAGAAGGAGCTGGAGATTAACGGATAAAAGCTACTCTAGGGATAACAGGCTAGTTCCGCCTAAGAGTTCATATCGACGGCGGAGTTCGGCACCTCGATGTCGGCTCATCTTATCCTGGGGCTGGAGAAGGTCCCAAGGGTTTGGCTGTTCGCCAATTAAAAAGGCACGTGAGCTGGGTTCAGACCGTTCAGATCGTGAGTATTCATGAACTGGACAGTCTGAATCCCTCGGACATCAAGAGGAAAAAAGAGACACAACCAATCACGGCGGTCGTGAGAAGCAATTTTCACGTACGTCATCAACTAATATCGGAGAAACCTTTAAGAGGTAACACCGAGGAAAGAGTGAGTAACAAGTAACCAAAAACAATTAACTTTTAACCAGATCAAAGAGAAATCTTAGTCTTGTGAATTGTTAAGAGTAAATAGTTATATGTTGCAAAGCTCATCCGTAGAGACTACACGTTGATCTCCCTTTAAAAAATAATAAGGGATGAAGATATAGTCCAATGCACATAGCGATATGTGGAAACATGCGTGAGACAGGTTGGTCTCCTATCTACTGCAGGCGTTGATTCTTGAGGGGATTTGCTTCTAGTACGAGAGGACCGAAGTGAACGGACCGCTGGTGTATCTGCTGTACCGCCAGGTGCAACGCAGAGTAGCTATGTCCGGCATGGATAACCGCTGAAAGCATCTAAGCGGGAAGCCAACCCCAAGATAAGGAATCGTTTGAGGGCCCTAAGAGACTATTAGGTTGATAGGCTTCAGGTGTACATACAGTAATGTATTGAGCCGAGAAGTACTAATTGCCCCATTCTTATTAGGAAATTTGAAAATCACGCGCACATGGGTGCGTACACAAAACTTGTTTGATTTTCTATTTGTTGTGATGGTAATCTTGAAGCAGTATTAAATCTTTTGTTCTGGTGATTTGACGCAGTGGCACCACCTCTTCTCATTCCGAACAGAGCAGTGAAACGCTGTAGTGCCGATGATAGTCCCTCGGGGCAAAAGTAGGTAGTCGCCAGTACAAAGGATTTAATAAAAAAGCTACCCAACAGGGTAGCTTTTTGCTAATCGGACTACCTACTTTTGCCCCGAGGAGGGGTGAGCTTTGGGGTAGGACCCAAAGCGCAAGGCCGGAGGCAGACGTGCCGAGGCAGGGTCGAAAGATTTTTCAGTAGAAAAATACTTTTGACAGGTAGGTTGGTCTCAGGTTACAAAGGATTTAATAAACACGAGCCGCAGAAATGCGGTTTTTTGCTTTATGTTCTATAATCTATACACTATGGCTTCATGGGCAGCGCGTAATAAATTTATATATTCAAGTATTGCTTTTGTTTTTATCTCTCTCGTTGTGGGGGTGCCGGTTTTTTTGTTTTTTTATAAGGCGCCTACGTGTACTGATGGACGTAAAAATCAAAACGAATCAGGTGTTGATTGCGGAGGTTCATGCCCTCGACTCTGTCCCGCTGATTTTTTACCTGTCGCGTATGTGTGGGAACGTTACCAAAAAATTGCTCCAGGATTATATAGTGTCCTTGCCTATGTCGAGAATCCAAACATCTCGGTTGAGGCATCAAATGTTCCGTACTCTTTTTCTCTTTATGACCGTGACGGTATGGTCATTACAACTCGTTTAGGTAAAACATCGATTCCCGCAGGAAAGCGCTTTGCGGTTTTTGAATCAGCTCTCTCTGTAAAAGAGCGTGTTCCTGTTAAGGCGACTTTTGAATTTACCGCTCTGCCACAGTGGGTTCGTACAGAAGGTCCAACTCTTGCTCGGGTTGAGTCATCAACTGTTTTTAATGAGGGAACATTTCCTCGCGTTGAGGCCTCTATTAAAAATATAGGACGGGCGACCCTAACAAATCTTGAAGCGATTGCTATCGTGTACAACATTGAAGGTAATGCGATTGCATTTTCTCGTACTGTCATAGACCGTATTTCACCTGATAGTGTCGAGGATATCGCCTTTACTTGGCAGGAAAAATTTTCAAGTGAGCAGGTTCGGGTAGATATTCTGGTTCGTCCACGGTAACTCCTATGTTTGAAACCACAATAAAGTCATTTTTTTCTCGTTTTCTAGTACGGACTCATATTGATTGGGCTCTTTTCGTGTCCGCATGTCTCTTGGTGTGTTTTGGTTTGGTGACTATGAATTCATTTTCTGGAGATAATTTTTATTACGAAAAACAACTCACGTGGTTTTTGGTTTCGATTTTTGTTTTTATGGGAGCGAGTTTTGTTGATTGGAGTTTCTTGAAAAAGACGAATGTTCTTGTTGTATTATTTGTCGCTACGTGTTCAATTTTGCTTCTCCTCTTTTTTGTTGCCAAAACAATTAAGGGTGCCCAGAGCTGGCTCGATTTTGGTTTATTTTCTTTTCAACCAACTGATCCTGCAAAGTTTGTCCTCATTTTAATTTTAGCGAAGTATTTTTCTCGTAGGCATGTTGAGATTGCCAATATCAGGCACATCATTGTTTCGGGGCTGTATGCGTTCTTTTTATTTACACTCGTCGTCTTGCAGCCTGACTTCGGAGGGGCCGTTATTATTGCTTGTGTGTGGGCAGGCATGACCCTCGTGTCAGGTATTTCAAAGAAGCATTTGGGACTTCTAGCTGTGCTCGCGGTAGTTTCTTTTGGTCTTATGTGGAATTTTGGATTTAAGGAATATCAAAAAGCACGTATCTTAAACTTTATTCATCCTTTTGCTGATATTCAAGGAACAGGATACAACGCCTATCAATCGACAATTGCTGTCGGTTCGGGTGAGCTTTTAGGAAAGGGGATTGGGTATGGTACACAGTCTAAGTTAAAATTTTTACCCGAGTATGAGACGGACTTTATTTTTGCCGCTTTTGCTGAGGAGTGGGGTTTCATCGGCGTGCTTTTTCTGCTCGCAACTTTTTCGGTGTTGATTTTTCGTATTGTTTCTTGTGCTTTGCGTGGAGCAGGAAATTTTGAAATTTTAGTTTCTTTGGGTGTTGCGATTCTCTTTATGAGTCATTTCTTTATAAATGTTGCTATGAGTATGGGTCTTTTACCCGTTACGGGAATTACATTGCCTTTTGTAAGTTACGGAGGATCTCACCTTGTTACCTCTTTTTTCATTCTTGGTGTGCTCGTTTCCATGAAGAAGAACTCACGGTCTGTGCATAAAGACTTAGCAAAGAATGAAATTGTGGGGATGTAGCTTTAGAGATCGTAGACTTTTTTTGTCTCCGCCACCATGTGTTCCTGTGAAAACTGGCGCATAACTTTTTCCTTGAGTGTGTTTCCGTGTACCCTGGCTATCTCCCTGTGCGAGTAATAGTATTCTAACGCAGTGGCAATTGCCTCAGTGTTTTTTGGGGGAACTATGAGGCCTTCTTTTTCGTGGGTGATTATTTCAGGTATACCGCCAACTGATGTGGCAATGGTTGGCAATCCAGCATAGCCAGCTTCGATGAGAACGTACGGCAGACCTTCTTTTACAGAAGTGAGTGTAAAAATATCCAGAGCCGAGAGAAGGCGAGATGCATCTTTTACAAAACCCAAGAAGCGTACTTGTTTTTCAAGACTGTATTCTTGTACACGTTTTTCAAGTTGTTCTTTTTCTTCACCGCCTCCTATGCTTACAAGGAGGGCCTCGGGATGATTTTTTGCAAACGTGGCGAAGCCTCGGAGGAGATATTCGTAGCCTTTGTTTTTATGGAGCTCAGCGATGGTGCCAACTACGAATGCATCGCTCGGTAGAGAGAGCTCTTTTCGCGCCTCCTCTCTGTTTTTGTAATGAGGTAGTGCGATGCCGTTATACACAAGTGTCATTTTGTTTTTTACCCACGGCATAGCTTGTCCGAGTAGGTAATCTTTATTTGAAACGGTTATTGTTGTGTGCGAAAAAAGCGATGTAAGCCATGAGAAAAAGAAGAGAGCTTTCTTTTGTAGAAAGGAACGATCCTCATTGAAGGGCCATCCATGACTTGTGAATATTGTTTTCTGTATACCGCATAGTCGTCCAGCGAGTGCACCTAATCCTCCTGTTTTTGAACTGTTCACGTGTATAATGTCGGGCCTTTCTTTTTGTGTGAGACGGATAAGTTTGTAGAGGACTATGAAATCTTTGAATACATTAATGTCTCTTCCCAGTTCGGCAATGGTGATGGTTTTTATCTGTGACTGTTCAAGTTTTTCTTTGAGTACACTATTTCCACCTAAAACAACACGTATATCGTAGTCGTTTGAGAGATGTGTCGCTAAGTCGAATACGTATTTTTGGGCGCCACCCCAATTTGATTTTGTAATGACAAACAGAAGCTTTTTCTTGGTTTTATTTTCCATGATATTGTATGTTGAAAATAGCCTTATTTTACTTGGTATGTGGGGCTGTATGTGTATCTTTTTGATTCGTGCCTCTATTATAACAGTTGTGAGACCCTACTTGTCACAAAGGAAAGGTGGGGTATTATGAAGGCACTCTATTTATGCGTATTCTCGATAGAAAGATACCCTTAATTCTTCTTGTGGGCGACATCGCCTGTTTTTTTGTTGCTTTGTGGCTTATGCTCTCAATAAGATATCAATTGTTGCCACGGATAGAGGTGTTTTTGGAACACCTTGTTCCTTTTAGCTTTTTGTTTATTTTGTGGGTGGGGGTCTTTTTTATCTCCGGACTGTATGAAAAGAGAAGTGTTGTTTTTAAAAAGAAACTTCCTGGAATTATTTTGCAGACCCAGACAGTAAACAGTATTATCGCTGCTATCTTTTTTTACTTTGTACCTATTTTCGGTATTTCTCCAAAGACAAATCTTTTCTTGTATTTGTTTATTTCGCTTGTTTTGGTCTATGTGTGGCGGGCACACGGTTATTATTTTTTTGGAGGAAGGAAACAAGAGAGTGCCGTTTTGATTGGAAGTGGTGAGGAAATGCATGAGCTTAAAAACGAGGTTTCGGGAAATAGTTACTATAACCTTACCTTTGTTTCTTCCGTGGATCTTGATGTTGTTTCTGCTGATTTTTTCCGCAAGGAGATATTGCCTTTGGTTGAGCAGGGTTCTGTTTCTAGTTTGGTGGTAGACATTCACAACAAAAAGGTAGAACCCCTCCTCCCAGAGTTGTATAGTTTAATATTTTCTAATGTTCGTTTCTTTGAAATGCACAAAGTGTATGAGGATGTATTCTCAAAAGTACCTCTTTCTCTCGTTAGATATAATTGGTTTTTGGAAAATATACCAACGGCACCAAAGGTGATGTACGACATACTCAAGCGTGCAATGGATTTGGTGATTGCATCTATACTCTTTGTTCCATCGCTCGTTGTGTATCCTTTTGTCGCATGTGCTATAAAAATCGAGGATAGGGGTCCCGTGTTTTTTACTCAGGAACGTGTAGGTAAGAACAATGTACGTATTCGCGTGCACAAGTTCCGTAGTATGTCTGTCTCGTCTGCTGATGGCTCTCCTCAAAAAATAACACGCATAGGTGCAATCTTGAGAAAGACTCGTATCGATGAGTTACCGCAACTTATTAATGTGTTTCGTGGCGACCTCTCTCTTATTGGTCCGCGACCAGAAATGCCAAAATATGTTCAGGTGTATGAAGAAGAGATTCCTTTTTATAATATTCGACACACGATTAAGCCAGGTCTTTCAGGTTGGGCGCAACTCTATCAAAAAGATCCGCCAAAATTTGAAACAGGATTTAGTCAGACCAAAAATAAACTTGCGTTTGATTTGTTTTACATAAAAAATCGCTCATTCTTACTCGATGTAACAATCGCTCTCAAGACACTCAAGGAACTTTTTTTACGAAGAGGAGTGTAGTGCGAATACTTGTAACTTTTTCGATTCGGAGTAGCTTATATACCTAGAAGAACATTTTACGTATATGAAGAATAAAAAAACTTGTGTTGTGACGGGTGGCGCCGGATTTCTCGGCTCGACCCTCGTACCTGAGCTTTTGAAGCAAGGGTATCGTGTACATGTGATTGATAATTTGTGTGCTGGCAAGAGAGAGCGAGTTCCGGAGGAAGCTCAGTTTCATCAGGTGGACATCAGACACCCTCTCAAGCTTAAGGAGACTTTTAGAAAAATCACCGGTGAAGATGGACCTATATTTGCCGTCTTTCACTTGGCTGCTTTGCCTCGAGTTCAGTTTTCAATCGACCATCCCGCCGAGTCACATTCGGTGAATATTGAAGGTCTGCATTGTGTCTTTGACGCTTGTCGTTTTGTGAGTGTGCGAAGAGTGGTGTATTCAGCATCAAGTTCTGCCTACGGAATGCAAGATGCCCCTGTCCTTCATGAGGAGTTGAGGCCCGCACCAATGAGTCCGTATGCTCTCCAAAAATATTATGGAGAGCACTGGGCACATAACTGCTCCTTGCATTACGGTTTGGAAACGGTTTCGCTTCGGTACTTTAATATCTTTGGACCAAATTTTGATCCAAAGGGTGCCTACCCACAAGCGATTGGTTTGTTTCTTGATTTGAAAAAACAAGGTAAACCACTCACTGTGACGGGCGATGGTTTGCAGACACGTGATTGTGTGTACGCAACTGATGTTGCTCGTGCCAATATTTTGGCAGCAGAGAGCGACCGTGTGGGTAAGGGAGAGGTTATCAACATTGGTGGAGGTATTAGTCCGACCATACTGAGCATTGCTCGCATGATTGGCGGGCCTGACTATCCTATTGTTCATATCCCTCCTCGTGTCGAGCCGAGACATACACGGGCATCGATTGCAAAAGCAAAAGAACTGCTTGGCTGGGAACCTACAGTGTCGCTCGAAGAAGGTATTAATCTTCTAAAAAAGCTTCACGGTGTTTCCTAGAGATAAACCTCCCTTTTGGTAAGGGAGGTTTTTTATTGCTTTTAAAGAGGAAAACCGTTAGTATAGCCCTATATTTAATCATTAATTGTTATGTGGAAAAAAAGAATTTCTGCCATCGTGCTTCTCGGTTTCGCTGTGTTTATCGGATACTTTACCTATAATCCTGCAGGCGCTTTTCCTTACAAGCTCGGACTTGATCTCTCTGGAGGTACTCATTTGGTATATCAGGCAGATACAACCGAAGTGGCTCCCGCTGAGGTTTCAGGCGCTATGGAGGCACTTGCAACTGTGGTTGAGCGACGTATTAACCTTTTTGGTGTTTCAGAGCCACTTGTTCAGGTGGAGGAGGGTGGGGTGGTTGGACAGACGGAGCACCGTTTGATTGTAGAGCTTCCCGGTGTCACTGATATCGACGAGGCCGTAAAACTTATTGGTAAAACACCAACACTTGAGTTTAGACTTGTTCGTCCAGGAGCAGAGACTATTATTGCTGATGAGCTCGCACAAAAGACAGTTGATGATATTTTTCTCCCCGCAGATCTCACTGGTCGTTTTGTAAAGCGTGCGCGTCTGGATTTCAATCCAACGACATACGAGCCGGTTGTCTCTCTGGAGTTTAATGATGAGGGTGCAAAATTGTTTGCAAAGATAACACGAGAAAACGTGGGTAAACCTCTGGCTATCTTTCTCGATGGAGAAGTTATTTCAAGTCCATCAATTCGTCAGGAGATAACAGGTGGTCAGGCTGAAATTTCTGGACAATTTAATGTAAACGAAGCGAAGGCGCTCGTACGAGATCTCAACTACGGAGCGCTTCCTGTTCCGATTGAGCTTGTCTCGACTCAAACAATTGGTGCAACTCTCGGTGCTGGGGCACTTACCGCAAGTATTCGATCAGGTTTGTATGCATTTATTGCGGTGGCACTCTTTCTTCTCTTTTGGTATCGCATTCCTGGTCTCGTGGCTGTGCTTGCTTTGGGAATCTATACTGTACTTAACCTTGCAGTTTTCAAATTTATTCCGGTTACTCTTACGTCTGCGGGTATCGCTGGTTTTATTCTCTCTCTTGGTATGGCGGTGGACGCCAACATCCTCATCTTCGAAAGAATGAAAGAAGAGATAAAACGAGGTAAGCAGCTACCGGAAGCAATCAAAGAAGGTTTTGGTCGTGCATGGCTCTCAATTCGTGATTCAAACACATCATCGATTATTACTGCGATTATTCTCTATACATTTGCATCAACAGCAGTAATCAAAGGTTTTGCTCTTGTGTTCGGTCTTGGTGTGGTGATTTCTATGTTCTCTGCCATTACCGCTTCTCGCACACTTCTCATGGCCTTTGGTGTTGCCGGTAATAGTAAGATTTCAAAGTTCTTGTTCGGTTCAGGTGTTCGGTCATAATCTGATTTTTAATTTAACTTAACGCATATGTTTATTGTTACTTATAGAAAATTCTTCTACGCACTCTCAGCTCTCCTTGTGGTAGCCTCTCTCGGTGCGTTGTTTATGTGGGGTCTTCTTTTTGGAATTGATTTCAAAGGAGGGTCTCTTATTGAGGTTGAGTACGCAACAGTGCGCCCAGATAAAGAATTGGTTGCGCAAGAGCTCGATATGCTTTCTATCGGTGATTATTCAATTCGAGAAACAGGGGAGCGAGGTTTTATTGTTCGTACTCGAGAAATCGCACCTGCTGAAAAAAATATAATTCTTTCTGCTTTCTCTCTCGACAATACAGCAAGTTTTACAGAGAAGCGTTTTGACTCTATCGGTCCCATCCTTGGAAAGGAGGCTCTCCAGAAAGCGTGGATTTCAATTGTGCTTGTTTTACTCGCTATTGTGATCTTCATTACATTCGTGTTTAGACGCGTCTCTCATCCTATTGCATCGTGGAAGTATGGACTCATTGCAATTCTCGCGCTCATGCATGACGTCATTATTCCTATGGGTGTATTTGCTGCTCTTGGGCATTTTGCGGGTGTCGAAATTGATACACTGTTTGTGACCGCTCTTCTTGTTATTCTCGGTTTCTCTATCCATGACACTATTGTGGTGTTTGATCGTGTTCGCGAAAACCTCAAACGAAATGTTGAGTATAAGGAGAAGAAAAACTTCGATGTGATTGTGGGAGAGAGTATTAATCAAACATTTGTTCGCTCGATTAATACCTCGCTTTCTACACTCATTGCTGTTCTCGTGCTCTACGTGTGGGGACCTGATGCCACAAAACATTTCTCACTCGCACTTCTTGTAGGTCTTACCGCGGGAACATATTCTTCGATATTCCTAGGTTCTCCTTTGCTTGTTACTGTCTTTAAATTACAGGAAAAGAATTCATAGTCTGAGTTTTTGTTTTCTTGTGTTTCATTTTGGGTGATATAGTTATGTGTATATGAAAAGGATAATCCCTTTTGTACTTCTCGGATTCTTTATAGCGCCTCAGATCATTCATGCGGCATGGTGGAATCCTTTTACGTGGAAAAAAAATCAGCCTAGTAAAGACGTTGGCACAAGCACAGAGCAGATTCTCGTATCTGAGAATGTGCCTGAGTTCACACCTCCTTCTGTGGAGGATTTGCTCAAACGTATAGCGGAACTTGAAGACAAGTTGGAAAAAGCTCTAGCTAAGCAGAAAAATAATGACGCCCCACAAGAGGAGACTGTTCCTGTACAAAAAAAGGAGGTGGTACAGAGCGCTCTTTCTCAGAGCCAGTTGGTTTCCAAGGTGAAGGCCGCGGTGGTTTTTGTTGAAACAGCAACAAGTTCAGGGAGCGGGATTGTGATTGATCCTCGGGGACGCATCCTCGTGCCGGCTCGTGCGGTGTGGTCGCAAGACACAGAAGGTGATGTCGTTGGTGTGGCGGATAAAGTTTCTGTCACTTTTTTGGGTGGTACCAAAAAGACCGCTCGAGTTCTCGGTATTGATGAGGCTCGAGATGTTGCTGTGCTTGAGATACTTGAGAAGGGTACGTATTCTTTTGTTCCACTTCGTCTTGATGCTTCTGTTCGGGTCGGAGATTCTGTCGCTATTGTTTCACTACCTACACGTGATGGGTCGGGGACTATTAATTTTACCGCTGGATCAGTTTCTCAAAAAACGGGTAGTATGACCGAGTTTACTGTTTCAACAAAACCTCTCGATAATGGTGGTGCTGTTATAAATTCTTCAGGTGAGGTTATCGGTCTTCCTAATGCTTCGGCTTGTCGGGTTCTTGAGGAGATGAAAACCTGTTTGAGTTACAAGGTTACCGTCACTTCTATTGGTATGGTGTTTCAAAAACTGTCTCTCGGTATGAAGCTCTATCGTGACAAGAAATATTCCACACGCGAGGAGAAGCTTTTCAGGTCAAAATTTGAAGGTGTATACGCAGCAACAAAAGAAGGCGTGCTTATTGGGTCAGCAGTAGATACTGTTTCTGGTGCAAACTCTTTTGATTCTTTTAATAACAAACTTGTTGACGACGAAGATGGAAAAATCACAAAAGTATATCTCAATAAGTTAAAAATATCAGCAGATCGTGTCTATAAAGTAATGGATTTTTTAAAAAGTCAGTCATATGAACTGAGTGTTTTCTTGATAAACGAAAGCAGTACCGTTGAATCGTTTGATATCTATCAAAAAACTATTGTAAGAAAAATTGAGGCTTATAACACCGTCAAACTCAAAGAGTATCAAGCAAAGGTAAACGAGTGGTCATCAAAGAAAAATGAGTATGACGGATATCTCACCAAGATTGGCGAGGTGAGTCATACATATCTTATGGAGGAAGCAGTTTTAATTGAAAAAACTCTGGAATATATCAAGGCCGAGCAAAAAGAAATAGTAGAGATGTTTTCTGGGGAAACTTTGGAAATATTTTAAATAAGATAGGTGTTCCGATAAGGGGCATAAAAAGTGGCCATTGCTGACCATTGGCTATTGTGGGGTAGCGTGTCTTTTTATGGCTCAATAAAGCCCTATTTACCCACCTTTGCCGGTTTTTGGTAGTTTGTCTAAAAATATGGCTAAAATGCTTGACCTCGTAGTAGCTATGTGTATAATAGGTCTTACCCCTTAAACAAGGGGTGTTTCGTTCATTGACAAGAAATAATATTGAGAACATCAGTAACATAATCTGGTCGGACACAGCAATGTGTACGAAAAGACATGTCACTGTTTGTGCAAAGTTAGTCAAAATTTTTTTACGGTTTATTTCAAAAACAGTAAAGAAAGATTGAGTTGTTAGATTAACGAGCTTGGATACATATTCAATCCAAGTTCGAAAAAACTTCTAAGCATATATTCCAATGTTTAGAAGTAATAGGATTCATAGAATTTCCGATAGCACGGAAATTAGGTTGGGATAAAATAAAAAATACTATTTTCTATTTTGTTCCGTTCGTCTCGGAGTGCATTCGCATTGCGAATGTGTTCTGAGATTTATAATTAGAGTTTGATCCTAGCTCAGGATGAACGCTGGCGGCGTGGATAAGGCATGCAAGTCAAGGGGGCCCGCAAGGGCAACCGGCAGACGAGGTAGTAATAAGTAGGTACGAACCAAAAAGTCGGGGACAGCTCGTCGAAAGACGGGGTAATCCTCGATAGTCCCTCCGGGGTAAAGATTTATCGCTTTTTGATCGGCCTGCTCGGTATCAGCTAGTTGGTGAGGTAATAGCTCACCAAGGCAATGACGCCTAGGGGACCTGAGAGGGTGACCCCCACCGATGGGACTGAGACACGGCCCATACACCTACGGGTGGCTGCAGTCGAGAATCTTCCGCAATGGACGAAAGTCTGACGGAGCGACGCCGCGTGGTAGATGAAGTTCTTCGGGATGTAAATACCTTTTATAGGGGAGGAAGTTTATTGACGTTACCCTATGAATAAGAGGTTGCTAAACTCGTGCCAGCAGCAGCGGTAATACGAGTGCCTCAAGCGTTATCCGGAATCATTGGGCGTAAAGG
>DAORIX010000014.1:0-12982 GCA_035438745.1 Minisyncoccota bacterium | reverse complement strand
TTTTTGATGCCTTTTTTCTTATTGGTGGTGTGTTGTGTAATGTCTTGTAAAAAAAGGCAGAGACACGTATTATGATATCCTCATTTAATATAAGGTAAATAATCAATTTGCGATGGAAAAAAAGACCAAAATAGTGTGTACAATAGGGCCGGCTACAGAAAGTCATGCAAGTCTAGAATCTCTCTTGCGTGCAGGAATGAACGTTATGAGACTCAACTTTTCTCATGGTGATTTCTCTGAGCATCAGACACGTGTTAATCATCTCAAGAAGGCTATTGAGACAACAGGTATTCCTGCTGCTATTCTCCAAGATTTGGGTGGTCCAAAGATCCGTATAGGAATGTTTAAAACAGAATCTGTCATGCTCAAGGAGGGTGCAAAGTTTACTCTTACTACAGACAAGATAGAAGGTGATGAGAATCGTGTTTCCGTAAATTACCCACAGTTCGCAAAAGAGGTTCAAAAAGGACACATCATATTTCTCCATGACGGAAAAAAGAAACTCGAAGTTCTCGAAGTAAAAGGTAATGATGTTATCACAAAGGTTATCGTAGGAGGTGAGATCAAAGGAAAGCGTGGAGTGAACCTTCCGGATTCAGATCTTTCTATTTCTTCTATTACTGAAAAAGATCGTGCTGATCTCGAGTTCGGTATTAAAAACAAAGTAGATTTTATTGCGCTTTCTTTTGTGCGACGCCCAAGCGACATCACTGAGCTCCGTGATATTTTGAAAGCTCGCAAGTCACAGGCAAAAATCATTGCAAAGATAGAGACACCTCAGTCTCTCCTCTGTATTGATGAGATTTTGGCTTTGGCAGATGGTGTGATGGTTGCTCGTGGAGATCTCGCTATTGAGATTCCTGCTGAAAAAGTACCAGCAGCGCAGAAAATGCTCATACGAAAGTGTAATGAGCTCGGTAAGCCTGTTATTACTGCAACACAGATGCTTGAATCAATGATCAAGTCTCCTGTGCCAACTCGTGCTGAGGTGTCAGACGTAGCCAACGCTATTCTCGACGGTACTGATGCAGTGATGCTCTCAGAGGAAACTACTCTCGGTGAGTATCCTGTACAGGCTGTAGAGGTGATGTCTCGTGTTGCTCTTCAGGTAGAGGAGAACTTGCTCAAGAAACAGCTTTTGAATGATACTCCTGGGGTTGTGCAGGGAATCGGAGAATCTGTCACTGCTTCTGCAGTGAGAACGGCTGATCGTGTAGGTGCAAAGTTTCTCGTGTCATTTACTATGAGCGGTTACAGCACACGCATGATTTCACGCCACAAACCAGCTCAACCTATCGTTGTGTTTACACCAAATGAAGTTACCTATCGTCAGTCAATTCTTTCATGGGGAACTCGTCCTGTTCTCATAGAAAAAACCAACGACTTCAATCAGGTTGTTAAAATTGTGCGAGATCATTTTTTGAAAACAAAAATGGCGAAGAAAGGGGATCGCGTTGTTCTTGCTTCAGGCCTTCCGTTTGGAAAACTCATCGAGACAAACTTGATCGTTGTAGAGACCCTCTAGAAGAAGAGGTTAGTAAAGAATTACGTACAAAAAACAGCCAGATAGGCTGTTTTTTGTGTGCGCATAGTCGAGAAAACACAGTTGCATCAAAGATTGACTTTGTATATATATTATGATATAATAGTATAGGAAACTTATATACAATGCTCTTTAAAAAAGACTACCTTGGTCTCCAGTTTCCAGCAGGACAGACACATACCAATGATCACCATTGTGACTCATAAAAAACCTCACGGGGATGAAATCTTCGCGATTGCTATCCTCAAGAGGTTTCGGGCCGGAGCGTTTTATAGCGCTCCTATTTATACAGTCGGATCAGATGAAGAGGCTAAAAAGTTTGCCTCAGAGAATAGATCAATTCTTCTTGGGATCGGTGGCGGTCCTTTTGATGAACATGGCAAGGATACAGCAGAATGCGCTGCGACTTTAGTCGCGGAACACGTAAACCTGGATCCTCTCAAGTTCTTTCGTTTGCTCGAGGAGGTTCGCGAGGGCGATTTAAAAAGGGTCAACCAAAAAACACGTTTACCAGAGGTTATGAAGGTGCTTTACGATCATCATACTGAGGAAGATGTTTGTGGGTGGGCACTTGTTGCGTATGACACGCTCCTTAAGGGGATTTTGGAAAACCGAATTCCCCTCGTGAAGAGGACTGAAATTGTTCAAGAGGTTGCCGTCGAACTTCTTGAGGAATATTCAAGCCAGAAACATATCCTTTTTCGGGTATGGAAGGAGATTCAAGAGAGTGTGAACAACAACAAGGGTACGCTCACCGAGCTGTCTACCGTTGCGGAGTTGCTGAGCCAGACTGATTCTAAACTCGCAAGAGATTGGTTGAAGTTTGGCTTGAGAGCAATTTTCTCACGGCAGATAGACTTCGAGGAGGCTCTAAAGAAAATTAAAGAATCCCGCCATTTTACCGTTCCTTTTGTTAAAAAAGAAGGGAACAGTACCATGAAGTGGTGCGGAGAGTTTGTGGGAGTGTTCCTTCGGGGACAGAATTTGCAGTTTTCTCGAGCTTTTCGCTCGGCGAGAGGAGGATCACTGGACATAGCCATTGTCAGAAACGATGATGGACATGTACAGATTTTCTCTTGCGTAGAAGCTAAGGTTCCTATGGAGGACTGCGTTCGAGCAATTCGTTTCGCTGAGGCGCGAAAGCGCAACAGTGTCCGGACGCTTGAGAGTTTTGGGTGTGGGGAGAAAGACCCGTCTGTTCCTCAGTGGTTCTACTTTAAAAAAAATGGAGCACTTATGAATGGGTCGAGGTCTCATCCGAATGTCGAGGTTACTCAACTCTCGGACGATGAGATTATGGAGGCCGTCAAGAATGCTTTTCATCCTGACTGTACAGTCATGTGGGCAGCACAGAAGACAGTTTGCGCAAATTCATCTCAAAGGCTGGTTAATCCAGTTTTGAGGTGAAACAAGGGTGTAGTACATATCTATGTACTACACCCTTTTCTTTTTTACATACCGCAAATAATACAGACTACAGGACCACTAAAGCGTTTGCCTGAGGCGAGTGCTTTTATGAGACCAGCAAGTCCGAGTGCGCCATTGGGAGTTGCGTCTATTTGAGCGTATTTTTTGAGCATGTCTTGGGCTTTTTGTATTTCACTATTAGTTACTATCCAGCCTGATCCGAGAGATAGTTTTAGGGCGTGGCCCACGGTTACTTTTCTGTGGGCGGTGATGTCAACGATAGCATCAGCGATTGATTGTTCGCTCGTCTCGCTTTCATCAAAGGATCCCGCTATAGGATGACATGACGTTGTCTGTACGGCATGGAGTTCGATCATTTTCTTGTTTACATGAAACATGTCGCTAAGTGCTTCGAGGGTGGTACCCGAGGACGTACCCATAAAGACCGCGCTGAGATGTGGGATTGTTTCGAGTTCAGAGGCGAGGCTGTGATATCCCGTGAGGGCGGTATTGTCGATGGACTGTCTCAGATTTTGCATTGAGTCATCTTGGGTACAGAGTTCGTGGAGGTACTGGAGAGGACGAGCTACGCTGTGTATAACAATGTTTTTTCCGTCACTGTGTTTTTCGAGAAGTTCTCTTTTTTGTGGAGGTATTTTTTGTCCGATGATGATATCAAGGTGCATTTTTTTACCTTGTTCAATTTTTTTCTGTATATGGATTGCGGCTGCGAGCGCTGCGTTACCTGAGCTTGAGATGGCAAAATACTCTCTACCGGCTTTTGCGTAGTGATCAATCATGTGGGGAATTGATCGTCCTTTGTGTGAGCCATACGGATGAAGGTCTTCGCGTTTGAGTATGATCGATGCGATGTCGAGAGCCTGAGCTAAAAATTTTTCATCAGTCTGAGGAGTAATCATATAACAAGTATACTGCATCTGGAATAGAGAATCTTGTGGGGACCTGTGGGGAAGTCTCCTTGAGGTCTAGATTCTCTATTCCATATGCTATATACTAGTCTCTATTATGAAGTGTATTTGCCCAGAGTGTAAAAATAATATTGATTTATCAAATTACTCGAGCCTATCTCCCGGATACGTTATTGAGTGTAATGTGTGCGGTATTACCCTTGAGGTGATTGAGATAGCTCACGACAAGGTGGTGACAGAAATCGTAGATGAGGGAAAGTAGGATATATTTTTAATAATTGACTCACAAAAAAATAACCAGAAAAGATACTATTCTTTTCTGGTTATTTTTTTAATTATGTCCCGTGAGATGTTTAATGGTTTCCTCTATCATTCCTCTGAAACCGTGTGAGCCGAGGAAGGCTATAACATCACCTTTTTTTCGATTGTGAACGAGATATTCGACAAGCTTCTCATCGTCCTCAATGTAGTGAACGTTTGCGTGCGATTCTCGTATTGTCTTTGCGAGCTCATCTCCTTCAAAAGTTTTTTCTGGATGTGCTGTGTCTACTTTGAGTTTGGTAAGTTTTGGAATGATTATTTCGTCAGCGTCTTTGAAAGCACTGCCATATGCTGGTTTTGACTGAGGCGTACGATTCCCTGTGTTGGGTTCAAATACTGTAATGATTGTGGATTGAGGATAAATAGTTTTTAGGTTGGCGAGAATTGATTTTGCTTTTTCTGGAGAGTGGGCGATATCATCAATAATAGTCACATCGTTTTCGTAGCGTTTTTCAAGACGGCGCTTCATTCCGGGGAACGTTTTGATTGCGTCACTGATATCTCCGGGCGCGATACCGATTGAGTGAGCAAGAGCAAAACATCCTGTAATATTTTCGGCGTTATACATACCGAGCATAGGGCTTTCTATTTTGTAAATTTTTCCGTGGTAGATAATGTCAAACTCTATTCCCTTTGGTGACTGAGAAATGTTGCCGTAGCGATATTGTGCTTTGTCGTGTTTTCCATAGCTCGTAAAGGGTATATCTGCCTCAGAAAGGAGGTTGGGTAGTGTTTCGGTATCAAGACAGGCGATGACCTGACCATTACGAGGAAGAAGCTTTAAAAGCTCACGAAATGCATTAAAGTAAAACTCTTCGGTTGGATAAATATCTGCATGATCCCATTTAACTGCGGTGAGAAGGAGGTGTGTTGGTCTGTAGTGCATAAACTTTGCACGTTTATCCCATTTTGCGGTGGAGTATTCATCGCCTTCAACAATACTCCATTCACCTGTATCAATATGTGCGCTCGGAAGATTGTTTTGCATGAGACCTCCTATCATGTATGAAGGTTTAAGGTTCGCATGCCTGAATATGTGAGTGAGCAGGGCACTTGAGGTTGTTTTTCCATAAGTACCCGCTACAACAATAGAATTTTTTTGTATAAGAAATTCTCCCATTGCCTCTGGGTAGGATTTGTAGGGAATGTTGTGCTCTTGAACATACAGGAACTCTGGATTTTTTGTAGCAGTGGCATTTCCTACAACAACAAAGTCTGGCACGCCACCCTCTATCATTTTTTCAGGATGAAAGCCGGCATAGTAGGGGATGCCGAGATTGGTGAGGTGTGTTGATACAGGAGGAAAGAATCCCGCATCACTTCCTGTGACTGTATAGCCTTTTTGCCAGAGCGCTGTTGCTACGGCAGACATGGCTACGCCACATATACCGATGAAGTGTACTTTTTGACCAGAGGTTTGTGAGGGTGTTGTCATATAAGGCTTAATTTTAAGCCATTTTTAGGGATATTCAAATACTTGACTTTGTACTATTTTAGGTGTATAATTATATTGAAAAGTTCGACGTGGTATTTGCTGGCACTCCGCGCAGTAACGTCTAACTCAGAAATCCTTCTCAATAGAAGGTCGTGGTAAAAAGGCCATGGTTTTCATCAATATGAAAACATTGAACATCGAAAGTCCTGTTGCACAGCGTCTCGCTCAGATCGCGCTCTTCGAGCGTATTCAATCGAGATTAAATCTCGATCCTCGCAAAATTTTTGAAGCAGTGAGAGATCATGCTTCTCAAGAGGGCGAGGACGCGCTTAAGATTGCTCGTCACCTTAGGGATAATGCTCCTATATTGCTTGGATCAATTCTGCATCGGGCAACCGCTTGTATCAAAGGCGAATCAGGGTTACCGGGGATCAAATATGATCAGATGAAGAGTGTAGAATTTGCTCTTCTCGTCGTCGGTCATTTCGTTTGGTTTTCGGACGATTTTGCAAAAAGTATCCTAAGCAAAGCAAAGGCTGAAGGACTCGACCCTGTTGAGTGCGCGGTCTACCTTGAAAAGGTAGGCCCTGAGGTCGCGAGGTGGGCTTTTGAAAAGGCCGTCTCAATCATTGAGAGGCAAAGAGAAGAGCTTCTGTAAGTTTTGCGCCGTACATTATTGTACGGCGCTTTTTTATTTCAAAATATCTTTGAGAGGCGTGGTGTCGAATTGCCATTTTTCACCGTCAAACCATTCCATGCCTTTGAATTGGAGTTTATAGGTATCGGTTGGCCTCTGAAGTGACCCAAGATAGATATATTTTTTACCTGAATCTTTTGCGTAGTTTATTGCGAGCATCATCATGCCGAGTCCGCGAGAAGGTTCTTCTTTTTTTTCTATATAAAATGGATAACTATAGTGGAGTAGGCTATCTGACTCGTATGCTATTGCGTAACCAACAATTGAATTGTCACGAGTGTCGGTGTAGACAAGGAGTTTGTTGAAGTGTAAGTTCTCGGTAGTTAAAATATCACGTACTTTGTTTGCGCTAAAATCGGCGCCGAGTGTCGCGTAGAAATCTTTAGCAAGTTTTGCGATTTCCCATGAGTATTCCGTATAAGGAATATTGTGCACGGTGAGGGTAAGGTGCTCTGACTTTCGAAGAATTCGTCTGTTTTCAGAAGAGGCTTCAAAGTGTGAAAGGTCTATACGCAAACTTCGTGTCTTGTTGAGTATTCCTCTGTCTACTCGCGTAAAAACATAGCCTTGATCGTACAAGGATTCAATATTTTTTGTTGAAAAGTCAGTGATTATTTTCGTGTCCCAGTTTAAATAACTCATAATGTTTTACCTATACCATGTAACCTGAAAGTTTTTCTTTTTCTGGTTAAAAGTTAATAGTGATTAGTACATAGTTTATTTTTATTGAAGTCCAACCCAGACACCAATGACCACAAAGAAACAGTGTATTACCCAAAAGCGCATAATGGTTTTTTCCTCGCTCCATCCTTTGAGCTCGAAGTGATGGTGAAGAGGGGCCATGCGAAATATACGTCTGCCGAGAATTTTTCTACCAAGAACCTGAATAATCACAGAAAGCGCTTCTGCGTAGAAAATAAATGCAATAAAAAGGAGTACTGCCATTTTGTTTGTAGCTAGTGCGTTGATAGCAAGGAGCGCACCTAGTCCGAGAGAGCCAACGTCACCCATTTGAAAACGTGCCGGTTTGATATTGAAGTAGGTATACGCTAGAAGCGCTCCGGCAGTTGTTGCATTGAGTATTGCGAGATTGTCATAGCCTGATATCCATGAGAGGAAAGAGAGCGCTCCAAATGTAGGTATGAGCATGCCTCCTGCTAGGCCGTCCATACCATCGGAAATATTCACAGCGTTTGCGGTGAACATAACGACGAGAATAATGAGAGGAATGATAAATACTCCAATATCAAGGAATCCATAAAAAGGAATAAAGATGTCTTGCCAGGTGTCTCCCAATTTCCAGTATATCCACCATGCTGAAATGGCGCCTGCCGCGAATTGGAGTAAAAGTTTTTCGTGTACCTGTACGCCCTTTCCTGGTTTTGAACCAAAAACACCTACGAGACGTTTAAAAATAACCCACGGTAATGTGCACGCAAACCAACACCTCATAAAGATATTGTTGTGGACTTTGATGAGTGTCCATGTTTGTGCAAGGCTTCGTGATCTGCGTTCACGACCAAAAATGTTGAGCATGTCGTCTATGCCTCCAAGGAGGGCAGAGAGGAGCATGACACCGATAGGAACCCATGTGAATCTACGTTCCCAATTGAAAAGAATAGTGAGTACTGCAACGGTCACAATAACCAAAAGACCTCCCATAATCGGAGTGTTTATTTTTGATTTACGTGACTCGATTGCGAGTGTAGGGTCACGGTCATCTCGTCTCGTTATTTTGTAGGTATACAAAAAGCGGATTAGTGCCGGTGCCCATGCGAAACTCACCACACAGGAAAGTACAAAAAAACCAACAATAATAAGGAGGCTATGGATTTGTGCGGGAAGAAAGTCCGTCATGGTATTAGCTTATAACCTTTAGCGTATAAATCAAAGGAGAATCTTGCAGGAGGCTCGTTTTTATTTAAGGAGGGCACGGAGGCGTCGTATGCTCACCGTGTGTGCTTCGAGGGCTGTTTGGAGTGTGTAATTGTCTTTTCCTGACATGCCTTTCTCTGTCCAGAGTGCTTTAGTGAGAGGTTGGGACAAATCACTTGCGCGTATTTCTCCTGTGCGTACTCCGTGACCGTATTTACCTTCGCTCGGCCACGCATATGAATGAGCATAGGAGAGTACGCGATCATTACTACTACCGCGCACATCTACTACGACCATAATATGGTTGTATGTCTTTTCTTTTCCTGTTCCGAGAATAAAAATCATATCTCCAGCGCGAACGTCTGACACATCAACAGGCGTGCTGTTTTTTTCTAGAGCAAAGGTGGTGACATTAGTATTTTCTGCCGGGCGGAGTTTTGCGTAGATTTTTTTAAGAAAAGAGTGGGGGAAAAATATATGTGTTGAGAGCCGGTCCTTGCTCCGTGCTTTAAGTTCGGCATCAAGAACGTGGTAAGCAAAGCCAGAGCAGTCGATACCAATCCCCTGATCAACGAGAAATTCTTTTAATTCCTGCGAGGTGCATTTTTGTAGGTCTTTTTTTTCTTTGAGAGAGATTATTTCTACCTCTTCTTTTATATCCTCCGGAGAGCCCTTGCCGACAAGAGCACGAAGTCCTCCTCGGATTTTTGACCTGCGATTGTTGAAATAAGGACAAACACAGCGTGGTCCAATAGGTACATGGAGATAGTTATAAATGATGCTTTGTGCGAGCTGAGAAAGTTCAGTATTCATATTAAGCAGTGTGAATGATGTCTCGAATCTCTTTTCCTGTGTGTGAAAGCTGATTATGTTTTTCCATAATGTTTTTTGCGGTTTGCACACGAACGAGCTCTTTGTTTAATTCGGTGTTTTCATATTCGGCAACATAGTAGCCTCGTTCGCGAAGTTTGTGTATTGAATCTCGAGGGACTGTTTTTGTACCAGACTGCGTGACGCGTTGTACTATCTGTGAACCACCTGAGATTTTTTGTATATGAACACCTTTGAGAGGGAGTTCGAGAAGCGCGCAGAGGTGGGCTTCAAATATAGTCATGTCGTTACCTACGCGTCTTTGGAGATTTGATTCAAAAACTGCCGATGCTGGTTGTCGAGAGTTTATTTCGATAAGGTGCATTTTGTCATGGAGAGGGTCATAGATGACATCTATACCAAAGAGACCTTTCCAGCCAGAATTTTTTAGCCGGCTACCAACCCTCCGTGCCATGTCGTGTATCGCTTGTTGTTGTTTTGAGGAAAGTATTTTTTCTGGTAGCGACCAGTCGTTTCCAATTGTTGAAAATTCTAGATCGGTAAAGGGATTGATTCCTGTAATTTGGTAACTTGTATTACCGAGAAATGTTTCATCGGTATCCTTTGCTACAACCGCGTTTAGTGTAAACACAGGGCCTTCTATAAAGGTGGTGACGCGCACGTCGCGTTCAGGAAACTTTTCAGCTATCTTTTTTAAATCGTTTTCACTTCGTATGAGGAAGGTACCTTCTCCTGTGTGTGAGTGATTAAACTGCACGACGAGAGGTTTATTTTTAAAGTGTACGTGTTTGAGGATGGCTATGGTGTGCTCCGCGAGGAGGGATGCGTCTTCTTCGAGCCAACGTACCTGGCTTATTTTTTCTTCGACCTCACGCGCAAGAGCTGCGGGCGGATTGATGAGGTTCCATTTTTTTGCTTTGGTGATCCGTTCAATATGGAGGGTATTTTTGAATACCACAATGTTCGGATTTTTTTGTTTGTTGATTGATTTTTCTGCGGTGACGCTTTCGAGAAGATCTGTTGTGTCGAGAGGGTCCTCTATGCCTCGTGGCACTATAGTGATAGTGTCAGGAATGTTCTCGACGAGTGTGGTTGCATATGGTGAGCTGTTTGAGATAATGTGGAAACCGTCAGTAGGCAAGGACAGCCCTAAAGCGCGTTCGATATCACGCGCGACATAGAGCACTGGTTTGTCCTTGAGAGCGTCTACAAGTCTCATTTCCTGAGTATATCATTTTTTATGAAACAATCTTATCTCTATATTGTTGCGACTCCTTTGGGCAATCTCGAAGACATCACGCTTCGCGCTCTTCGTATACTCAAAGAGGTGGATGTTATTTTTTGTGAAGACACACGTACGACTCGGGTCCTTTTGCATGCACACGCAATCGAAAAACCAACAGAGAGTTTCCATGCACATAGCTCAGAGGCAAAGGTCGATAGAATTATTGAAGTGTTACAGGAAGGGAAATCTATCGCGCTTGTGACTGACGCCGGCACTCCCGGTATTTCTGATCCGGGAACATATTTGGTTGCTCGTGTAAAAGAGGCATTAGGAGACACCGTGTGTGTTGTTCCTATTCCAGGTCCGACGGCTTTTGTTGCTGCTTTGTCGGCGTCTGGTGTTCCTGTGGACGAGTTTACTTTTTTTGGTTTTTTACCTCACAAGAAGGGGAGAAAAACTCTCTTTGATGAAATCCGTACGTCACCCCGAACGTGCGTGTTTTATGAATCTCCTCATCGTTTAATGAAAGCCTTAAGCTCTCTTCTCGGTGCCCACAAAAAAATAACAGTCGCCAAAGAACTCACAAAGATATACGAAGAATTCGTATCGGGCACTCCAGAGTATGTATTTGATTATTTTGAAAAGAGAAGCGATAAAGTTCGAGGTGAGTTTGTGGTGATCGTCTCTCAAGAGTAAGGTGCTACCTTGGAGCAAAAAAAATATCGAGCTATACTATGTGCGTATGAATAAAAGATATATTTGCACTGTGCTCGGGATACTCGTGGTGTTTACCGCGCTTGCAGGAATTCCAAGAACCATAAAGACACCAATACTTGTACTTCTCGGTATAGGTATTGTTGGTTTTACTCAGGAGCGTCGGAAGAATACGGCTCCTGCTTTTTCGGTAGATAAAAATGTACCGGCAGAGAATCGTTCGTCATAATTGTCTTTACGTTACGCATGTCTTTTAAAAACACAATGTATTGTGTCGGCTTAGTTGCGTTTGCAAGCGTTGTGGTTTTTGGCGTCTATGCTGGTAGTGATACCTTTGGACGCATTTCGTATGAAAATGTTATATCGAGCTCAACATCAGCGCTCGAGACACTCCTTCCTTTAGAAAAAAAGGCATCACACGTGGATGTGCCTGATGCGGTGCGTGCTATTTACATGACCTCGTGTACGGCAACACGGAGAGATCTTCGCGACCGTCTTGTTGCGCTCGTAGATGAAACTGAGCTCAATTCAATTGTTATTGATATAAAAACATATGATGGCCGTATTTCATTTCCTGTAGAGAATCCCGTTTTGGTTCCAGCACAGGGAGGTTCCTGTTTCGTGCCAGACATGAAAGAGTTTTTAGAGGAGTTACACGAAAAGAATATTTATGTTATTGGACGTATCGCCGTGTTTCAGGATGTTTTTATGGTTAAGGAAAAACCTCAGTTGGCTGTTAAAAAAGATAGCGATCGCAGTGCTATTTGGAAAGATCACAAGGGTATCCCTTGGATTGATGCGGGTGCAGTCGAGCATTGGGAATACATAAAAACTCTTGCAGAGGAGTCATATGAGGCAGGTTTCGACGAATTAAACTTTGACTACATTCGTTTTCCATCAGACGGCAACATGAAAGATATTTACTATCCGGTGAGTGAAGGAAAAAAGAAGTCCGACGTGATTGAATCCTTTTTTGAGTATCTCCACGGTGCGCTTGATGACACTGGTGCGTATTTATCTGCTGATCTCTTTGGTATGGTGACAACAAATACCGATGATTTAAATATTGGACAGGTTTTGGAAAAAGCACTTCCGTATTTTGATTACATTGCACCTATGGTCTATCCATCACACTATCCTTTTAATTTTCATAATTTAGGTGATCCCAACAAGGATCCGTATGGAGTCGTGCACTACTCTATGGAGACGGCCGTTTCTCGTACGGTAGCATCGAGTACGGTAGTGCAAACAAAACAGGGAACACGTATTGCTTCTACAACACCACCTCTGTATACAAAAGAATCATTTGATAAAAACAAACTTCGTCCATGGCTTCAGGACAACAATTACCCTGTGCCCTATACACCAGAAATGGTACGAGCGCAGATACAGGCGACCTACGATGCTGGACTTAATTCGTGGATGCTCTGGAATGCCTCAAACCGTTATACACGAAGCGCTCTCGAAGCTGAGTAAGGGAACAATCGTTTATTGACAAACGCCATTATTGGGAGTATAATAATTAGTGGATGAACTTCACTACCCTAAGTGTAAGCGCACTTCTTTTGGGAGTGGCGCTGTTGGTTGCAATGGTTGCCTTAGTCAGCCATTTGATGAGGCGGAAATGTGATTGTTGTCGAAAGCGCAAACCAGAAAGTCAGTTTCGAGGGATCAATCACGATCCCGTTTGTCTTTCTTGTTTGTCTTTGCAAGAAAGACAACAGCAGGAAAAGAAGTTTTCATGCGAGCGCATCACCGTCGTTAGAGAGCCCCAGCCGATGTTGTTACCTCGGCGACTTGCTAAACCCATGGTTAAGGTTCAAGTGCCTATTGTAGATAGTCACTTTGGACCCGCCCATTTTGGGTTTAAAAAGAAGTAAACTGATCACGCTTGTGTACACACCACAAGCGTGATTTTTTTGTAGGAAAGTATGCCTCAAAGTTTTATACTAGAGGGGTATGTTCGTTTTTAATAAAATTACTTTTGGTGGAAAGCCTTTAAAAT
>DAORIX010000013.1:0-14324 GCA_035438745.1 Minisyncoccota bacterium | reverse complement strand
GGGTCTTCCAAGCTCGCTAGACTCGCGACAGTCTTGCTCCTTGGGACATCACCCTTCCTACTGGATATGTTTATATAACCACGAAAAACAAGATTAATTCTATACTCTGTGGATCGTACCCAGCGTATCAGGGTATTGTAAAGGACAATTCTTTCGGTAATGTCCTTTATGAAGATCTAGGAGTCAATGTTGTAGGTCTTATCAGTGCAACAAACACCGCTAATACTATAGACACCAATAATGTAGCCCTTGTTATAGGTAGCTTCAACGATATGCTCGTTTCTTTCCTAAAGGACATGTGGTGGTACCCACTTCTCATTCTTTTGCTTATTATATTTGGAACGATTCTCATCACACGGGCTATTGTTATAAAGGACAAAAATATTCACTCTGCGAAGGAGCACCTCATTAGTGGCGTAACCGCCCTATCGGTAGCGAGCGTACTAAATGTCCTTAATACTTTGTCCTTTATAATTAATCCCGAATGGTTTGCATCACGTAGTCACTTCACGTTTGGGTGGATTATGTTTCTTGATGCGGTCAATATCTTTGCTTTCATTGTTATTGGTTTCTTTGTCCTCTTTTCTCTCTATTTCAGAAATCACTCAGAAGGCTAGTCTCTGCAGAGTTTTGTTACCTGTCTTGATGGTATACTAGACGTATTATTTCTTATTACGTTTATAAAGTCATGAAATCATCATGGATGTGGGTAGGTATTTCAGTCATCGTTATATTTGCAGGTATGTTTTGGTACCTGTCTTCTCCTGGTCAGTACGATACTTTCGCGCGATGTATAAAAGAAAGCGGGGCTACATTTTATGGTGCTTTCTGGTGTCCTCATTGTCAGGATCAAAAAAAGGAGCTTGGTAAGTCAGCGCGCCTCTTGCCGTATGTCGAGTGTTCTACTCCAAATGGGCAAGGTCAATTGCCTGTGTGTACGGAAAAGGGTATTGAAGGGTATCCCACATGGGAGTTCAAAGATGGCAGTCGCAAGAGTGAGGTGCTTTCTGTGTCCGAGCTCTCACAACTCACAGCATGCCCTGTCACACTCGACGTTAAGTAAAAAACTAATCACTTTTTATTCATGAATCTCACTTCTTTTGTTAACGGTTTCTTGTCAGTGGCAACGGTTATTACTCAAGTAGGTGCACTTTTTTTCTGCGTGTTGTTATTGTCTCGATCAGCGAGGGGTTTTTTCCCTCAGGTTCTCGTTTTTTTAAAAAAGAGAGCCCTTCTGTTATCTTTTTTTGCGGCATCTGTTGCCCTTCTCGGTAGTCTTACTTATTCTGATATTTTGGGATACGAGCCATGCAAATTGTGTTGGATTCAGCGCATTTTCATGTACCCACAAGTACTTATTTTTGGTCTAGCTCTTTGGAAAAAAGATGTCTCGGCATTACTGTACGGAATTGTCTTTTCGTCTGTGGGTGGGGCTGTTGCTCTCTATCATTACATGACCCAGCTTGGTTGGAATCCGCTTAATTTACCGTGCGCTGCGGTTGGGTACTCAACCTCATGTGCAAAAGTGTTTGTTTTGAATTTCGGGTACATTACCATTCCGGTCATGGCTTTTTCTGTTTTTGTTTTTATTGCCATACTCTCACTCATTGCTTATAAGAACGTTACGTCACATTCCTAAAAATTATGACGAACCTTATTGTGCCCATAATTTTCTGTGTGTTACTTGTTCCGGGTATTTTCTTTGCGTTCATACCGTTTATTCCAGCTTTGTCTTACATGCTGGTAGTGTCTCTCGTCTACGGTGTTGTTGATGGATTTATCTCGGTAACTCCGTATGAGTTTTTGGTTTTAGCTGGCATTGCAATACTTTCTGTTGTTGTTGATTGGGGAGCAGGTGCTCTAGGTGCACGCTATGGAGGAGCTCGGATGAAATCAATTGGTTGGGGAATTCTCGGCTCGCTTCTAGGTGTGATCGTCTTTCCACCTTTTGGAGGCCTTGTGGGTTTGTTTGTGGCGATTCTTGTTTCTGAAATGTACTATCGGCCAAGTAATCAGAAAGATGGAGCACTCGTCGCTGCAGGAGGTGCTCTCCTCGGAAGCACTTTAGGTATGGCGGTAAATGCTATACTAGCTACAGTGTTTTTCGCTTGTTTTATTTTCTTTTTGCTACTCTAAAGTAGTAGGCAGGATTATTATTAATTTATTTTTTTATGGAACAAAAAAAAGAATTATCACCTATTGTTCTGCTCGGATACATTCTCGGGGCAAGTCTCATTCTTTCGGTCTGCATTGGCGCTTTTGTTTTTTTAAAGGCTCGGGCGAGTGATAACGTTTTTTCAGTTACTGGGTCAGCTCGTACTCAAGTGTTGGCTGATAGGGCACGTTGGACATCATCTTTTTCTCGTACGGTGAGAGAATCAGCGCTCAAGTCGGGTTATCAGGCTATGGCATTAGATGCGCAAAAGGTTAAAGCCTTTTTTGCCTCAAAGAATATTCCAGAAAAAGATGTTGTTATTTCTCCCGTCATGATGGATCAGGTCTATGATTATCGACCGGAAACATACACAGGCGAGAAAGAGTATGTTTTACGTCAGACTGTCACTGTGGCGTCTGGAGACATTCATACTGTAGACAGTGTCGCTCGAGATGTTCAGGCTCTTATCAATCAAGGGGTCATTTACACGAGTTTCAACATTGAGTATTACTACTCAGACTTAGCTTCACTTCGTGTTTCTCTACTTGCGGATGCGATTCAGGACGCAAAGGCTCGCGCTTCTCAAATGGCACTATCGAGCGGTCAAAAAGTGGGATCTCTTAAGTCCGCAGCTTCTGGTGTTGTGCAGGTGATGCCAGCGCACTCTATCGATGTCTCTGATTATGGAGCATACGATACATCGAGTATTGAAAAGGAAGTGATGGTTACCGTGAAAGCATCATTTTCACTTCGCTAATATATGAATAATCTATCTAAAGGAATAGCTATTTTTGCGAGCTGTGTATTGCTCTACCTTCTTTTTTCTACTGATATGATTCGTAGTCAAAAGGTGTATGATTTTGAGTCATGTCTTGCGTATGGAAATCCTGTCATGGAGTCACATCCACGTCAGTGTCGTGATAAAGACGGTGTGGTATACGCAGAGAAAATTGTTTCTTTTGACGACAGTCTTGTGCGCGTCGATTTTCCTCTAAAAGATTCACTCGTGACGAGCCCTCTCGTAATAAAAGGTGAGGCACGGGGCTTTTGGTTTTTTGAAGCATCGTTTCCTATTTCTCTTGTAGATGAAGACGGCAACGTTCTCGCTTCGCATTACGCGACAGCAGAAGGCGACTGGATGACAGAGGAGTATGTTCCCTTTTTGTCATCGCTTTCTTTTTCTGTTTCTAAAGAGACGCGAGGTTTTGTTGTTCTCAAGAAAGACAATCCTTCTGGAGATTCAGAGCGTGATGCGGAAGTGCGTTTGCCTGTTGTTTTTTCTCCAAAAAAGACCACGTCACCAGATTCAGTTTCTTCAAAGAAGTGCGTAGTGGGAGGGTGTAGCGGTCAATTGTGTAGCGACGCCTCTGCGGAGCCTCTCATGTCGACATGTGAATATCGCGAAGAGTACGCGTGTTACAAAAAAGCCACATGTGAAGTTCAAAAAAGTACCGGTGAGTGCGGTTGGACGCAAACAGAAGATCTCTCTTTGTGTCTTCAGAGTGCACGCTAGGCTTTTCTTCTGTGGATAGACTTTTTAGGTGTATACTAAAAGGGTAGTCATATAATAATTATCAAACGCACACATGGCTCAAGACTCTCTCATTCATGCTGATATTTTCTTTTTTATTTCAAGCATTGCGCTTGTCATAATTTCTATTGGGATAACAGTTCTTCTCATCTACCTTATCGGTATAGTGAGAAATGTTCGTGAAATTTCTGAGAAGGTCAAAGGTGAAAGTGGGGAACTCATAAAAGATATCAAAGACTTGAGAATTGCATTACGTCAGGAAGGTATCAAATGGAGACATGTTGCGGATATGATACGGCATTTTTTCTCTCACAAAGAAGAAAAGAAAAAGCATAAATCTTCAGAGCCGAAAAAAAAGGAGGGAATAGTCAGTAGTATTTTTAGATAAACATATAACTATATAATTTATGGTACAGAAAAAAACATCACATACAGGTTCAGTTGTTGCGAGTCTCGTTGGCCTTACTGCTGCGGCTGTAGGAGCGTATTACCTCTATGGACACAAGGACGCAAAGAAAAACAGAAATCAGGTGAAGGGTTGGATGCTTAAAGCAAAGGGAGAAGTTTTGGAAGAGCTTGAAAAGGCTGGTGACGTAACAGAGGCTGGATATAACTCAGCAGTCGATGCTGTTTTGAAAAAGTATAATGAACTCAAACATGTTGATACAAAGGAGGTTGATGAGTTTATGAAAGAAATGAAAGCGCATTGGGCAGGAATAAAAAAGAGTGTTTCCAAGAAAATAAGCCCAAAGAAAACTTCACAAAAATAAAACACAAACTCGCACTTCATGGTGCGAGTTTGCTAGTATAGAGATATGAAACAAAACACTTCGTGGGGTAAGGTTGCTCCTTGGTATGACAAAGTGGTGTCGGGCGATGATTCGTATCAGACGAATGTTATTCTGCCTAATATGTCCCGTATTATCGGTTCTCGCAAGGGAATGGAGATACTTGATGTTGCCTGCGGACAAGGTTTCCTCTCGCACGCACTCGCTTCATCAGGGGCTCATGTTGTGGGCGTTGATATTGCTCCTGAACTCATCGCTATTGCCAAAAAACACGCCTCACACAATGAGGAGTTTTATGTTTCTCCGGCTCACAACCTTTCTGCGTTTAAACCCCTCTCTTTTGATACGGTGGTGATTGTTCTCGCTCTTCAAAATATTGAGCATATCGCGCCGGTGTTTAGAGAAATTGCTCGTGTGATCAAAAAAGGCGGATCATTTGTTATTGTGCTCAATCATCCTGCTTTTCGTATTCCCGACAAGTCATCGTGGTCTTTTGATGAAGAAAAAAAGATACAGTATCGTCGCGTCGAGGAGTACCTCTCAGAGTCACGAAAGAAAATAGATATGAAGCCGGGTAACCCAGGAAAAGAATTCACTCTATCATTTCATCGCCCCCTTCAGGTATATTCAAAAACATTGGCTAATGCGGGTTTTGCAATCTCACGCATTGAGGAGTGGACGTCTCACAAGGAGAGCGAGTCTGGACCAAAGAAACAGGCTGAAGATAAAGCCCGTAAAGAAATACCCCTCTTTATGTGTCTCGAGTGCGTCAAGATCTAGCGTCTAGAGTGTGTCCTCGATAGACATGGTGTAGCGAAGTGCGTAGAGCATGAGAAGTCCTAGGGCAAAAAAGAGGGCTCGTATATCTATGAGTGAAAAGAGTACGGTTGCGATCACAGGACTCACAACGTATGCCATCGGTCGTGTTGTTCGAAAGAAACTAATGATATTTACCTTGCTCACGTCTACTTTTTTAAAGAAATAGGTATCCGCCATTACTTCAACAGATGCTGCTCCTATACGTGTAATAAAGAGCAGTATAAACCATACCCACGGATTTGAACCTTCAATAAAGCTCAAGGCGCCTGTTGCGAGTGCGATAATCACGAAACCAATAGACATGATTTCCTTTTCTCCGTAGCGTGAGTCCGCTAGACGGCCAAGGGGGGCTTGTACGAGCACAAAAGGGATGAGCATTCCGCTCAAAATGAGGCCGATAACATCCCATGAAAAACCAATATTCTCGTGGAGATAGAGGGGCATGTAAATGACCATCCACGCATAAAAGAACTGGAGGAGGAGGTGAATAATGAGTGTTGCGCGTATGTTTCTGTCGCTCCACGCTTCGCCAAAACCTTTCCAGAAGGGCACATGAGTATACTCAGGGTCTTTGAAGTTTTTTAGATTATGTTTGAAAAGGAAGAGTACTGGTATGAGGAGTGCACCAGCCACGAGAAATACTTTTGTAAAATTATCATCATTGAGTAGGAAAGCCGAAACTGCGGGTCCCAGAATCCACGCAATGTTTGTAACCGAAAGAAATGTCCCTCTAATTTTTCCTGTTTTTGCATTTGAAGAAAATGACTCAAGAAAAATATCAAAACTAAAACCGGTGAGGGCGATTACTACAAAGTTGAGCATGAAGAAAGCAAAAGCGAGCAGTGCGTATTCTGAATACGCCATACCTATGAGAGAGAGGAGCGTGAGGAAGAGGAGGCCGAGGGTCGTTTTATAATTTCCAAAGCGTCTCAGTACCCCGACAATGGCAGTAAAGAAGGCGATGGTGAGTAGTGACCCGAGTGTATAGACGATACCGACGCGAGATTCGTCAATAAATTGAGATAGAAACGAAGAAGTTATATATACCGTGAGGGTAGAGTGCAGGGTAAAAATAAAGCCAATAACGACAAGGACGAATAAATTGTGGGATGTTTTTTCTTCATTCATCGCACTATTGTAGCATGAGGAAGAAGAGGGGTTTAGCTGACGGTTTTCGGGTTTTAGCTTTCTATATTTCATCTTTTAAATAAAACAAAACCCACACGAATGTGGGTTGTAGAGAGTATTTAGCCAGACTCTCAAGAAACTGGAGTGGGTTGCTACTCGCGTGTGGGGCGACCGATGAGCTCCGGAAGCGTTTTCCTTACTGCCTCAATGATCGCAGTACGCAATTTCTCACCGTTATCCTTGAGGATAAGTTTAGCTTCCTCTTCCGTAATATCGAACTCACTTTGGACAACCCACTGAACGGCTTCGTCGCCAATTTCGCAGATTGATTTAAGTTGGTAAGGGTTTGTTTCAGGCATGTTTTTGTGAGCAGGTTTACACATATATTATACACCCGAATAGGGTGTTTGTCAATAGATGTTATTACAACAAAAAATGGCTCAGTAAAGCCATTTTTTGTTGTATTTTTTATCTTCTTCTGCTCTTTTTGGTATTCAATCTTCCACCTTCTAAGCTAAAAGCTATCCGCTATAAGCTTCTTTAAGCTTTAAATCGTCAGCAATACCGGAATAACGATCGGTCGCTTTGCTGTCTCTTGGAAGAGGTAGCGAGAGACTGCATCGGTCACATTTGCTTTTACAAAGTCGAGGTTCAAAGGATTCATACCTTCTGTTGAGTCCTCAATTGTTTTCTTTATGATATGTCGTGCCTCACGGAGAAGATCTTGTGATTCACGGAGATACACGAATCCTCGAGAGATAATATCAGGAGATTTCTTGAGCTTGCCGTTGTCTGCGTTTACGATTGCAAAGACTACGAACATTCCGTCCTGTGCGAGCATCTGGCGATCTCGTATAACCACCTCCTGTACATCTCCAACTGCAAAACCATCAACCATAACCATTCCTGAAGGAGCTTTTTCTTTGAGCACTACGAGTTTAGTTCCTTTTTCTTGGATTTCAATAATAGTTCCGTTGTCGGGCACTACAATACGATCAGGTGTCATGCCGAGGCTTTCTGCGAGTTCTGCGTGAATACGGAGCATGTAATGATTTCCGTGCATAGGCATAAAGAACTTCGGCTTTATTTTCTTGTGTAGCCATTCAACTTCACCTCTGTTGCCGTGACCGGTTGAGTGGATATATACATCCGATGTTCGGTAGTGAATTATTTTTGCGCCGTGACGTGCAATATTGTCTTTGAGTTTCTGCACAGTTTTTTCGTTTCCGGGAATGATAGATGAAGAGAGGAGTACCGTGTCTCTCTTTCCTATGTGAATATTTTTGTGAGCCTTTGTCGCCATACGCATGAGAGCTGCAAAGTCTTCACCTTGAGCACCTGTTGCGAGAATGACGACTTTGTCAGGAGCAACTGACTCAATGTCTTGTGAACCGATGATGGTGCCTTTCTTTATTTCGAGCACTCCAGCCATCTGTGCGATTTCTACGTTTGTCTTCATGCTTCGTCCTTCGAGTATGATTTTTTTGCCATACTTTTCTGCGATTTGGATGATTGCCACAATACGCTGAAGCTGAGATGCAAAGGTACCAATAATGAGACGTCCTTTTATGGTACGTATAATTTCTTCGAGGTTTTTATGAACAACACTTTCAGGTGTTGAGAAACCAGGGTTTTCTATGTTGGTCGAATCGGCCATCATGAAAAGGGTATTTTCTTTTTCAAAAATTGAGTATGACTCCTCTTCTACTTCTGTAGGTACGCCGTCTACATGGTCGAGTTTGTAGTCTCCAGGAGTTACGATAGATCCATACGGAGTATCGATAATGAGTCCCATAGAGTCTGGAATAGTGTGGGTCACCGCAAAGAAACGTAGGGTCAGCGCGCCGATTTTTATTTTGTCATTTTTTTCTACAACGCGAATATCGAGTGGCGGAAGGTGAGGGAATTCAGCCTGGCGCTTCTTGACCATGATTGCGGTGAGGTTTCGGGTATAGAGTGGTGGATTACCAATACGATCCATGATGTAGGGAATACCTCCGATGTGATCGAGGTGTCCGTGGGTGATGACAATTGCGCGGATTTTGTCTTTGCGCTCTTCGAGATAGCGTGTGTTAGGAAGGATATAGTCGATTCCTGGGGTTGATTCCTCTTTGAACTGGAATCCTGCATCAATAACGATGATGTCATTACCAAACTCAACCATGGTCATGTTTTTTCCCACTTCTTCTACTCCACCGAGGGGGATAATACGAATGTTATCTCCGATAGGTGGTATCGGTGTGGTATCCATCTTTCTCTCCATAGGTGATCCATCGTGAGGTCGGCCTCCACCGCTACCAAATCTCTTTGGCATGCGTCGTCTATCCATACGACCTCTCTTTCGGAGGTTGTGGTTTCGTCCACGAGAAGGACCTTGTGCTGGACTGTCTCGGTTAAATTCTTTTTTAGGTTGAGTTTCTGGGTTCATGATAGTTATTGATGAGTATAATTTTTATATGTTTGTGACGGAATCTTCTAAGGGTTCAAGTGTTTCTGAGCCTTCGCGTATGTAATATTCTTGTGAAAAGAATGTCCAAACGTTATCGGTCTCTATATACCACTGATATATATTTGAGAATCTGTCGCTCGGTGTAGTAATGGCCTCAAGTTTTATATTTTTTATACTATCCGGAATACTGTAGATGAATTGTGGGCTGTAGAGGAAGAGGGCGGGTAAATCTTTTTTTATTTCTTGGTTGAATGATTCGTAGAGGGCGATTCTTTTGTCTTTGTCTTTTTCTGTGCGTATGTTTTCTAGAATCGAATCGGCTTTGCTGTTGGTGTAGAGGGCAATATTGAGACCGGGGTCATTTCTTTGGGATGAGTGCCAAAAGGCGTAGAGGTCAGGGTTGCGTCCCGTGACTGTTCCAAAGAGAAGCGCATCGTATTTTCGAGGTCTGATAACGTTTTGGTTGAGGTCGCTCGTTTCAAAAATACGCACATCAACGCCGACTCCAATGCTTTTCCAAGCTTCTTCTACTATACGTGCTGTTTGTACAAGTTCAGGAACATTCGAAGTAGAAAGTGAGAGGAAGATTTTTTGAGTAACACCTTTGGTGGTTTTTTCGCGAACGCCTGTGTCTGGATTTATTTTCCAGCCGGCTTTTTCGAGGAGCGCTATTGCTTCATCTCTCCGTGTCGAAGACGCTGTGTTTGTTGCGCTCACTGTCTCTAGTGCAGGGAAAGGTCCGGATGCGACAGTGCCAAAGCCATAAAACACGTCATTGATAATAGCGTTTTTATCGAGCACTGTATCGAGAGCCGTGCGGACTTCTTTGTTGAGAAGAACCTCGTTTTGGTTTTGATTGAAAAAGATACCAAAGATACGAGTGAGAGGTGTTTCTGTATAGTGTGTATGTTCCTCGTCAAAGTCTTTTGCGTAGACAGGGCTGATACCAGAGAGGCTTTGAACTTCTCCGTTTTTGTATTTTTCTATCGCAATTTTTTCATTTTGATAGAATTGAATAATGAGTCTTTCTATAAAAGGTGCACCAAGAGCGTAATCATCGTTTGGTACGAGTTCGTAGCGTGAAGGGATGCCGTTCTCATTTCTCTTTACTGAATCAACAATAAAAGGACCAGATCCGATGGGCTCAACGTTGAATTGGCTAAAAGGGAATTCATCTATCTCGATAGATTTCCAAATATGTTTTGGCAAAATACCCATAGTAGTGTTTTCCAAAAAGAGTGCGTATGGTTGACGTAGTATAAAACGTATTTCTGTAGGAGATTGTTTTTCGATAGTCACACCTTCCCACATTGCTCGGCGTGGGCTTTTGAGTCCGCTGTCTTGGGCTTTGAGAATAGTAAATTCGATGTCGTCTGTTGTAATCGGCTGACCATCGCTCCACGTGAGATTGTCTCTGAGTGTAAAGGTATATGAAAGACTATCATCTGATACTGAATAGGTAGAAGCGAGATCGGGAACGAGTGTCCCATCAGGAAGCGCTTTCATGAGGCCTGAATAGACAAGAGAACTCAAATCCCTGTCTGCGTCTGAAATATCGAGAAGTGGGTTTACGAAACGAGGTGTGCCGACGATACCTTCGGTGAGGGTTCCTCCCCGTGTTGGTATGGTGATGAGAAACATATCATTTACTTTTGACAGTATTTGTAGAGACGCAAAAGCAAACACAAAGAAGGCGCCGTACCAAGCAACCTTTTCTGCGAGACTCATTGAGTGAATAGTATCTTCAACACGATCGAGTGCCTTGATACGCCACTGTTTTTTTACAATACTAGCTATAAACGCTTTCACGAATGTAAGTCGGAATATAGATTCCGAAGAGATTAAACTGCTTTATTTTTGATTAGAGTACGAGAGCGGCAAATGTTGAAAGCACAAAAAGAATTGCAACGACAATAGTCGCAATAAAGAGGGCTTTTTCCATGCCACGTCTTGTGTGAAATACCGAACTGAAGTTGTCTCCACTTCCAAGCGCTCCGCCAGAGCTTCCGCCTGATTGCTGTAAAAGCACGAGGATGGTGAGGAGTACAGATAATGCCACCTGGACATACGGTACTAACGTAGAAATCATACTCATAAAAATGAGTCTATCACACCATCACCTTTAGGACAATAGTATGCTCTTGAGGCTGGTAGATCTTTGTTTTTCATAATATTTTAGACGTCACGTCAATGTGTTCTCGGGCCCGCTTTCCTTATAATACCCTCATAACGCTTTAGGGCGTTTGGATATCTTTATTAGGCATAACCAAAGTGAAAAAGAGTATGAAAAAAAATAATACAGAAAAACAAAAAATTGAACCTTTGGGAGACAGAGTTCTCATTAAAGGTATTACTCAAGAAGATAAAAAGACTGCAGGGGGAATTATCATTCCTGACTCTGTAAAAGGTGATCGTTCTACAAAGCGAGGTACTGTGGTTGCGGTAGGTCCGGGCAAGTATGAAAACGGTAAACACATAGCAGTGTCTGTAACAAAAGGGGACACGGTGCTCTATGGTTGGGGCGATGAAGTGGTTATTGATGGCGTTGAATACATCCTCGTTCGAGACAGTGAAATCATGGCAATTATCAAAAACTAACTAATAACGTCTTAGCTTTATGTCCAAAACAATTCTATTTAGTGAAGCAGCACGAAAGTCTTTGAAAAAAGGAGTTGATATTGTTGCTGATGCGGTAAAAATAACTATGGGACCTCGTGGTCGCAATGTCGTGTTCGATAAGGGGTACGGCGCTCCGACCATCACCAACGATGGCGTGTCTATTGCGAAAGAAATTACGCTCAAGGATAAGTTTGAGAATATGGGCGCTGAAATAGTAAAAGAGGTGGCAAGTAAAACAAATGATATAGCAGGAGACGGTACGACAACCTCTGTTGTTCTCACTCAGGCGATTATTTCTGAAGGTATGAAGCACACCACTATGGGTGTTTCTGCGATGGCAGTGCGCTCAGGTATAGAAAAAGCTTCTCAGTATGTTGTGGAAGCTCTCAAGGAAATAGCAAAACCTATAAAGAGCAAAGAAGAGGTTCATCAGGTAGCAACCATTTCTTCTGAGTCTGTAGAAATTGGAAAGATTATTGCAGACACTATTGAGGAGGTGGGTCAGGATGGTGTGGTAACCGTAGAGGAGTCTCAGTCTATGGGTATTGAAAAGGATGTAGTGCAGGGTCTGAGCTTTGATAAAGGATATGTTTCTGCCTATATGGTGACAAACGCTGATCGTATGGAGGCGGAGTTCAAGGATGCAGTGGTTTTGCTCACTGACAAAAAGATTTCTAGCATCAAGGAGGTATTGCCTCTCTTGGAGAAGCTCGCTCAGACGGGTAAAAAAGATTTGGTCATTATTGCTGAGGACGTGGACGGTGAAGCACTCACCACTTTTGTACTCAACAAGCTTCGTGGCGGTTTTAATGTGCTCGCTATAAAAGCACCTGGTTTTGGTGATAGGAAAAAAGAAATTCTCGCTGATATTGCTGTTACTATTGGTGCGAAAGTTATTTCAGATGAGGTGGGTTTGTCTTTTGAGAAAGCAGATTTGTCTGTTTTGGGAAAGGCACACAAAGTTATTGCAACAAAAGACAAGACAGTGATTGTTGGTGGCAAGGGTAAAAAATCAGATATCGAAGCGCGTATTAGTCAGCTCAAAAAACAAAAGGAGAGCACAACATCAAAGTACGATGTAACAAAAATTGATGAGCGCATAGCAAAACTCTCAGGAGGTGTTGCGGTAATTCGAGTGGGAGCGGCAACGGAGACTGAAATGAAGTATTTGAAGCTCAAAATTGAAGATGCTGTCAATGCGACCAAGGCCGCAAAGGAAGAGGGAATTGTTGCGGGAGGAGGAGTGGCACTCATTAAAGCAGGAGTTAAGGTCTCAGAGCGACTCAAGTCTGAGAAAGCGAAGACAAAAGAAACAAATGCAAAGGATGTTGAGATAGGTATTCAAATCGTGCTCAAAGCACTCGAAGCACCTTTGAGGCAAATTGTACTCAATGCTGGCAAAGACGATGCTTCGGTTATTATTGATCATATAAAGAAAGACAAGGGAGTGATGGGATATGACGCACTCTCAGATGTGATGGTTCCTGACATGATTTCTGCAGGTATCATTGATCCGGTAAAGGTTACTCGTAGTGGAATTCAAAATGCTTCGTCTGCAGCAGCTATTTTGCTCACCACTGAAGTAGCAATTGCGGATGAGCCAAAAGAAGAAAAGGCTCACGCGGGCCAGGGTGAGATGGGAGGTATGGGTTACTAGGAATATAGGATAGGTATCAAAAAAGGCAGTAGGTTTTGCGCCTATTGTCTTTTTTGTTTTTGTGGGGTATAGTTTTTTTAGAAATTCTTCTCATGAATACCCTAATACAAACCTGTTTGTTTGTGTTTAATTCAGTATTACCTTTCGTAATACTTGGCATTCCGTTTCTGTTCGCACTCTGTTCCTTGTGGTTCTTTTGGTCATTTGACGGCGTTCAGAGTATGCATCGGAGTTCAGAAATGTTTTGGGTTGTTGCTGTGTTCGACGTGTTGTATTTTCTTGGGACCGGCTTGTGGTTATACAAGATCGAAGGCGGATGGCTCAGACTATGTTTTGGTACCGTATTTGCTGTCATTGGTGTGGGTATCACTTCGTTTTTTTTCAACCGCCTCGAAAGAAAGACAATTGTCGAGTAAGACAAAAACCCCATTCCATGAATGGGGTTTTATTATGCTATACTAATCATCTAGGGATGATTATTGTCTATGGAAAAACACAATCCTATTCTCACGTTTCTCGATCGTTTCCTCGATGTTCCTGAAGCAAAGGTAACGTATCTTACGCGACCTACTCCTATCGACAGGTTTTTTGAAAAAACTTTTTTAAAAATCCTTCCCGCATGGCTCACGCCTAACCGCATAACAGGTTTTCGGCTTATAACTATTCCTGTCATTGGTTATTTGCTCTTGTCGGACTATTTCCTCGCGGGAACAATACTCTTTTTGTTTTCTGCTTTTTCTGATGCTCTCGATGGGGCTCTTGCGCGAACAAAACACAAAATTACCAGTTGGGGTACATTTTATGATCCCGTTGCAGACAAGCTTCTCATCGGTACTGTGTCCGTGATTATCGTTTCTCAGTATTTGAGTTTTTATTTGGCACTCGCTATTGTCTTGATTGAGCTCTTTCTCGTCTCCTCAGCGTATTTTCGTTATCGTGGTAGGGTAGTGCCTGCAAAGATTATGGGTAAAACAAAAATGGTACTCCAGTGTTTTGGTGTCATCTTTCTTTTGTTCTACATAGTTTTTGGTATTGGATGGTTTCTCGTGGTGGCACAATACATACTCTATTTGGCAGTTGTGTTCGCTCTGTTGTCTTTGTTTGTTTTCAAATCAATATAAATTTGGAGAGTTGCCAGAGCGGTCGAATGGGCAGTCCTGGAAAGACTGTATATCAGA
>DAORIX010000012.1:0-15783 GCA_035438745.1 Minisyncoccota bacterium | reverse complement strand
TCGGTAATTCAGTGGCAGCAGATATTTTCTCGACCACGATTCCAATCACCTCAGACGAAGTAAAAGGAAAAATTATAGGAAAGGAAGGAAGAAACATAAAAGCATTTGAACGTGCAACAGGAGTTGAAGTTATTGTTGATGACACACCAGGCGCCATTACCCTATCGTCTTTTGATCCTGTACGTAGACAAATTGCACGTATCGCGCTCTCCGAACTCATCAGTGATGGACGTATACAACCAGCAAAAATAGAAAAAACTGTCGAGAAGGCAAATCAAGAAATTACAAAAACAATAAAAGAAAAGGGTGAGCAAGCAGCTTTTGAATGCGGAGTCCTCAATCTCGATCCGCGTGTCATATCAATACTTGGTAGACTACACTTCCGTACATCATACGGACAAAACGTTCTCCAGCACTCTATAGAAATGGCACATATTGCGGGAATGATTGCTGAGGAAGTTGGAGCAAATGTACAAATAGCAAAAGCCGGTGCTTTGGTACACGACATTGGGAAGGCTCTAGATCACGAAGTACAAGGAACCCATGTCGAAATCGGTAGACGTATTCTTCAAAAATTTGGAACGGATGAGGCAATCATAAAGGCAATGCAGGCACACCACGAGGAATACCCTTACGAAACAGTTGAGTCTATTATTGTCCAAGTCGCTGACGCTATATCTGGCGCACGCCCTGGTGCACGTAGAGATAGCGTAGAAAACTACCTAAAACGCCTTGAAGACCTTGAGGCGACCGCAACAGGATTTAAAGGAGTTGAAAAAGCTTATGCGTTACAGGCAGGTAGAGAAATTCGAGTATTTGTAAGACCCGAAGACTTAAGTGATATCGAAGCAAAAAACCTTGCTCGCACTATAGCTCTCAAAATAGAACAGGATCTGAAATACCCAGGAGAAATAAAAGTATGCGTTATCAGAGAATCACGAATCGTTGAATTTGCTCGATAAATCATAAACAAAAAACACCGACAAAAACGGTGTTTTTTGTTGATTACTTCACAAAAAAACATAATTGAAAAATGTCAATACTTGACGAATTGAACTTATAAAACGGCTCAACAGAGCCCTTTATAAAAAACTTCTTTTATAAAAAATATGCGTCAAATAGAGCCTATTTTTCTTGTGTTGCGCTTAAAATGGCTTAATATATACTTATATTTGTAGCAATTATTAGCTAGTAAATTATTTGAAGTAACATGAACAAAGCATCAATCGTAGAAGCAGTACACGGAATTCTCGGAACAACAAAAGTACAAGCTGAACAAGTTGTAGACAAGGTATTCGACAGCATTGTCGCAGGTCTCAAGAAAGGCGACGAAGTTTCAATTGCAGGCCTCGGTATCTTCTCAGTGAAGACACGAAAGGCTCGCCAAGCTCGAAATCCTCGTACAGGTGAGGCAATATCAGTTCCAGCTATGAAAGTGCCTAAGTTCCGTGCAGCAAAGGCTCTCAAGGATTCTGTAAAATAATTCACACTCTCGTGTTTTAAACAAAAAACCACCCTATGGTGGTTTTTTGTTTATGGGGAGGCAGAATCTCGGTCGTTACACGACCAGTACCCACGATTGGAGATAGGTACTCAGTCATTTGCCCACCAATAAACTTACTGACGTAAGTTTTTCGTAGGCCGACCTCGTGGTTTTTGCCTTTCGTTTCACTCAAACAAAAACATCACTGCGGTTCACAAAAACTAAAAAACCAGGAGTAGTCCTGATTTTTTAACGTTTTTGTGCGGGATGCCAGAATCGAACTGGCGCCTACAGTTTGGAAAACTGCAGTTCTACCATTAAACTAATCCCGCATGGCCGAACAGAGCTATCCTAGCATTCTCAAGATTTTTTTGCCAGACTCCCCTCTCAAAAAACAAAACCCTGAGAAATATTCTCAGGGTTTTGTTTAGGCTTATGCCTGTGGAGGAACTGGAGCTCCTGGCTGTGGTTTCTTTGCCATGGTGATGCTTTTGGTTACATTAAAAATAATGACCTTTCTGACACCACGTGGGCACAGGCCTGTGTGTCGTAAAGAAAAGTATAATTCAAAAGCACCTCCCTCTCTTCAAAAAATCATAGAAAGTAGGTGTTCGTCAAAATGAAAAAAATTGTTGACCAGTTTTAACTTTCGTGATGACTTCATACCTACCAAACAAAAGCCCTATCAAGCCTCGGTTACGGGAGACAAAAAACAGAAAAGCTTTTAAAAAACATTAAAATGAGTGCTGAGTCAAATAAGGGTCAATTTGACAGATCCGATTCTCGTTGACAAAACTAGCTGACAAAAGGTTCTTTAGAGACCGTCACAAAAACCTCAAAATTGTCTTCGGGAGCAATTTTGTTTTTCTTTTGATGCTTGCAGAGAATACACGAATGAACAATAACTTGCTCTCCCCCTTGAGACAGTCCTGCAATAGGTTTCATAAGGCCGAGACAAGAAGACTGTCTGTCTCCTGGAAAAATATCTACATGCTTTGACCACAGACAAACTGGGCAGTGATTGGTATAACCATTACCTGAAACCTCAGAACCACAATGTTCGCAGGCAAAATCCTCAATAGTGCGTATAAATTTTTTTGATGCCATAGGTGCTTAAAAGAATAGCAAAAAATAAGTCGTCGTGATACTATGGCGAAACGAAAAGGTAATACGGGGCGTGGTGTAACGGCTAACATGCTTGACTTGGGATCAAGTGACTCTGGGTTCGAATCCCAGCGCCCCGACAAACGAAGTTTGACGTGCGAGCATATCTGGAGAGATATGCGTCTGGGATTCGAAACCCGATTGAGTGAGATATGGGATGGGACCCATATCGCAAGACTTATTCAGCCCGAATTTCTTAAGGGCGAATAAGTGGACAGCCTCTGTAAGAGGTATTTTGTGCTTTCCAGAAACAAAATATCCAATCGTGGATACTGGTTCTGTAAGAACCGAACCCCCCAGCGCCCTTACAAAATAACATCCTCTATCATTTCCGCTTTAGCTTTCTTCTCCTCAGGATCAAGCACCACCGTTAACACATCAAACTTCCACAAAGCATTGTCTTCAGAATCCTTCTCGGACAAATATGAGACAATAACACTTCTCAGTCTCCTTATCTTTTGAGCATGCATGTTTTCTTCTGGCCGTATCGTATTCAATATTTCTTTTTCCCAGAACTTATAAGCGACAATACTTTTAACCTCTATAAAATGAATAACCCCCTTCTTTTGAGCAATGATATCAATTTCACCGCATCTACGAGTATAATTTCTCTCGATAATAGTAAAACCTTTAGAGGACAAATACCGGCAAGCAATGTTCTCCCCTATCTCCCCTGTTTTTTGACTTTCAGAGGTAAACTTTTTCACGACACCATTGTCTCATACTGAGCAAAACAACGCTAAAAACCTTATATTTTGTGGATATCTTATTAGACAGGCCTATTTGTCTTAGTCCTTTGTTTAAGCCATTTTCTAAGCCAAAAGTCTTTAAAAATAGCCTAAAGGTCGTGTCTTTAAATCGTAATCCCCAGGTTTATCCACAGTCCCCTATAAAAACACCCTTACATTTCACTATCTTTACAAATTGTCTGAGACAGAAAAAAACCAACCCTTATCTCAAGAGGTTGGTTTGGAAACGATTCCTTTATGTTTTTTACGACAAACATATTTCCGGACACGTTTTCGTAATGAGTAAAAACAAGCAGGAGTCTTTGAATCACATCGAATGTCCACAAACACAGGATGTTCAGAACACTGCCACGAAAGAGCGTTCATAGCGATATTTGTATATAACAATATCACAATAATGTTCTGAGGCGTAATCAGGCCTCTACACTTCGATTCTCTACCGAGAACCTCGTCTTACAGACGCAGTACCCACAGTTGGATATTTTGTTTCGCTTCGCTCACAAAATATACTCAACTGGGCTTCGATTCTCTACAAAGACCATCTCCATGGTCTTTGGTACCCGCACAATATAAAATAACCCCAAAAGGGGTTATTTTATATTGTGCGGGTACCGAGAATCGAACTCGGATCCCTACCTTGGCAAGGTAGTGTTCTACCACTAAACCATACCCGCAAAAACTTTACACAGTCTATATTATACGAAAAAAGCGAAATATCAAACCTACCTTCCCTGAAAAACTGGTGTACCCGTCAGGACTCGAACCTGAAATACAACTTTCGAAGAGTTGCGTGATATCCGTTTCACTACGGGTACATATTTAGATTGCTTCATCATAATACTGTATAAGGAGCTTTTGCCAAGCATTAATCGTTCTTACATGGTTAACGCCGTAGACACTCACCCTTACACAACCCATATCCAAAAGACCCTTTTTTAGAGAGCTTTTTGATGGTTTAAGCATGGTAAAAGTCAAAAAAGAGGGCTCAATACCGAGTGCTTTTGTCCAAAAAGCCAAGAGGTGGGCTTTGTTGTGATTGTTGTTTGCCAACATCCTAAAGCGAATATCCTTTTTTTCAACAAAAAGAAACATTTTTAACCATCGAACCATGAGACGAACCATTTCAGGCTCTTTTGCTGAAAAATCAAAAACATAGCCTTTTTTGACACCCCCAACCAAACACAAAGAAAGTCCCACAAAAAAGAAGGGGTTATTTTTCCATTTCTTAAAAAGTTTTTCAGCTCCTTTTATGAGAACACGTTCCCTCTCTATTCTCCGGCTTCGATTAGCAATAAGGGTCGCTACCCTACCCCTCTGTACGCGTTCTTGTGTATGAACACGTAGACGCTCTTTCTCTTCATGAGTCAATTCCAAACGAGAAAGCCACAAAGAAAGTAACCCTTTGGAAACAAAAACATGCTGACGTATCTCTTTGTAACTCAAACCTTGCTTTCTCAATTCAATGGCTTTTTCTTTATCTTTTGACCTATGCTTCATATTTAGTATAAATATATCATATGGTTCTATTTCCTCAAAATGTTTTACGGTGTAGAATAAACACAATGAATACGAAAAAATACGCTATCCCTCCTGAAGTTTCACATGTAACCGAGACACTTATCTCGGGTGGTTTCGAAGCATACCTTGTCGGTGGATGCGTGAGAGATCTTGTTTTAAACAAAAAACCAAAAGACTGGGACGTTACGACAAATGCAACTCCTGAACAAATAATCTCCCTGTTCCCAAAAACGTTTTATGAAAACACCTACGGCACAGTAGGTGTTGTATGCGAAGAGGCGACAGACAACTCTTTGAAAGTCATAGAAGTGACTCCATACCGCATAGAATCTGACTATTCTGACAAAAGACGTCCAGATTCTGTAACATTTAGCAAAAACATAGAAGACGATCTCAAACGAAGAGACTTTACGATAAATGCGCTCGCGCTATCAAAAGATGGCTCTATTATTGACCTTTTTAACGGTCAGGATGATTTAAAGAAGGGAATAATCCGCACTGTAGGGGAAGCTCATGCTCGTTTTTCAGAAGACGCCTTGCGTATACTTCGTGCCGTTAGAATAGCTACGGAATTAGGGTTTCACGTGGAACCAGAGACTGAAAAAGCTCTGGAAACACATTCACCGCTCTTAAAACACATAGCTCTTGAGCGTATTCGTGATGAATTTACTAGAATCATTATGTCCGATAATCCTACGGCCGGAATAGAAAGGTGTCGACAACTTGGAATACTACGTTACATAATTCCTGAATTAGAGCAGGGAATAGGGGTAGAGCAGAACCAAGCCCACTCATTTGATGTGTGGACACACCTCTTAAAAACACTAGAACATGCAGCTTTCAAGAAATGGTCTCTTGAAATAAGGCTTTCTGCTCTTCTTCATGACATAGGAAAGCCTGCAACACGTAGGTTTTCACGTGAAACAAACCAATATACGTTCTACGGGCATGAGGTTGTTGGCGCCAAAATGACCAAGAAAATCCTAGAAAGACTGAAGTTTTCACGTGAAACGGTAGAAAATGTGACCAAATTCGTTAGATGGCATATGTTTTTCTCGGATACTGAGGAAATAACCCTTTCAGCGGTAAGACGAATGATAAACAACGTTGGTAAGGAAAGAATTTGGGATCTCATGGATCTACGAGCTTGTGACCGCATAGGAACCGGCAGGCCAAAAGAAAACCCTTACAGACTGAGAAAGTACAAAGCGATGGTAGAAGAGGCTCTCAGAGACCCTATATCCGTCGGCCTGCTTAAAGTGGACGGCAAAGACATTATGGAAATTACACAATCAGCGCCAGGTCCTAAAATAGGACTTATACTAAACGCCCTCCTTGAAGAAGCCCTTGAAGACCCTCGTGTTAATACAAAAGAGTTTCTCACCAAACGAGTACTCGAACTCTACGCAATGGATGAAAAAGAACTTAAAAAACACGCAATCATAGGAAAAGACAAAAAAGAGAAGGCTGAGGAAGTAGAATTAAAGAAAATACGAAACAAACATAATATTTAAAAAACGGCTTAACAAAGCCGTTTTTTACTTTGTTTCCCATGAAACATCTTTTAAAAACAAAAAACAAACCGCCTGAGCGATGATGCTTGGGCGGTTTTGGTGCAAAGAGCCTCTTAGGGTCAACGAGTTGGCGAATCCACTAGGGAGACGGCGATAAAATAAATATATGCCGTATAGTGGGACCGAGCTCGTTGGCCAAAGGGTTCTTTAGCAAAGAATGTAAGGAGAGACCACGTGTCTCAACTTACGAGGAGTCTCTCATTGTAGCAGTGAGGAGACTATAAAAATGTGTAAAGAACTTTTTCCGAACCGTGTCCTTTAAAAGGATCGTTACTCGGTTCTGGAATAATAATAACAACTATCAAAGACATGTAAAGGACATACATGTGGATAACTTAAACGGCGATGTCTTTTATAAAAGACATCGCCGTTTTTATGGCTCTATATATTGATTTCTAGAAAAATAGGACAATGATCAGATCCAAGAACATCATGAAATATTTCTGCTTTTTTCACGAAAGAAGCAATTTCTTTGTTTACAAAAAAATAATCTATACGCCAACCAATATTTCTTTCACGTGCAAATGTTTTCATGTCCCACCATGTATATGCATTTTTCTTTTCTGGGTATTTCAAACGAAACGTATCAACATATCCTGCTGAAATAACCTCATCAATCCACGCTCTTTCGATCGGAAGAAACCCTGTAGTGTTTTGATTCTCTTTTGGTCGAGAAAGATCAATCTCTGTATGTGCAGTATTTACATCACCGGTAAAGACAATGGCATAGCCTTTTTTCTTTAAATCCTCAATATACGCCAGAAAAGCGTCATAGTAACGCAGTTTAAAAGCGATGCGTTCCTCACCACCGCCTCCATTAGGGAAATAGGTGTTTATAAGTACCCATTTTGTGCTTTTACCCTTAAAAAATAAGGCTATTTGGCGACCCTCTTGATCCAATTCATCTATACCAAATCCATATTCCACCTTTTCAGGAACGTTTTTCGTGTATACAGCAACACCACTGTAACCCTTTTTCATTTTGGAATGATCAAAATATGATGTATAGCCTTGAGGAGAGAGCACCGCCTCAGTCAATTGATCCCTGTGTGCCTTTGTTTCCTGTAAACAGAAAATGTCAGGAGACTCATTTAAAATCCAATCAAAAGCACCTTTTTTAACATGAGCTCGGATCCCATTAACATTCCAAGAAATAATTTTCATAGACGTATAGTAACAAACTTCTACTAGAATAAAAAAGCTACACCACAGGGTGTAGCTCGATTTTTTGAAGCGGTGGTGGAACCACGACCGGAATTTGTGGACCGTCAGAATACACCACATCCTCATCGTATGGAATATAACCTTCGATCCGTTCATGAAGTAATTCCGGTGTCACCACAACACTAACAGGAATACAGAGTACTCCGGAAACCTTATATATCTGAATTGATGGACGGACATATACACGAGCGTCATCAGATCGATAAAAAGGCCTTCCTACCTCGATTTCGAAGGCTTTCATAGAACTATAATCCTAAGTATCCACACAAAACGGGGGCCGGTCAACTTACTTAGACTTCTTGTTATGAAACTGCTTATGAATATTACGTAGATGTTTGTCGGTAACGTGAGTATAAATCTGAGTTGTACCAATGTGAGCATGCCCAAGAAGTGCCTGTACTGAGCGTAAATCAGCGCCATTTGATAATAAATCTGTTGCAAAACTGTGTCTAATAACGTGAGGAGTTACCTTTTTTGAAATTCCAGCCTTAATAGCATAATACTTTACTATACGTTCAATGGACCTACGCGTAAGAGGAAAAGAGTCATCATTACTCTTTTTTTCATAGGCAAGCTTCACAAAAAGAGCATCGTCTACGTCACCACGCTTATCAAGATAGGCTTTGATTGCCTTACGAGCATCGTCTGATATAAAAACCACACGAACTTTGTCGCCCTTACCTCTAATAGAAATCTCGTCGGCAGACAAATCAATATCGCGCGAGAGGGAACAGAGCTCAGAAACACGCAGTCCTGTAGAAAACAAAAGCTCTAAAATAGCCTTATCTCTCAAGGATTTAATGTCAGAACCGTTCGGGACAGCAAGTAAGCGGTGTAAATCATCGTTTGACATAAACTCAATATGACGTTCACCGACCTTTGCTAACTCAATCTTTTCTGGTGGAAGAGACCTTATACCTTGGCGTGCCAAATACTTGAGGAATGCCCTCAATGCTATCAAATAATAATTTTGAGTCTTTTTTTTAAGGGTTTCGCCGGTCGCCTTATTGTTCCCTGTAGATTGTCTGTTAAGCCATAGCCTGAACTCTCGCACTGATGCATCGGTGATATCAGAAGGATTATCTTTCTTTAAAAAAGCCAAAAAACGAGTAAGATAGCGGTCGTAATTCTGTACCGTGTTTAAACTACGACCTTTTTCAATCTCAACGTATTCGAGAAATTGTTGTTTCAACCCCTTGAGAGATGTCATAAGGTACAGTATACCAAAGGACCCCGTATATGACTCACGATTTAGAAAGGGCTTGCTTTTTTAAATCTTTCGTGCTACGATATTCGGGCAATGCTTTCAACAACAAAGAAAAACAAAGTCGTCAAATCAGCCGCGATTCACGACAAAGATACAGGTTCGTCTGAGGTTCAAATTGCAATTCTTACGTCACGTATTGAAGAACTTGCAAAACACCTCAAGAAAAACCAGAAAGATAAGCACTCACGTCGAGGACTCCTCGCTATGGTTGCTGATCGTCAGACACATATCAAGTATCTTTCGACAAAATTTCCAAAGCGCTTTGAGGCAATAGCAAAAAAGCTCGACCTCAAGAAATAAATCTGACACTGAAGCTGTCAGATTTTGGCTATAAAAGCTGAAAGCATTGTATTTTTTACGCTTCACCTGCCGGTCATTTTAATAAATTAGTTTAGTTTCTTTTAGATAAAGCGTCTCGCGCTATACCCTAAAAGCTCTTTTACATGTCAGTCATTAAACACAAAGATCAACGTGTCGGTATTTTTATAGACACGCAAAATCTTTATCACTCTGCAAAGAATCTCTATCACGCTCGGGTCAACTTTGACCAAGTAGTTAAAGACGCCCTTGCAGATAGACGGCTCATTCGAGCCACGGCCTACGTCATCACCACCGAATCAGGAGATGAGAAAAATTTCTTTGAAGCCCTAGAAAAAATGGGGATCGAAGCAAAAACAAAAGATCTCCAAATATTTTCAGGAGGCTCTAAAAAAGCTGACTGGGATGTAGGTCTCGCTATTGATGCGGTTAAGCTCGCACCAAAACTCGATGCTGTTATTCTCGTAACGGGTGACGGAGACTTTGTTCCTCTCGTTGAATATCTTCAAATGAACGAGGGTTGTCAAGTTGAGGTTGTAACATTCGGTAAATCAGCCTCAGGAAAACTCAAAGAGGCAACAGACGATTTTATCGATCTCGACAAAAACCCTGGACGATATCTCCTCGGACACCGAGACACACACAAAACAGGAGGGAATACTGAACGAGAAATTCCACAAAAAAACGAACGTCCTCTACGACCTGAACGCCCAGAAAAACCACAACGATCAGAATCCCGAATACGCAAAGTCATTCGAGAAAAACAAGACGAATAAAAAGTTATTAGAAAAAACCGGAGCACTTCCGGTTTTTTCTATTCTTCAAACTCATTTTCCTATACAATAGAGGTATGGATAGTGTAGAAAACGAAGAGAATAAACAAAAAGAACAAGCCCTCGATAGGGCAGGTTTCAAAAATGAAGGTGTAGACATCCTGGGAGATACCCCGTCTGGGGCGTCTGACTCTCTCGAGGAGGTTTCACAAAACCTCCAGAACGTCGCTGCCGCACTGGAGCAAAACACCATCAAGCAAACACCGCCCTCAGAAGTAAAGACTCCGGAACCACGAATACAGCCCCCTCAAAAACAACCAAACAGCCAAGCGGAAGAGGAAGGCTTCATTGAAGTGCCTGGTGGCAGTACCTTTGGTGGTAAAGGCGGAACGCTTGAAAGTGAAATCGCGCAAGTTCTTCAAGATGCAGAAAAAGCACCCTCTAGTGCACGTCCAGCAATACCTATAAACAATCCAGGAATTAAACCTCTCCGCACATACAAAACAGACACTGAGGAAGCAATACAAAACCAAAGAATGTCTGTGGTGACCATTGCTGTTGCTGAATCAAATAAAAAAGAGGAGCAAAAAATGTCCGCTCCGGAACAAGAGAAGGTAAAAATACCCTATGGGGCAATCTTTACGAGTATCATACTTGTAGCTCTTGGGGCAGGAGCTTTTTATGTTGTTTACCTCAAACAAACAAACCCACCGATGGCACAAATTCAGGGCAACACAGAAGAAACCGCACCTATTGTAAAAACGAAAAACATTCAAGAAATAGATTTTGCTAACTCAAAAAACCTTGTATACGACATTGCCCTCAAAGGCTCGAACACAGGAGGAGCAACAATTGGAGATATTGTGACCGTGCAACCCGTATCAAATACCGCATCGGGCAAAATAGTACCCACCGCACAATCCTTTTTTGAAAAAGCGACACCCCTCATACCAGGAAAGCTCGCACGATCACTCTCAAAAGAATTCTTTATCGGTATCCACGTGTTTGATGGCCCAACACCTTTTATTATCTTAAAAACAACCTTCTTTCAAAACGCATTCGCAGGAATGCTTGAATGGGAATCAACAATCACACAAGATCTTGCTCCGCTCATTACACTGTCACATGGTAATGTAAAAGCAGGCACATTCTTTATCGATAGCGTTGTTAAAAACAAAGACGTAAGAATTATCAGAGGATCAGAGGGTCAAGATTTACTCTTCTACACCTTTGTCGACAGAAACACCATACTCGTTACCACAAAAAAACTAACCCTTGAAGAACTTATAGACCGCCTTACTGCAACAACGGTCGTACGATAAAGAGATTAGTTTTGCACTAATGCCCTCATCCTTGTATGATAAAGTCATGAAAAATACATTAGACACAGAATACTTCAAAAAGAGACTTGAGACAGAACTCAAAAATTTAGAAAAAGACCTCGCAACAGTAGGACACAAAAGTGCATCTAATCCAAAAGACTGGGAACCTGTATCAGGAGACGTTGACGTAAACGCATCAGACTCTGCAGATATTGCTGATAATATAGAAAACTACGAATCAAACACTGCGGTTCTTAAACCGCTTGAAATTCAGTACAACGATGTAAAACGCGCGCTCGATAAAATCAAAAAAGGGACATATGGTATTTGTGAGGTTTCGGGAGAGCCTATTGAAAAAGAACGTCTCGAAGCAAACCCATCGGCCCGCACAAATATCAAGCATAAGGACGCTAAACTACACTAACCCTTATGAGCTTTTCAAAGATTCACACCGCACAGAATCATCTTTTAAAAGCTCATATTATTGATATTGAAACTGATCTGTCTCGTGGACTACACTCGTTCACCATTGTCGGATTAGGAGATAAGGCTGTTGAAGAATCAAAAGACAGAGTTTCTTCTGCGATAAAGAACTCTGGTTTTACAGCCCCGAAAAGCAAAAACGAAAAAATAGTGGTATCACTGGCACCAGCGGATCTAAAAAAAGAAGGACCTTCTTTTGATGTGGGTATTGCGCTTGGATACCTCACCGCAACAGGAGATATCGAGTTTAATCCTCAAAAAACAATTTTCTTGGGAGAGCTTTCTCTCGACGGAAATATTCGACCTATCACAGGAGTACTCCCTCTTATCGTTGAAGCACGTAAACAGGGCTTTACCCGCGCTTTTGTTCCAAAAGAAAACGCAGAAGAAGCAGCTCTTGTAGACGGAATCACTATCTATCCAGCAACATCTCTGATAGAACTCATAGAACATTTAAATACGCGCGACAAAAAAGGCCCGACAAAAACACTCCTCGAACAACCAAAAACAGAAATTGTTTACACACGAGAAGATGTGGCTATTGATTTTGATGACGTAGAAGGAAACGAGACCGCAAAACGAGGACTTCTTATCGCTGCTGCAGGCGGACACAACATTGCACTTTTTGGACCACCCGGAACAGGTAAAACAATGCTTGCAAAAGCATTCAGAAGTATCCTTCCACCACTTTCACTTAAGGATGTTTTAGAGGTTACGGCTATTCATTCAATAGCGGGAACACTAAAATCAGCCTACATGACACACCCGCCAATACGTTCACCTCATCACACAGCATCATACGTTTCGCTTGTTGGCGGGGGAGCCATACCAAAACCAGGAGAACTCACCCTCGCACACAAAGGTGTACTTTTTCTTGATGAATTTCCCGAATTCGATAAAAAAGTTATAGAGACACTCAGACAGCCCCTTGAAGAAAAGGTTGTTTCAGTTGCACGCGCACGGGGTTCAGCTCATTTCCCAGCACACTGTATTCTCGTTGCGGCACTCAACCCCTGTCCGTGTGGTAATTTTGGAGTAGAGGGTAAAAAATGTGTGTGCTCTCCACAGAACATACAAAAATATCAAAGAAAAATATCGGGTCCTATTGCTGACCGTATCGATATGTGGATCGAAGTATCGAAAATAGACTACGAAAAAATAATTCGCAAAAAACAAAGGGGGACTAGTACCGAAGCAATACGCAACAGTGTCGCGCGAGCTAGAAAAATACAAAACAAACGTTTCAACCACAAAGAAGGCATGCTCAATAGCGATATGGGAGCACGAGATATTCAGAATTTTTTTGAGATGAATACTCAAGCAGAAAAAATACTTGAACAGGCAGCAAGAAACCTAGAACTTTCTGCACGAGCATGTCACAAGGTGATGAAACTCGCACGAACAATTGCCGATTTGGATGAAAAAGAAAGCGTTGATGAAAAAAGTATTTTAGAGGCACTTCAATACCGACAAAAAAAGACCGAGATATAGCTAACTAGAAAGGATTTTTTGCTCCACGAATTTCAAAGTGCACATGAGGACCTGTTGATTTGCCCGTGTTTCCGAGGGTTCCAATTGTCTCACCTTGTTTAATGAGTTGCCCTTGCTCAACAGATACGCTATTCATATGACCATAGAGGGTCTGTGTCCCGTTTGGATGAGAAATAACAACATACTTTCCATAACCACCATTCCAACCTGAAGAACGAGCAACGATAACCACACCTTCAGCAGAAGCAACGATTGGAGTTCCAATAGCTGAAGCAATGTCTACAGCATTGTAACCGTGTAAACCTTGAGACTTACGTCCCCCAATAATAGGGCGGAGGTAATATCCTTCGTAGAGAGGACCTCCTCCACCCAAAACCTTTGCGGTTGCTTTTGTCGCAACAACAGAAGGAGCTTCACCATCAGGAATAATAAGTTTTGTACCAACAGCAAGAATCTCGTCACCCTTGAGATTGTTGAATGTAATCACCTCATCAAGATCTGCTTTATATTTACGCACTATAGAACGAAGAGTGTCGCCCTTAGCAACAGTGTAGCTCACTCCTGATACCGGCAAGATAACGAGAGTGTCGCCTTCACGAATAGTATTTGAAATAGCATTTGCCCACTTAATAGTATTTACAGAAACCCCGAACATTTTGGCAATTTCAGAGAGAGAATCTCCCGCACGAACAACATAGAGACTGATCTGAGACGACTTAGCATCATCAATGTCTGCAATAGTTCCAGAAACACCAGTTTCTGTTACAAGAGCACCACCAGAAGTAATAACAATATCGACATTGGCCTTTGACGAAGCAACGTAGGGATTAAAAGCAGCCTGAAGTAGGGCCATATTTTGGCTGTTAACCGTATTTTCAGGGACAGCAGCAGACACCTCTTCTCCCATAAGATCAGCCACAAAAGAAAACACTCCAGCATGAAGTGTTACAGGAATACAAAATGCGAACAAAAAAACAAAAGCTGAGCAAAGAACCAGCTTTGCAAAAAGCCTTATTTTAAGCCATTTTTTTATCATTTTCTGCGCCAACATACCAAAAAAAGAAAATGAATTGTGAGAGAAAGTAGAAATAAGTCTATATATTAAGCGGTCCTACAGAATTTCTGTTTTACGGCTCTGTGTAGCCATATTTTAGGTGTACGGGCGTTTCAGTACCCATACACTATACTCTGAGGCTTTTCAAAGTCAACGCCCGTAATCCAGAACTAATCCACAGACAAAAAAGGGGCTACACAGAGCCACATTTCGTAATTTTTTGAGAGTCCTTTGATTGGTGATATAGTTTCTTAGTGACACATCTCACCGGACTCAATGAGGAGCAGAAAAAGGCGGTTCTTCACACAGAAGGACCGCTTCTTATACTTGCAGGTGCAGGTGCAGGAAAAACAAAAACTGTTACCCATAGAATATTGCACCTCATCAAACAAGGAACTGCTCCCAAAAACATTCTCGCCATAACTTTTACCAACAAGGCAGCAAAAGAAATGAGGGAAAGGGTGTACCATCTCATACAAAACGATACCGAACTCAATAGGCCCATCTCTTTTGACGAAAGACCTTTCGTGAGTACATTTCACTCCCTCGGAGTACACATTATGAAAGAAAATAGTGTCCTTCTCGGGCTACCAAAACATTTTGGTATTTTTGATAGAGGTGATTCAAAAAAAATAGTCAAAGAAGCACTTGAAGAAAAGGGATTAGACACCAAAGAATATGATCCGAACCTTATCCTCAACATGATTTCTCGAGAAAAAGGAAATGATGTGACCCTTGAGGGTTTTAGAGAGCGTGGATTATCAGATTACATGAGCGATATCATCCAAAGTGTTTGGGAAAAATATGAAAAAGCACTTGAGCGAGAAAAAGCAGTAGACTTTGACGACCTTCTTCTCAAAACAGCGCGTCTACTGAGAACAAACACCGAGGTACGCGAACACTACCAAAAAACATGGAGCTATATTCATGTGGATGAGTATCAGGACACAAACAAGGTTCAATACTCAATAATGAAATCACTTGCCGGTGAAAAGAAAAATATATGCGTGGTTGGAGATGTCGATCAAAACATCTATAGTTGGAGAGGTGCAGACATAAAGAATATTTTAAATTTCGAAAAAGATTTTGCAGGAGCGACAACAATAATGCTCGAGGAAAACTACCGCTCAACACAAACAATACTTTCTGTTGCCAATCACGTCATTAAAAAGAATAAAAACAGATTTGAAAAAAATCTCTTTACTAAAAAAGGGGCAGGGGAACTCATAACTGTTTTTGAGGCTTTTGATGAAAATGATGAAGCGCGTTTTGTTGCAGATAAAGCCACAGACCTTATAGAAAAAGGAGTCTCTCCTCAAGAAATAGCCGTGCTATACCGGGCAAACTTTCAATCACGAGCACT
>DAORIX010000011.1:0-17079 GCA_035438745.1 Minisyncoccota bacterium | reverse complement strand
GTAAAGATATTACCTGGCGGTCAAAGATTGGTGAAAGTCGTGCCCATCTTGGGTGTTTCGCACTTTTGATTTCCTTTGAGATTGTAACTAATCAAAAGAGGAGAATTTCATGAAGTCCGAACAGAAAATCAAACTCTTCAGGTACGCGGAACTCCTTTTGCGTCAAACGCGAAAGGAGCAACTCAGTGACGAGGAGGTCAAAGAGATGGAACAGATCCGTTGGGATCTGGACCTCTCTGAGACTCAAATCATTGAGCTTGCTTCACAGGAGGTGCGCTACTAAGAAATTCGTTTACAAGAGCCTATGTGAAAACATAGGCTCTTTTTTTGTCTCAATTTTTCTATGCACCCCCCTTTTTTTTATATGCCCCATGCGTATTGGTATTCATATCAGTAAAAATCCCCACCACCATCACCAACTCTCACGGTCGCAAGAGTTGGTGATGGTGGTGGGGGGTTGTGTGTTTTTACGCATGTGTATGTGTGGGGTGTGTATATGGTCTGTATATACACGCATATGTGGTTGATTTTTTGAGGTTAGAGGAGTAGGCTTTTATATGAAACCCCTTCATGTTAGGTTAGTTCCAGTTAGTTCTCCAAACACACACCATATGCTGGCTTCAAAAGCGTATATAAATCGAGATATACTACTCTCAAGTGTTGAGAAGGGTAATCTCAAATCACGCACACCTTCTCCACGGAAGGTGTTGCAGTTAGCGATACAGACAAAAGCAAAAATGATTTTTAACCTTTTGGTAAAAAAATCATTTATGTACATCAGTTATGTACACCGGTTTAGGCACTGTCTGTCAGGTTGTCAGGAAAAAGACGTTGATGTCTTCTACTTAAAATGTAGAGAGATACTCAGTATCATCAAGAGATTGATGATAGCCTTGAGCAAGAAAGTGGCACAGCAAAGCAAGTGGATGAGCAAAAAGATTGCCTCCACGCCGCCAGCTGCGTTCTCAGAAGTGCTCTCATTGAGCCTTCTTCAAAAAGGGGCATAACCCCTTTGCAAATTGCACCCTCTATGAGGGTGCAATTTTTTTATTTCTTTTCGGTATGTTCTGCGAGGAGCATATTTTTTACGTCCTCGATGGAGAGTGCTCCGATTTTTCCTTTGTCTCGAGACTCGAGAGTCACCACTCCTGCCTCTATATCCTTGTCACCAATAATGATGGTGTAGGGTATTTTCATATCTTTAGCTTCACGTACTTTTTTTCCAAAACCAGCTTCTCCTGTGTCGCAGTCTATACGTAGTCCAGCGTCGCGTAGTACTTTTGCTACACCTTCAGCGTGAGTATTGTGATGCTCACGAACAGGAACTACTTTTACTTGTACTGGTGAAAGCCAGAGAGGGAAATTACCCGCAGTGTGCTCAATGAGTGTAGACATGAATCGCTCTATCGATCCCATGATAGCGCAGTGAATCATCACGATGCGCTCACGCTCACCTTTTTCGTTGGTACATTCGAGTCCAAAGCGTTCAGGCATGTTGAAGTCGAGCTGTATGGTTGCCACTTGAAGCACTCGACCGAGAGAGTCCTTTGCAATAAAGTCGAGCTTTGGGCCATAGAAGGCTGATTCTCCGATACCGTCGATAGCGGTAACGCCTCGTTTGTCGAGGAGGCCTTTGAGAGAAGATTCTGCTTTTGCCCACATTTCTTTTGTACCGAGATATTTTTCAAAGTGTGCTGGATCGTGACGTGAGAAACGAACAGTGAGATCTTTGAATCCAAATGTTTTGTAGAATGTGTCGATGATATCCCAAATAATAAATACCTCTTGTTCGATTTGGTTTTCGCGACAAAAAACGTGTGCGTCGTCTTGGGTAATAGACAATACACGTGAGAGACCAGAGAGCTCTCCTGATTGTTCGTCACGGTATACCATAGTTGTCTCACAGTAGCGTTGCGGTAGGTTTCGGTAGCTACGGAGTTCCGAAGCATAGATTTGTGTGTGGTGAGGGCAGTTCATCGGCTTCATTGCGTAGACGTGCTTCTCGCGCGTTTCTATCTTAAAGAGGTCATCTGCATATTTTTTCCAGTGACCTGATGTTTCGTAGAGGTCTTTTTTTGTGATATGAGGAATGGTGACACGTTCATATCCGTGTGCTTTGCGCATTTCCCATACGTATCCATTGAGAAGTTCTCGTATCATGGTGCCTCGAGGTGTCCAGAGGGGAAGTCCAGGGCCGACGAGCTCAGAAAAGATAAAGAGACCCATTTCTTTTCCTATTTTCTTGTGGTCGCGTTTTTTTGCTTCTTCGATGAGTGCTTCGTACTCGTTTAATTTTTCTTTTGATTCAAATGCGAGTCCGTAAATACGAGTGAGCATTTTATTCTTTTCATCTCCTTTCCAGTAGGCGCCCGCGATACGTGAGAGCTTGAATGCGTCTGGCTTCATGTCAGAAGTATTTGCATGTCCACCACGGCACAAGTCAGTAAACGAGCCCGATGTGTAGAGCGTGAGAAGCTCTCCTTTTGAAATAATGTCGTTTATGAGCTCGAGCTTGTAGGGATTGTGCTCAAAGAGATGTCTGGCTTCGTTTGCGTTTACTTCTTTTCCCTCGAAACCTTTCCATGTTTTGAGGATGGCGCGCATAGTTTTCTCTATTTTTTCGAATTCTTTTTCTGAAGGCATTTCATCAGGGGCAAATTCAAAATCATAGTAAAAACCATTATCGATTGCGGGACCGATGGTATTTTTTGCGCTCGGATAGAGTTCTGTTATTGCAGCAGCGAGGAGATGTGCAAAAGAATGTCGTATGTGTTCGAGTGACGATGCCATGTGTATTGAGTTAGCGTTATGTAATAAAAACAGCCCTAGTGAAAACACGAATATGTCGTGTGCTCACTAGGGCGGGGAAAGACCGCGGTTCCACCTAGTTTCCTCCAGAGATTTTGTTCTCAGAGGCTCTCATGTGTGCTGGATTAGAGTGTTGTACTGTTACAAACCTTCGGTTGGTAGCCGAAGCAATCTCCAGTGGAATTAATATTATCATGACTCAATAAAAAAAGCCCACACTTTCGTATGGGCTTTAAGGTTTTGTGTTTGAAGGACCCACAGTATCTCTCAAAGATCTTACGGAGAGGGCGCTTAGGATCTTTGAGTGGGGTGGAAGCCCATAACACTTTCTCCATTTCAGGAGGACTGCTGTTTACCAGCTTCGGACTAATGAACTACCGATTGGGGTTTATCGGGGGTCAAAAATTCCGTTAAGTCTCAAGTACAAACCCTTTAGTACTTTCATGAATAGTCCACCCCCAAGCTTCAATTAGCATAACTTTTATTTAACAAATGTCAATAGAGGCTAATAAATTCGAGCGCTTTTATGCGAGAGGCATGAGGCTGTCTATTATGAGTGAGAGCTCACCATTTCTTTCATTTACTTTTCCTTTTATGACGAGACATTTTTCGACGAGGATTGAGTTTCTGTTTTGTGCGAGTACTTTTGGAAAAACCACTACATCGATAGAGCCTGTAAGGTCAGCTAGCTTTACAAAACACATCGCTTCGTTCTTTTTTGTCATAACAGGACGGACGTCCTCGATGATTCCGGCAATGGTGACGGGGAATTCTTTGATATCACCAGTAGCTTCTTTTTCTTTTGCGGCTTTTTCTTTGATGCTTGCGATAGTGACACCTCTTTTTTCGATAACTGCTCTGTATTTGTCGAGAGGATGTCCAGAAATATAGAGACCGAGGAGTTCTTTTTCCCAAGCAAGCTTTTCGGTTGGCGTTACCTCAGGTACCGGTGCGAGACGAAGGGTCGGAATAGTTGCAGTGTCAGTCATGAGCCCAAAGAGCGAGTCCTGATCTTTTGATTCCTGTGCACGCTCTTTGTTGTAGGCAAGAAGTGCTTCAATGTTTCCAAGCATTTGGCTACGATTACCGAACTCATCCATTGATCCTGATTTAATGAGCGCTTCGAGTGATTTTTTGTTGAGATTTTTGTCGTGAATGCGCTCCAAAAAATCAGCAAGAGAGGTAAATGCACCCCCTCGTGCGCGTTCTTCTATGATGGCGTTTGCAATACCTTCACCAAAGTTTTTGATAGTTGTGAGTCCAAACCTGATCTTGTCTACATCCACGGTCTGTTCAGTACGCGCGCTCGCTTTGACCACGGTAAATCCAGCAAAACTTTCATTGACTGAAGGTGGAAGTACCGGAATGTTCATACGCTTACATTCGGTAATGATTTCAGCAATTTTTTCCACGTCACCAGAGTCGGCGGTGAGCACTGCGGACATATAAATCGCAGGGAAATTGGCTTTCATGTATGCCGTTTGATAGGCGACACGTCCATAGCTCGCAGCGTGTGCTTTGTTGAATCCGTATGCGGCAAAGGGTTCAATGAGCGCCCAGAGTTCATCCGCTTTTTTCTGAGTCATTCCGTTTTTGAGGAGACCTTCGCGGAGTTTGCCTTTTTGCTCTTCCATTTCTTTTGGAATTTTCTTTCCCATAGCTTTACGGAGCTTGTCGGCTTCGAGCCATGAATATCCGCCGAGCTTGATAGCAATCATCATAACGTCGTCCTGATAGGTAATAACTCCGTAGGAACGCTCGAGAATATCTTTCATGCGTGGGTCGAGATATTTTACCTTTGAAGGGTCTTGTTTGCGTTCAATGTATTGAGGAATAGATTCCATCGGACCAGGGCGATAGAGCGCGACCATAGCGTTGATATCGTGAATGGTCGTAGGTTTGAGTTCCTTGAGGTAGCGTGTCATGCCAGAGCCGTTTAGTTGAAAGAGTCCCACAGTTTCACCCTTTGCGAGCATGTCGAATGTTTTTTTGTCCGTAATGTTTACATTTTCAATATCAACATCAATGTCTTCTATTTTTTTCACGAGGCGTACTGCGTCAGAGAGAATAGAGAGGTTTTTGATACCAAGAAAGTCGAACTTGAGTAGTCCTGCATCCTCTACGCCGTGCATATCAAACTGAGTGATGATTTTGTTTTCACCTTTGCTATCAAATTGGAGAGGCACAAATTCAGTCAGTGGTTTAGGCGAAATCACCACACCGGCAGCGTGCACCGAGATGTGACGAGCACACCCTTCGATTTTTTTTGCCATGTCGATGATTTTCTTTGTGTCGGCATTGGTGTCATATGCTTTTTTGAGTTCAGGAACTATGTCGAGTGCGTGCTCGATAGTCATAGGGAAACCCTGTGACCCCATAGGAATCATTTTTGAAATAGTGTCACCAATGGCGTAGTCAAAACCGAGTGCGCGAGACACATCTCTCACTGCTCCACGCGCCATCATCGTACCGAATGTACCGATTTGAGCCACATTGTTTGTGCCGTATTTTCTGCGGGCGTAATCAATCATCTCGTCGCGTCTGTTGTCGGCGTAGTCCATGTCGATATCGGGCGCGCTCGGACGCTCAGGGTTGAGGAATCGTTCAAAGGGTAGATTGTATTCGAGAGGGTTTACATTGGTAATTCCTGCGAGGTAGGTAACGAGTGATCCTGCAACTGATCCTCGAATCGTCGTGAGGATGTGGTTTTCGTGAGCAAATTTGAGAAGGTCTCCCACCACGAGAAAGTAGGGCGCGTAGCCTTTGTCACGAATAACTTTGAGTTCGTATTCGATACGGTTTTTTACATCGTCGGTTCCTGTCACGTTGCGACGAGTGAGTCCTCTGTAAACAATATCTTTGAGTTCATCGTCATAGGACTTTCCACTCTCTACTTTGTAGTCAGGAAATACCCACTGGCCGAGTTTGAGTTCGACGGTACATGCATCAGCGATTTTTTGGGTGTTTTCGATAGCGTCGGGGAGGTCTTTGAAATATTCGATAGCTTGCTCTTCGGAAATAAAGGAAAAGTCACCAGCTTCTTCGAGGGCGCTTCGATCTATTGATTCTCCTCCTCCTGTTGAAACGAGCATGAGGGTACGTTGGGCAATTTTATCTTCTGGTTTGAGATAAAACACATTGCCTGATGCAACGATAGGGGTATGTGTTTTTCGAGAGAGCTCGACGGTTTTTTTCATGAGCTCGTTATGTCCCTCGATGTCCGGATGGTGGGTCACCTCGAGATAAAAATCAGAGCCAAAAAGTTTTTTGTACCACTCAACTGTAGCTTCCGCTCGTGGAAAATCATTTGTTTGAAGGGCGAGTGTGGTTTCACCGCTAAATGCCGTCGAGATAGCAATGAGCCCTTCGTGATAGGTCTCGAGAAGCTCCTTGTCTATGCGGGGCTTGTAGTAGAAACCCTCGAGGAATCCTTTGGTGACGAGGGTGATGAGATTTTTGTAGCCTTGTTCGTTTTTTGCGAGAAGCACAAGGCGTGTCCTGCGCGAGTCGATGCCGGATTGTTTGTCGTGTCGTGTACGAGGCGCAATGAACATATCAGCACCAATGATTGGTTTGATCCCTGCTTTTTTGCACTCTTTGTAAAATTCGATAGCACCATACATGCTTCCGTGATCGGTGAGGGCGAGCGCCGTCATGTTCATTTTTTTTGCCGTCGATACGAGATCAGGTATTTTCGGCAGCGCTGAGAGGAGGGAGTAGTGGCTGTGTACGTGTAGGTGAGTAAAGCGAGACATAAGTAAGGTTAAGTATAAATCATCGAGTAGTGAGTATCTAGTATGAAAACAAAAAAGAAAGTGGTGAAATCACGTGGTGGTATGAGATACTAGAATCCATGAATCGTATAGATACTCTGGTGGGTATTGATGAGGTAGGGCGCGGACCGCTCGCGGGACCCGTGACAGTGTGCGCTCTTGCGGTGGCAAAAGATTTTGATCAGGCTCTCTGTAAGGGAATACGAGACTCAAAAAAGCTTTCTCCTGCACAAAGACAGAAATGGCTCTCGGTGATCAATGCTCTTAAAGAACAGGGTAGTGTTCGGTACTCTATTGTGTCTGTTGAGAGTGACGTAATCGACGCTCAAGGAATTTCATATGCAATTACGCACGCGCTCGAACGGGCGCTTTCAGAGCTCGCACTCGACCCTCAGACCACAGCAATTCTTCTTGATGGCGGACTCAAGGCACCTCCACTCTTTAGTAATCAGCAGACGATTATCAAAGGTGACGAAACAGAACCGGTGATTTCTATGGCCTCGATTGTTGCAAAGGAGCACAGGGATGCTCTCATGAAAAAATGTAGTGAGGAGTATCCCGAATATGGATTTGCAGAACACAAAGGGTATGGCACAAAAAAGCATCTCGATGCGATTAAAAAACATGGCATGTCGATAGTGCACAGGCGAACGTTTATTCATGTGTAGGCACTCTTTACAAAAAGCGTTTTAGAATGTATTGTATTTTTTGTACGTTCATTTCACACAAACAAAATTCGCATAATGAAATCTGCTATTGTTCCTATCGAGATTACCCATCTCGATGTTAAGCCCGTAGCTAACAAGCCCTTAGAAACCATTTGTCTTGGGCATGGTGTAGAGGTCGATAGGACGCTTATGCGTCATTTCGGCAAATTGGCACAAGCGAAGTCAAAGGATTTGAAGGCAGACGAACCTCACTCGTATCCGATTGCAACGATTACGAGCTTGCGTCCGTCATGGAAGCCTGCGGAACTTCTCACTACTATTCGGGATATGGAGATGAAGGGCGGGTGCCTGTTCGGACTCGTCAATGTTCTTCATGCTCTCGTTTTGGCAGACAGAGAAGATTGGTGGAGTTTGTTTACCCCGATGGTTGCTCTCGGCACGACCGCCGAAGATGGCATCGGCATGAGAATCTTTCCGGCTCTCATTCGGAAGGAAAATAAGATTGTGATTGGTGGTGTTCACGATTCAGCACTCCCTGGTTTCAAGAATTTCTTGCTCAGGCCTCGACAGGAGCCTGAGATTAAGATGTTTCGAGTTGCTGCTTAGTTACCAAGCCCCGCGTTTAGAAAACGCGGGGCTTTTTATTGACTTTTTGATAAAAATGATGTGCTCTTGCTTTTATTAGGATGTTGGTGTATAATACTAGAAGGATAGATTTTTGATTTTCCTCAAATCGCTAAGTCCGTCGGTCAAACTCATGAAAGGAGATTTGACGGTAGAAGCGATATTAAAGGCAGATGAACGTGTGTGTGTTTATCTGCCTCACACCCTTATCCCCACGACGTGCGTTTAGCCACCCGCCCTGGGCATCGAGAGTCTTGCTTTTATAGCAAGACTCTCTTTTTTTATATTACATACGGCACGAGATGAAATAATCTCTCATGCAAGGTATACTTTTTATATGTCTCAAGAAGTACTCTATCGAAAATACCGACCGCACAAGTTTTCTGATGTGGTAGGGCAGGATCATGTCATCAAGGGACTTAAAGGTGCCGTTGAGAGCGACACTGTTTCTCATGCATATTTGTTTGCAGGGTCTCGTGGTACAGGCAAGACATCTATCGCTCGTATTTTTGCACGAGAAATTGGCACGAGTCCTTCTGACCTCTACGAAATAGACGCTGCGTCCAATCGTGGTATTGATGATGTGCGTGCGCTCCGTGAAGCGGTGTCTACTCTTCCATTTGAATCCAAATACAAGGTCTACATTATCGACGAGGTGCACATGCTCACCAAGGAGGCTTTTAATGCTCTCCTCAAGACACTTGAAGAGCCTCCCGCACATGTGGTATTCATTTTGGCCACAACAGAAATGGATGCTTTGCCCGAAACTATTTTGTCTCGGTGTCAGGTCTTTTCTTTCAAGCGTCCGAATACTGCGATGGTGAAGGATGTTGTCCTTCGTGTTTCGAAAAAGGAGGGATACACGCTCGAACCCGCGGGAGCAGAACTCATTGCGCTTTTGGGCGATGGGTCATTTCGTGATGCCTACGGCATGCTCCAAAAAGTAATCGCTTCAAGTGACGGCAAAAAAATCGGGCTCAAAGAAGTGGAGGAAATTACTGGTGCGCCACGAGGAGAAGTGGTCAATGCCATGGTGTCGGCAATCGCTTTGAAAAAAATTGATGACGCTTTTTCTGCACTCGGTGTGGTGGTAAAGCAGGGAATTGATATGCAGGTTTTTATGGAGTTACTTCTCACCAAAATGAGAGCGATTTTGCTATCACGCTATTCACCTGTGGCAGAAAAGGGATTTGCGGACGACTTTTCGGCAGAGGATTATGCCCTCATACAAAAATTGGCGCATGACAGCACTGCATCCATTTCTTCAGACACACTCCGTATACTTCTCAAGGCATGTGAAGAGACGGGCACAGGCCCTATTGCCGAGCTTCCCCTCGAGCTCGCCCTTTTGCGCATCATAAAAGAGCCGAGCGTGAAATAGGGCGGAGGCGTGTTGTTTAAAGGCGTTTTTTATTGTAAGTTGTAAGTCTATCGGTCACATTGCCGGATCGTCTAAAGGTAGGACATGGGCCTTTGAAGCCTAGTATCTTGGTTCGATTCCAAGTCCGGCAACACGCACAATTCGGCGCCCCAACGGGCGCTTTTTGCGTGTTGCCGGAAGGAAGCGTGGAGACGCTTCCGCCTTGGAATCGAAGCCCGATTGAGTGTATTATGTGAGCGTAGCGAAACATAATACCCAATCGTGGGTACTGAACCTGTAAGGTTCGATAAGCGTACTCGCGGTCCAAGTTTGGCAATTAAGTTGAGTTCGTCCTATATAGCTCGAGAAGTTTTTATAAATTGTAAGAAAGTGACTACATTAGAAGATATTTTGATTGATCGTATTTGGAATAAAATTCCAGAAAAATATAAAACTCTAGTAGCGATACTGGTGGTTTTGGTGATAATAATAATTTTACTTTTTAAAAATTTTAATAATTCCCAAGAAACACCTAGAGTTCAGTATGTTCAGCAAAATAGTTATGGCTCTGGTGATAACGTTGGAGGTGATAAATACGAAATTAGTGTTCGCGGAGAATCAAGAATTCAAATTAGTGACGACCAAAGATCTCGAATTCTAAAATATCTCGAAGGTAGCCCTTACAATATAAATGGGGTTTCTTATAAACAAGGTAGCGAGGTGGGCGATAGACTTTCTAATCAATTAATTCAAATTCTGAAGGAAGGCGAATGGAATATACTTTCTAATCGAATTGTATGTTTGGCTTGTAGTAATTTTGATGGAGTTGGAATTTTAATTGCAGATGAAAATCGAATTCCTAAAAAAGCAGAGATTTTATTTGACGCCCTAAATTCTTTAGGATTCACCTTTCCTGTAAGGTATATTGTTGAAAATGACTTACCAGAAAATGATGTATGGATTGCATTTGGAAATTTTTGATTGTTCTGGTCGTTCAAGACCGGTTCATTTGATACTATAAATGAAGTATTGTTCATAGCGCTCAGTATTCTTTGTAAGGGTGTTTCTCGTGTTCAAAAGTAGATTCTTGTTATAATAAATTTATGGTAAATTTTTCACCAAAACTTGAAGATCAGTCAGATGAGCAATTAAAAAACAACATTAACACCCATCAGCCTGATTTCGCTTCTTTGTCATCTAATGAGCTGACTAGAAGATCGCTAGACGGTCTTAGAAAAACCATAGTTGATTTAGACAAATCAAATAAAAAATACACCCACGCGCTCGGTTTATTTGCGTTACTGCAGATTGTTATTGCCTGTCTCCAGTTAGTTCTCGATATAAAAACTTCACAAGATATATACTTCTCTGTATTTATTGGAGTAGCATTGATCCTCCTATTTGTTTGGTTTTTAAGAGAATTTAATTTAATAAAATGAACCGACATCGCTCAGCGGGAATAGTCATCAAGGATAATAAGCTACTTGTCATTCATCGTGTAAACAAAGGCGATGAGTATTGGGTGTTCCCAGGCGGAGGAGTTGAGAAAGGCGAGACCCCTGAACAAACAGCTATTCGTGAAATAAACGAAGAAACGACGATCGCTGTCGTACCAAAAAAGTTTCTGTATCACATAACATGGGATACGGGCGAAGAAAATTTCTTTTATCTTTGTGAGTATATTTCGGGTGAGCCACAACTAAGACCTGATTGTGAAGAACTCGAACAAATGAAAGGAGGAGAGCAAGTGTACGAACCAATGTGGATTGATATCGAAAAGGTTTCTAGTTTAAAACTTTATCAACTCGAAATACGAGACTTGTTTCTGCGTGACTACAAAAATGGTTTCAAGGACGAACTCCAAGAGCTTTTCATCAAACTAGCCGAGAGGCGTCGCGTATAATTTCAAACAGGCGCTTTTTGCGTGTTGTCGGACAGCAAGGCGGTCCGGCAAGTAATAAAAAAGCCCGACCTTACAAGGATCGAGCTTGGCTGACAGATTCATCTTCTGTTGAGGGGGAAAAGGTTCAGTTCCTCTCCACCGATGGTTATTTTTCCTCCCTTTTGGACAGACTCCGTGGCAATGTCATAGAGGGCCAGTGCGTGTTGTATCACCTCCACTTCGTTTTTATGCTCACATCGTTGTCTGACTTTTTGTATCACCTTGAGGGCCTGGCCGTCGACTTTCACCATCAGGAAAGGCGGTGCATTCACCGAACGTCTTTGTCTACGAACTTGATACAGGATGATGATGGATGTGCAGATGAATACACAGATAAAAATCAATGTTAGGGTGTCTTGATCTGGGTTCATGATTAAAGGTCTTGGTTTCGATTAGCACAATACCATTTATGCAAATTTAGTCAAATATCGTGCCTAAATCGGGTCCCACCATCGCCCCACACTACCATCAAACAAAAAAGCGACCAGAAATTTCTGATCGCCTTGAAAAATATTTGTTAGCCACCGTCTTCGGTCAATTGTTCTGGTTTGATGGGTTCGCCGTAACGTGGTCCCTTCCAGTCTGGTTGGCATGTCGGACAGTGAAGATGTCCAACTTTTACCACCTTGCCACTTCCTGAAAATGGGAAGGGTCCATCGTGGAGAGAGCGTCCGATTTCAGTACAGACGATGTCAGTACCTGCTTTTTTGCAAAACCAGCCGTCGAGTCCAGGTCTGCCGTGTTCGATTAGCCAAGCTGCGTCTGTCGCGAGAATATACATAATTTCTCCTATTTTTTGAGAAGTTGTTCTGGCTAGACATTACTATGTAACTCACGCTTGTCAATGAAATACGTTCTGGTAGTAAATAAAAGGCCAACTACTAAAAGTAGTTGGCCTTGAAGTCTTTCTTTGAAAAATCTATGAGATGGCGAGCCTCTCTCGATTCCTCCAAAGAAATGGTCCTTGGTAAGGGTGCATTTTTTCCCATGGGAGTTTCCAGAAGTAGCCACATTGGCTGGCCTCTTTGGTGTTGAGCCTGATCTGCTGGGGGCATCTGACAAGGAAGTTCGAGGCGATAGAATGCCTTACTCTTCCTGTAATCTTGCCGATACCATCATTGGGCATCTCGTTCGTGCCAAACTGATCATCGATGATTTCTACCCTCTGTCCGAACTCCCTTTGAGCGATTCTTTGAACCGCATTTTCACGGGTTTCGTAAGGGAAGATCCTGCCGCCTGGTAAGTGCCAGAGACCGATGAACGGATCAATGTTTCTCACCGTGAGGAGAATGCCTTCAGACGAACAGACAATAATGTCCACACAAGCAACGATGGGAATGTTCTCGAATTCCTCATCACTTAGGCGACGGTTATCAATGGGTGGAAATTCGGGCGGTTTTGGTATGAGCTCAAGAGACATGTGTTGTTTTTTGATTGTTATGTACTGCAGTTTCAGTCTTTATAATATAACAAAATATACTTATGTCAAGTGTTACGTTATATTCGCGGTCCATTTATATAAACTTAGTCAAATATCGTGCCCAAATCGGGTCCCACCATCGTCCCACAATTCTCCTCGTTGGAGTACGCTTGTGTTACACTTCCATCACGAACACCATCATGAACAAAAAAGACATATCAAAAAAAGGTGACTATAAGTACACCGATGAGGAGATCGCTGAAATGCTCAAGAATCTCGACCCTCTCGCATATCACGTGGTTGCAGAAAACGGTACCGAGTCACCGTTTAATAATAAATACTGGGACAACAAAGCAGAGGGAATTTACGTTGATGTTGTGACAAAGAAGCCACTTTTTTCAAGTACACATAAATATGATTCAGGAACAGGATGGCCAAGCTTTTGGAGAACCATTGATGATGATTCAGTAACACTCCATGAGGATAATTCGCTTTCAACGACTCGTACTGAAGTGCGCAGTGATGCTGGGCACGTAGGGCATGTGTTCGATGATGGTCCTGCAGAAGAAGGAGGACGTCGTTTTTGCACTAATTCAGCATCGCTCCTATTTGTTCCGAAAGAACAAATGAAGGCTCAGGGGTATGAAAAATATCTTTATCTTTTTGAATAGGGGGTGAGTAGAAATAATTCTTAAGAGGTACACTTTTTTGTGATAAATAAAAAGCCCGCAAGAAATTCTTGCGGGCGAAGTGTTAAACAAGTTTTAAAAACAAAGGACTTGTGATTGTCACACCTGCGAGTATTACGAGCAGGAGGACATTTCCTTTTTCAGGAACATTCAATGATTGACGGTGAGGCATAGCATCGTTAAGGATTTGGTCGAGTCTCCTTTGTTGCTCACTCATTACGAGTTCGTCTGCCGAGTTTCGGTATGTGAGTAAGGGATGAGTCCAGCCTATGCCTTTGGGTACAACAACGAGATTCAGGTTTATTCCCTTACTCAAGTCGATTGATTCTGTGGGGTTTGGGGGTATGTCCATTATGGACGTAAGAGGAGGAATGGGTTTCTCCGTGGGGGGTACCTCTGTAATTGGCGAGCCAAAAAGAGGGAAGACAAGGAGCGTATAAAGCCCCAGAGGGAACAGTTTCATTGTTTCTAACCTTTTGTTTATATTAAGGTGATCTGTTTAGAATCGTAATACATTTATACAGAAAAGTCAATGTGTTTAAGCGTACACGCGCACAGTGGTTCTTTTGATGTGCTACTTTTTCTTTTTAAAGAAAGAAAGGGTCTTTTGAAAAAGACTTTGTTTTTGTTCTGGTAGGGGAGTGATTACTGTTTTTTCAATGACTATTTCTGGTGGAGCAATGGGCGTAGGTTTCTTTGTAATTTTTACTGTGCGTTGTTTTTTCAAGAGGAGATTTTCTTTTTTGAGAGTTGAAATCAGTTTACGTTGTGCTGATAATTTTTTCTCTAATAGCTTGTCTGGATTGGTTGATACGAGCTTATCTATGTTTTCAATTTGTTTTTGAAAAGCTGTTTGTTGTGTATGTGTATCTAACTTATTTTTTTTAATCTTGTTGTTCCAATCGGTCAGTGTTCCAAGGTCTTTTATGCCAAATTTCTTTGCAAAGGCTGTTTGGTTTTTCAACATAGCTATTTTCATCACGAGGGGATCGGTAAAACCATAGGATTGAAGTTGTTCTTTTTTCATTCCTCTGAAATATGCAGGCATCGACTTCCATAAAACGTACGTTTCGAATTCTTTTTCCTTATATGTAATTTTTTTGGCATTCTTTGGCATTTGCATATGATTATAGCAGAAAATGATCCTACTCTATCCCCAAAATTATCCTAAAAAGTTCTTGTTTTCTTTGGTATAATTAAGGGTATTCATGTACTTTCAAAGCCACCTCAAAAAAATATTTTCTTTTTTTGTCGCAACGGTTATTGCGTGTAGCTTTTTTTCAACTGTTTTTGCTGATGAAACAGCTCCTTCTGATGAAGTTGTCACTCCGGTCGTGCCTGAAATTGTTTTGCCTCCAACAGATGTTGTTTCAACGCCTGAATCGGACCAAACAACCTCAGAAGAAAATGTTGTTTTGCCAACTCCTCCTGAAACTCTTCCACCTATCGTCTTGGATGGGGAGACTGCACCGGGTGGCGATACAGAGAACGCGTCTTCTTCACCGGAAAATACTTTTGCTACTTCAACCGAAAGCGGTTTGGATTTGCCACAAACGAATGCTACTAGCTCAGAACCGGATCAAGTTTCGGCAACATCAACAGCATCATCAACGCCATCAACTGAAACTAGTGTAGATACACCTCTACCATCTTCTTCGGGTTCAGGGACAGGTCCTGTTATTGAGGTGGTGGCAACATCGACTGCTACATCAACCGAGCAAAATGCAGTACCAGTTTCAGCTTCAACCACTCCGACAATTACTGAAGAGGTGACCAATAACATTAAGACGGTCACTGTGTCATCGACTCCTGAACAGGATTTGATAGCGCCGATGATTAATGTTCCTGTCAAAACAGAAATTGCTGAAATATTTAAGGTTGGTCAGGAGGATCAAATTAAAATTAAATGGCAGAACAATGGATACGAGGAGATGTCTTTTGTTGCAACTGACGAAGATGGTAATGGGTACATAGATCATGTTGCATGGATTGTTCCACACCTCTCTACTCAGACCTTTGAAATCATTTTGATATCTCACGCACTGCGACTCGATGAAAATAAAAATATTCTCGAGGATATTTTTTCTGGCGTAGGCGCTCTCGACCAGACATATGTAAGCCTATTTAATGGTCAGTATGTTCGAGCGACTTTTGAAAAAAACCTCACGAGCGTAAACGACATTACTTTGTATGCTCGTCCAACAGATGGTAATGCGCCTGCAACGATAGAGGTGTACACGCAGGATGGTACGCTTGTTGCAACGTTTCCATCTATAGATCGTGATGGTAGGTATCGCATAATCCTTTCTGGATTAGCGGCACCAACAGATACGTTTGATTTAAAGATAATTGGAAATGTGGACATTGATTATGTGACTGACCCTCCTGCAAATGCATACTGGGTTGGTGGTACAGGCGATTGGTCAGATGCAGCAAATCACTGGGCACTCACGTCAAACGGTGCTCCGGGAGCAGGTAACTTGCCTGACGCTACAACAAACGTCTTTTTTGATTCGTTCTCAGGTTCTGCTTCTACCGTGGTGACTATTGATACTGCGGCAACGGTGGGTTCTTTTACCATAAGCGGTTATACGGGCACAATTTCTCAGAACAATGATCTCACTGTTACAAATTCGGGCGGACAATCTGGAAACTATTTACAAACATCTACCGCTACATTCACCGCAATAGACCCTGGAGCAAACACGCTGACTGTGACAGGAAGTTTTTATGTTGCCACTGGAACATTTCGTCGCTACACAGGTTTAGGTATTAGCGCTGATCCATTTTTGGTTTTTGATGTTTATGGTTTGCAGGGCATGAAGACGAACTTGTCGAGTTCGTTCAAGCTCAATAATGATATTGATGCCGGGGTCACGTCAGGTTGGAGCTCTGGTGCTGGCTTTGATCCAGTCGGAAACGTAACAACAAATTTTTCGGGTATTTTTGACGGGAATAATTTCACGATTAGTAATCTCTATATTAGTACGACAACCTCAAGCTATGTGGGTCTCTTTGGATATTCTACAAATCTTATAAAGGACGTGACTCTTTCTAGTGTTTCGTTTGCTGCAACAAGTACAGCAGGTACGGTGGGTAGCACGGGAGCAAATGGAACAGACGGTGCTGCAACTTCAAACGGTGTTGCCGGTGGTGCGGGTACAGCCGGAAGCACTCTCTATTTAGGAGGCTTGGTCGGATACAACACAGGAACAATTACAAACGTTGCCGTCACAGGAAACATTATTGGTACTGGAGGTGCGGGAGGAAACGGAGGAAATGGTGGTAACGGAGGAAACATTACAACAGGTACAAACACTGGAGGTTCAGGAGGTGCAGCAGCAAGCAACGCCGCAGCAACTGGAGGTCTTGCATACGTTGGCGGTGTTGTTGGATATTCTCAACAGGGAAGTATTACTACCGCAACAAGCTCAGCATCTGTTACGGGCGTTGGAGGTGCCGGAGGTTCAAGTGGTAATGCGGGTAACGGAGGAAACGGATCTGTTGCTGGAGTTGGTACTGGTATTGGAGGAGCGGGAGGAGCAGCTGGTCTTCCTGGTGCCGGTAACATCGCATATGTCGGAGGAGTTGTCGGTTGGCTTAATGCAGGAACAATGGATTTGTCTTATGCAACAGGAAATGTAACCGCGAGAGGTGGTGCTGGAGGTAATGCAGGAACATCAGGTACAGGAGGTAATGCTGGTGTTGGTGGAGGAGGTGCAAACATTGGCGGTATCGGTGGCGCCGGTGCTGCAGGTGGCGCCGGGGGAGGTGCTTATGCTGGAGGACTTGTTG
>DAORIX010000010.1:0-20726 GCA_035438745.1 Minisyncoccota bacterium | reverse complement strand
CAAGTAAAAACAATAGAGGATGTTCAAAAAATTATCGGAGAAATAATAAAACTTAAAAAAGGCCTTCGTATTTCAAAAATACTAGAAATCGTTCTTTCGGGTGCGCTCTCTATAAAAGCTTCTGACATACACATAGAACCTGAGGAAAAGTACGTACGGCTCCGCTACCGCCTCGATGGAGTGCTCACTAATATTGTTGATTTTGATCTGGAAACATACGGATTACTCCTTTCTCGTATCAAACTCCTTTCTGGACTCAAACTCAACGTAAAATCAGAAGCACAGGACGGACGTTTCAGTATAAAAATAAGCGAGGGCGATATCGAAATTCGTACATCTATTCTACCGGGAGCATATAGTGAATCTATTGTACTTCGGATTCTCAATCCGAAATCAATTCAAGTGCCTCTCGAGGAACTTGGTATTCCACAAAAACTACTTTCCGTTATTCTCAAACAAATAACTCGGCCAAACGGAATGATTCTCACCACAGGACCAACAGGTTCCGGAAAGACAACCACGCTCTATGCGTTTCTCAAAAAAATTCATAGTCCTGATGTAAAAATCATAACCATCGAAGACCCTATCGAGTACCACCTCCCGGGTATTGTTCAAACACAGGTCGAGAGCGAAAAAAACTACACCTTCTCTGAAGGTCTTCGTTCAACACTTCGCCAAGACCCTGATGTGATTATGATTGGAGAAATTCGCGACAATGAAACTGCACAAATTGCCGTAAACTCATCTCTCACGGGACACCTCGTGTTCTCAACACTCCACACAAACTCAGCAGCGGGCTCCTTCCCTCGCCTCATCGATCTCGGTGTAAATCCGCGCATCATCTCGTCTGCAATAAACATAACACTTGCTCAACGACTCGTGCGCAAGCTCTGTCCGCACTGTAAACAAAAAGTTGAGATGACCGCCGAAGAAAAAACAAAAATAGAAAGCATACTCGACTCAATAACTGACAAAAACGAAATCCCTGCCGAGCACGCATCTCGTTTTAAACCGGTTGGATGTGAAAAATGTCACATGACTGGCTACATAGGACGTATTGGTATCTATGAGGGAATACTTACAGACGAAAATATTAACAAAGCAATAGAGTACAGCACGAGTGAGGCCGACATACAAAAAGCCGCATCTACTCAGGGCATCCTCACTATGTCTCAAGACGGTATTATAAAAGTATTGAGCGGAACAACATCTTTAGAAGAACTCGAACGAGTTATAGACTTAAAATAAAATGAATACACACAACGACATACAATCTATTTCTGACGCATTAGAACGTCTCAAGATAGAGATGGCAACAAGCGAACGTGAACTTCACGAAAAAGAAGCCGAGGTACAAAAATTAAACGCGGATATTCTCAAAGAAAGGAACACCATCAAAACAAGTGACGCAGAAATACACCAGAAACAAACCGAGATAGAAAAAATCAAAGCACAAAAGCTTGAGTCAGAACGTTTGGTCGTAAAACATGAAAATACACTGAGAAAATCAGAGACTGAGCTTGCTTTACTCAAAAAAGAGAGCGAAAAACATCATCGTGAACTATCTCAGTTCCAACAAGATTACGCTCGCGCTCAAAAACAAACTCCACACAAATAATCTTGGAAAAGTAAAGACTTTTCTAAAGGCTTTTTATGTGTTCCTAAGCCTTTTTTGTATTGCAAACACCACTCTCAAGGAGTACCATTTTTAAAGAAGCAAAAGAAAATCCCCACTCGGGGAATTTCGGTTCCAGAAGATAAATCTCCAAGCAATACTTGAACGTTGCCCGTTAAGTTAAGCGTAGTTCCAAGGATAGCACCAGCAAGAATGCCGAAGCAGACAACCAGAACGTCCTCAAAAGTTACGCTAGTAAACCGTAAGGTCTAATTGCTTAGAGATTTATACTCTGGAAAAGAAAAAGCTCACGTGAGCTGTACATAGATAGACTAGCACAAACCATTCCAAATGTCAAGTACCCCCTCCCCCTCTCCAAAAACACCCCCATCAAAGGCTCAGACAAAAAATGTCGGAGAAGCTGATGTGTTGTTTCTCGACCAAACCCTAAGACCGTCATCTTGGAAAGAATACATTGGCCAAAAGAACATAAAAGACAACCTCCACGTGCTCCTCACTGCCGCACGAGAACGAAATCACCCGCCCGAACATATACTCTTTTATGGCCCTCCAGGCTTGGGAAAGACAACACTAGCACATCTCATAGCAAAAGAAACAGGGGCTCAAATAAAAGCAACTTCAGGCCCTGCTATTGAAAAAATAGGAGACCTGGCCTCAATACTCACAAACCTGTCATCGGGAGATATTCTTTTTATTGATGAGATCCATCGTCTCAACAAAACAATAGAAGAAGTACTCTACCCTGCAATGGAATCAGGGACGCTCGACATTATTATAGGAAAAGGACCTTCAGCGCGAACAATACAACTCGACTTACCACCTTTTACACTCATTGCGGCTACCACACGTATAGCAATGCTCTCCTCTCCGCTGCGGTCTCGTTTTTCTGGAGGCGTCTTTAAACTTGAATTCTACACACACAAAGAAATAGAAGACATTCTCAAGCGTTCTGCAAAAATTCTCGGTATTACTATCGATGGTGAGCCTGCAGAAGAGATTGCTAAACGATCACGCTTTACACCACGTACAGCAAACTATCTTCTCAAAAGAGTGCGCGATCTTGCCCAAGTAGAGAAAACCGCAGTATCAAAAACAACTGTTGAAAAAACACTCTCCATGCTTGGAATCGATGCTTTAGGACTAACACATGCAGACAGGGACCTTCTTAAAACGATTATTGATAAATTTGGAGGTGGTCCGGTAGGCTTAAACACCATTGCGGCTTCCCTCTCTGAGGAACAAGAAACTATTGAGGAAGTTCACGAGCCCTACCTCCTCCAGTTAGGCCTCATAGAGAGAACTCCTCGGGGGCGTACTGTTACACCAAAAGGGTATGAGCATTTAAACATTAAAAACGGTTTGGGATTGTAGAAAAAAATTAATTCATTCTCTCTACCAACCTCATAATTCTCACGTACTATGGCAGGACATAATAAATGGTCACAAATAAAACACAAAAAGGCTAAGACGGACGCACAAAAATCAAAACAGTTCTCAAAATTCTCGCGTCTCATTACTGACGAGGTACGAAAAGCAAAAGGAAATAAAGACGCCGCAGGAGTGCGTACGGCGATTGAACGTGCCCGGGGAGTGAACATGCCGAACGATGCAATTGAACGCGCGATCAAGAAAGCTACCGAGAGCGCACAAGGACTTGAAACAATCACCTACGAGGCATACGGACCTGGAGGATGTGCTCTAATCATCGAAGCTCTCACCTCAAATAAGAATAAAGCTGCTCAAGAAGTAAAACACATACTCTCTGATAACGGATTCTCTCTCGCTTCACCTGGTTCGGCATCGTGGGCATTTGAAAAAAAAGGTGCTGAGTGGGTAGCGACCTCAACCGTGAGTCTTGAAGATGCAGATCTCGCTATTTTAGAAAAACTTGTTGATGATCTCGAAAACAATGATGAGGTGCAGGAGGTTTTCACAAATGTAGAGTAGGGTCTAACGCCCTCCCTTGCCTCTCTCGTGTCTTGATACAAGATTCAAGATGCTAGATACTATCTTTATGAAACTCATCTCAATCGATCCTGGTTATGAACGTCTCGGGATCGCTATTATTGAAAAACAAAAAAGCACCAAAGAAAAAGTGCTCTTTTCTGAATGTTTTAAAACCTCAACAAAACTTTCACACGGCGAAAGACTTTGTCTCATAGGAAAAGAAATTGAAAAAATAATAACTGAGCACAAACCAGACGCTCTAGCGATTGAGTCTTTGTTTTTTAGTACCAATCAAAAGACCGCGCTTCTAGTAGCAGAGGCACGAGGCGTTATACTCTTTCAAGCAGCAGCACACTCTCTACCTGTTTTTGAGTACGGACCAGGACAAATAAAAGTTGCAGTGACTGGTTATGGAAAAAGCGACAAGGAACATATCATTTCTATGATTCCAAAACTTGTAGTAATCACCAAGGAAATAGAATACGACGACGAGTATGATGCGATTGCAGTGGGGCTCACTTGCTTCGCAAGTGAGCGGTTCTAGCGAACTCGCTGTCACAGATAATTTTCTGCTGAAAATTTCTGCGACCCATCCTCGCCTCGTCAGGCTCCGGCCTTACGATATGGGACCCACCCCATATCTCACCCGCTTCGCAAGTGAGCGGTTCTAGCGAAATCGCTGTCACAGATACTTTTCTGCTGAAAATTTCTGCGACCCATCCTTTTGAAAAAACTTTTCCACAGAGCGCAGGTCTTCACAAACAAAAACGAATCTGCTAAAAATAGATTCGTCCCGTAAAAAATTTAAACACTGACTGCTATATGCCACACAAAAAAGACAAAAAAGAATTACCGGAAGATGAAGATAAAAAAGTCGTAAAACCAGACGAGGAAGAAAAAGAAGAGGAAGACGATTTCGATCCTAAGAAGGTTACAAGCGACGATGGTGACGATCTCCACGACACCTACTATGGCGCAGACGAGGATGACGAAGAAGAAGATCCTCTCGACTCAGAAGAAGACGATGGCGCAGACAGTTGGTAACAAAAAAACCGCTTAAAAGCGGTTTTTTTGTTACTTTCGAATCTTAAGGAAACGGTGCTTACCTATTTTCAAATCCATATCAGCAAGAACAAGAGCATTAAAGTCCTCAATAACTTTCCCTGTTTTTACGTCAGTAATTGCTCCCTCCCCCACAAGTCTCTTGAACTCTGTTTTTGAAGCAACAAGTTTTGAAGAAATTACCACATCTGCGATAGGAGTTTTTTCAACAACAGTAACAAGTGGTGCGTCTTCAGGAACACCTCCTTTGTTGAAAGTATCAAAAAAGTTTTTTTCAGCCTTGGTTGCATCCTCTGGTGAGTGGTAGAGAGATACTATTTCTTTTGCGAGTCTCACCTTGGCATCTCGAGGGTTTGCGCCCTGTGCAATATCTGACTCTATTTTTTTTATCTCTTCAAGAGAAACGTCTGTGCAAAGTAAAAAATATGTAGTGATAAGGTTGTCATGCAGAGACATTGTCTTACCAAAAATATCTTGAGCGGTATCGGTAATGTTAATGACATTACCCCAACTAGTAGACATCTTTCGTCCATCAGTACCCGGAAGCATTGAAAAGGTGAGAACATCCTGCTCGGGCATTCCATAGTGTTTTTGTATAACCCTTCCAGCCTTTAGGTTAAACAACTGATCAAAGCCTCCGATCTCAACATCAGCAGAAACAGCAACAGAATCGTATCCCTGCATGAGCGGATAAAGAAACTCTCTCAAAGAAATTTCTTCTCCTTTATCAAGTCTTTCTTTAAAATTTCTTCGGTTAGACATCTGCTGAACAGAAAAACTTTCAGCAAGCTCGGTAATTTCAGAGAAACCCAGCTTTGAAAGCCATGAGCCGTTATATACAAATTCAACCCTTGAGACATCAATAATTTTGTTTATTATTTTTTTGTATCCCTTAAGATTTTCTTTTATTTTTGCTTCGGTGAGCATTGGTCTTTTTTCGATTTTGTCAGAAGGATCACCAATACGTGCCGTAAAATCACCGATCACAAGGACAATCGTGTGTCCTAAGTCTTGAAAAGCTTTTAACTTACGGAGAGGTATCGCCCTACCGAGATGAATAGTTGGTCCTGTTGGATCAATTCCAAACTTAATACGAAGCGGCTTGCCGGACATGAGCTTCTTTTTGAGAGACTCCATGACAAACACATCCTCTACTCCTCTCGAGAGAAGTGCCTCTATTTTTTCTGGACGAGTATCGATACTTGCTGTTTTTTTGAACAATGACATATAAAGAAATGTATCAAAAAATGTTAATTCTGTCTTGTAAGAGAGTGTTTTTGATGCTATTTTGTATCAAGTTATGAAGACCTCTCGCTCTCTGTTTAGTAAAGAATTTCACAAGCACCCCTTTTTTTTCATTAGCTTAAGCCTGCTCCTTGTGGGTATTGGTATTTTCCTTTTGTGGATATCCACATTCAAGCTTCCAGACTTGAGTTCTTTTGAACAAAGAAAAGTCTCTGAATCAACAAAAATATACGACCGAACAGGAAAAATACTACTCTATGATGTATTCCAAGGCACAAAAAGAACTGTTATTCCTTTTGGGGACATTTCTCGAAATATAAAAAACGCGACTGTTGCCATTGAAGATGATCAATTCTACGAGCATAACGGTATACGTCCCCTCTCCTTCCTTCGAGCAGTACTAGCAAACCTGGTCACAGGGTCATATGGACAAGGAGGCTCAACAATAACCCAGCAAGTTGTTAAAAACGCACTTCTCACAAAAGACAAGCAAATCTCACGAAAACTAAAGGAATGGGTACTAGCACTCAAACTAGAACGAGTTGTATCGAAAGACGAGATTCTAGGAATCTATCTTAATGAAACTTCCTATGGAGGAAGCATGTATGGCGTAGAAGAAGCAAGTAGTCAGTTTTTTGGAGTAAGCGCTAAAGACGTTACTCTCGCCCAAGCTGCATACCTCGCCGCAATACCCCAAGCGACTACATTCTACTCACCGTACGGAAAAAACAGAGACAAACTCGAAGAAAGAAAAAATCTTGTTTTGCGACGAATGAAAGAAAACGACTTCATCTCTGATACTGAATACACAGATGCTTTAAACGAAAAAGTAGAATTCCTTCCTAAAAATGAGTTCGGAATAAAAGCTCCTCATTTTGTTCTTTTTGTAAAAGAAATCCTTGAACAAAAATACGGCCAAGACATGGTAGAAAATGGAGGGCTAAAGGTTATAACCACTCTTGATTATGATCTCCAGGTCAAAGCGGAAGAAATCATAAAAAGAAAAGCGCTCGAAAATAAAGAAAAATTCAACGCGGAAAATGCTGCTCTTATAGCTCTCGATCCAAAAACAGGAGATATTTTGTCTATGGTTGGTTCACGAGATTATTTTGATAAAGAAATTGACGGCAACTTCAATGTATCAACGGCAAGCAGACAGCCAGGATCCACCTTCAAACCAATAGTCTACGCTCAGGCATTTCTTGAAGGATACACACCAGAAACAGTTCTCTTTGATGTTGAAACTGAATTTAGTAGCAGATGCGACGCAGAAGGAAAGCCTCTCCCTCCAGAAACAGACGAGAAGGTTTGTTATAAACCAGGAAATTATGATGATCTTTTTAGAGGACCAATAACCCTAAGAGAAGCTCTTGCTCAATCGATCAACATCCCCGCAATAAAGACACTGTATCTTGTTGGTATAAAAGAGGCACTCTCCTTAGCAAGGAATATGGGAATAACAGGTCTTGGTGATGCAAATCAGTACGGACTTACTCTCGTTCTCGGAGGTGGTGAAGTGTCCCTTCTCGATCTCACGAGCGCCTATGGTGTATTTGCAAACAACGGAGTACGAGTTCCCTACCAACCAATTGAACGAGTGGAGAATAACCGAGGAGATATTTTGTTTGAAAAAACAACAACACGAAAAGAAGTTCTCCCCGCATATGTCGCTCAGACAGTTTCTGATGTTTTGAGCGATAACGAGGCTCGTGCTGCGTCATATGGTAGAAACTCCCTTCTCAACTTTCCAGGTTTTGATGTGGCAGTAAAAACAGGAACAACAAACGACTATAAAGATGCATGGACTATTGGTTATACACCATATCTTGTTGCCGGTGTTTGGGCTGGAAATAATGACAATACTCCTATGGAAAAGAAGGTTGCTGGCCAAATAGTTGCTCCCCTCTGGAACGAGTTTATGCGTTATGTTCTCTCGGAATACCCTGCAGAAAACTTTAAGAAACCCTCTATCCCTGAAAGAGATTTAAAACCAGTCTTTAGAGGTATCTGGAAAGGTGGACGTACCTACGAGATAGACACTATTAGTGGAAAAAAAGCTACTGAGTACACACCAGAAGAAACAAGAAAAGAAGAAGTCATACAAGAGGTTCACTCTATACTCTATTGGATAAATAAAGACGATCCACACGGTCCTCAACCTACAAACCCTGAAAAAGATCCTCAATTTGAAAAATGGGAAGGTGCTGTGCGTTTGTGGGCAGAGAAAAATAACTACCCTGATCAAGTAGATTTTACAGAACCCCAACTGAGTGATGACATTCACACACCAGAAGCTAGTCCTAAAATAAACGTCTCGAACCTTCAAGACGGAATGACGGTTAATCAAAAAATCCAGTTCACAGTATCTTCTCAAGGAAGGTATCCCCTCTCAAAAGTAATGATCTATGTAAACGGTGCTTACATCACAACACTAACAAGTCCTTTTACAACAACACTTCACGTAGCAGATTTGCCCAATCTTCAGAAAAATAACGAAATGAAAATAATAGGAATCGACAATGTGTATAACAGAGGTGAAAAAACTATTCAGTTTTCAACAACTAACTAACGAATATCAAAAACCTTAACACCTCTCTTTGTTATCTCCTCCATAAGAACGCTCTTTTTAACGAAAAGAGCGTTTTTTATTGCAGGAGAACAAGAAAGCAGAAAAATACCATCTTTATAGGTAACCTTTATTGCGGAAACAGGCAAAGAGAAAAACAAAGAAACAACCTCACTAAAAACCTTCTGTGCAAGCTCATGATGAGCACCTAATTTTAAAAACTTCGCTAAATAGTCCTGAATATTAAACATATCCCTATTTATTCATAGGCATTACAAGATACAAAAAAGATTTATCTGATACTCCTTGAATGATCAAAGGTTTGTTTTGACCATTAAAAGTAAAAGATATGCTGTCTGAATCGAGAGACTGAAAAGAATCAGCAATATACTTGTGATTAAAGTTCATTTCAATGTTTTCACCAGAAAGAGAAGAGTCTATCTTTTGAACATACTCTCCAACATCGCTATTGTTCGTTTTAATCTCAAAAACCTTGTCATGCGGTAGAACTGTCATATGTATCTGATTAAACTTGTCTGAGAAGATATTTGAGCCTTTAAACGAATCAATCACGTCTACTTTGAGAGCAATAACTTCTGTAGAATGATTTTTAGGAATAATTTGTCGATAATCAGGAAAAGTTCCGTCAATAACTCGAGAGACAAGATATAAACCAGAAGCCTCAAAGGCAATTTGATTTTTATCGAACAAAATTTCAATATCCTCATCAATTGTTTCCAGAATGCGAATAATATCGCCTATGTTTTTTGAAGGAATAATAACAGGAGTAAAGTCTTTTACGTCTTTAGCGCGCATTTTTTTCTCAGCCAAACGAAAAGAGTCAGTAGAAACAAACACAAGAGAGTCGTCATGTGGGTGTACATACACGCTAGCAAGCTCTGGTTTTACTGTAGAGTGAGAAGCTGCATACCAGACATGTTTTAATCCTGTTACGAAAACAGCAGGGTTTATTGTAAAGGTTTTTTCCTTCCCCACCTGAGGTAGTGTTGGAAAATCCTCAGAAGACTGAGCTTTTATAGTTGTTGATAGAGAGTTTGTTTTTATAACCAAATTACCCTCAACAAGTTCCAGGGTTATATTTTTCTCATTTTTTACACAAGCCAAAAAAGAAGCGAGTATTGATCCTGATACAGCGACACTGCCTTCTTTGTGAATTTTTGCAGGTATTGAGACTTCAACACCTATATCGAGATTTGTTGATCTAATAATAAGATTGTTTTTGTCGGTCTTGAGGAGTACACAAGAAAGAATAGGAAGATTGAGATTCTTCCCTGTAGTCTTTTCGACTCGAGCGATTCCTTCGGTGATTTTTTCTTTTACACAGTCTAGCTTCATAATCTTATTATATAAGTCTATTATTATTATAATACCTGTGACTTGTGGGGATAGTCCTTAAAACCTTATTTTTCAACATTTTTTAAGTCTTTTTACACAGATCTCATTGTGTATAAAAAACCTTGTTAAAGTGGATGACTTTTTACTCAGTGAATAAAGGGTGACTATTCAACATTTCATACCCAAGTTAATTCACAGTAATCCACATGGTTATCCCCAGAGTTATCCACTTAAAACATCAGAGACCGAATATGGCTTAACTCCTGAGAAAGAAGATTGTTTGTCTTTATATCTTCTTTTATTTTCTCACACGAGTGTATAACAGTTGTATGATCCCTACCACCAAGCTTCTCCCCTATTGAAGGGTATGAAATATTCATGTCTTCCCTCAAAAGATACATAATAATCTGCCTAGGTTTAACTATTTCCTTCTTTCTTGTCTTCTCATAGATAAAGTTCTCTTCAACGTTGTAGTAATCAGAGACTATCTTCACTATTTCTTTTACAGAAAGTGATTTTTTTGGTTTTGACGAGTCTTTTATGAGGTTTTTTACCTCAATAAGGTTCAATGTTCTCTGTTTTAGTTGTGTTTGCATCACGATAGAGTTGAAAATACCCTCAAGTTCACGAATATTCCCTTCTATGTTTGAAGCAATAAAGTCTAAAATCTGATCATCAACAAAAACATTGTTAACTTTAGCTTTTGTTTTGAGTATCGCCATGCGAGATTCATGGTCTGGTGCAGAAATATCAACAATCATACCCGCAGCAAAGCGAGATTTGAGACGCTCTTCGAGATTATCTATATAGTTCGGGTGCCTATCAGAAGAAAAGATGATTTGTTTATTGTTATCGTAAAAAGTATTGAAAAGATGAAAGAGTTCTTCTTGGCATTTCTCTTTTCCTGAAAGGAATTGTGTATCATCCATAATAAAAACATCATATTTTCTGTACTTTTCTTTAAAAAAGTTCATTTTTCCACCTTGAACAGCGTTGACGTAATCAACAACAAATTTCTCTGAGGTAACATAAATAACTTTAGAATTAGAGCCGTTATTTTTGAGGTAATTTCCTACTGATTGTATGAGATGAGTCTTTCCTCTTCCTGTATCGCCATAAATAAAGAGTGGGTTATAGGAAATACCTGGTTTTTTAAGTACCGCTTGTGATGCCGCATGGGCTAATTCATTGAAAGGTCCTACGATAAAGGATTCAAAAGTATAACGAGGGTTGAGATTGTCTTCTTTGTTTATATAAAAATCCTGAAGAGGAAGTTCGTTTGTAGGAGAGATTTTTCGGACAACTTCAGCCTCTTGTTTCTTGCTGTCTGACTTAGAAATGTTGTATTCAACAGATCTGATGTCTTTACCGCTGTCTCTCAGACTCTTGAGAATGCATTTGTGGTATTTATTGAGGAGCCAATCTCGTACAAAAGCGTTTGGCACAGCAACGTGGACCACACCATCATCTATTTTTGAGATAAAAGTATCCCTGAACCATGTATTGAAGTTTGCTTTTGAAACTTGGAGTTCTATTTCACCGAGTACACCATCCCAAATTTTTTTTGTTTCAGACATAGTTGTGTGTTTGGTTGAGACTAAGTATAAAGGCTTAATGGAATTTTAATACTTGTGGAAAACGAGTAAATATGTTAATAATATGTGAACAATCTGTTAATAAGAATATTTTTGTTCCGAAAGATTTTGTTTTAAAATAAACCATTCACTTATGGCAATCGTATATAAACCAAAAAATAGAAAACACGCTCGTGCTCACGGCTTCCTTTCTCGAACCAAAACCAAAGGAGGACGAAAGACTATAAAGAGACGAATGCACAAAGGCCGAAAGAAGCTTGGTGTATAGTTTCTATACCTATGTTAGTAAAAAATCGAAGACTGACTACTTCCCTACTTAAAAATGTGTTTGCAGCAGGGAAAAGCATCTTTGGGCAGGAAATATCGCTTGTCTACATCAAAAGACAGGACACAAACCCAACCCGCTTCGCTTTTTCTGTGTCTTCTAAGGCTGTTAAAACCGCGGTGATGAGAAATAGGATTCGTAGAGTGGGATACACTAGCCTCTCTTCTTTTCTATCTGAAGTTAAGCCATCTTTTGATGTTGTTTTTATTGTTAAAAAACCACTTGATCTCACTATTTTTGATTTAAAATCGTCACTAGTTTCTCTGTTGAAAAAAACTTCAATTATCTAGACTTCTGTTTTCTGTTGAGGAATACCTTGAGGTGCAGTAGTATTAACACCATGTTTTCATATTTATATCATACGTTTGTTTTCGACCCTCTTTATAATGGTTTTGTTTTTCTTATAGGAGCCCTTCCCTGGGCAGATGTTGGTGTTGTTGTGGTGATCCTCACTCTTGTTGTTAAGGTTATTCTTTTTCCTTTGACGCGTAAGGCTGTCAGGACTCAGATAATCATGAAGCTTTCTGATAAAGACATTCGTTCTATCAAAGAAAAGTACCCGAACAAGCAAGAGCAGGCTTTAAAAGTGATGGAGTACTATAAAACAAAGAATATAAACCCTTTTTCTGGTATCCTCTTGCTCCTTATTCAGATTCCAATACTTTTTGCTTTGTATAAGGTTTTCTATTCGAACGGATTAGAGGTTTTTAACACAGAGATTCTTTACTCTTTTGTTAAGGTGCCTACCGTCGCCAATGAAATCTTCCTTGGCATCTTCGATGTTACTCAAAAAAGTTATGTTTTAGCGCTTTGTGCTGGTGTAACACAGTTTATTTATGCCTACCTCGCCTCTCCAAAGACCCAGCCTCGTAAAGAAGGAGCAAGTTTTTCTGACGATTTGGCGCGTAACATGAATCTTCAGATGAAGTACTTTCTCCCTCTTTTTATTTTCTTTGTTTCGTATCACGCAGCAGGTGCTCTGGCTATATACTGGACGACAAGCAATATCTTTACCATCTTCCAAGAGCTTTTTGTTAGAAAGGAGTTATCTAAAAAAGATCAGGATAAGTTAGCCCCTATCAACTAAATAAAAAACCACTCGAGAGATCGAGTGGTTTTTTGTTTAGAAGCGGAGGCTGTACGCCCACAAGGTTAAGTCTTTTTTGTTAGTAAAGAGCAATACGTTTTCTTGAGCATCGAGAGAGAGATTTGTTATGTCGAACTCCTCGAGTGCCTCTATTTGAGGACTAAGTATTTCTTCAGTGTCCCCTGTTTCGGTGTTTATCTTCCAAACAGAGTCGTTTGTTGTTACTTTTCCTTGGTACCACGCATCAGGATAATTGTTTTGTGGCAATGCTTGAGAGATTGCGCAGTAAAGAACGGTTACATCGAGTACACTCCACACACATTTGTCAGTCATTGTTTGTAGAGAGAGATTTGTCGTCTCTCCTGTTTTGGTGTTGAGAACTGCTGTTCCTACTCCAAAACCTTTTTTACCGCTCATAAGTATGAGAGAGCCGTCTTTGTTGCTGAGTCCTGAGAGGCCAGGAGCCCCTGGGCTCACTTTTATATACTCACCTGATGCTGTGTTGAGTGTGTATATGAAACCTGTTGCTAGAGAGCTTGGGCTTGGAAAAAGTAAAACAGATCCCGGCTGACTCCATGTATGACTCCATGTATTAAATGAGGAGTTTATAAGTGCTGTTTTCTTTGTTCCGTCGATGTTTGCAATAATACCTGTCGATCCGGTTTCTGTTTTTGCTGTGTAGAATATTCTGTCTCCAAAAACGTTAATTTTCGCAATGTTGTCAGGGAGAAATATTCCTTCGATAGCCTGGTCTGGAACAGTTGTAGTGCTTATGCGTGCATAGAACGTGCGAATTGTTTGATTGTCATCGCGTAAATAACGAAAAAGTACCTGATTGCCTTGATTTGACCACAAAGCCTCTTCTATTTTAGGTATTGTTGTGTTAGATATTCGTTTTATTTCAAGCGAATCAGTGTAGGTTTCAAAGATGTGTCCCGTTGCGCGTTCAACGTAGCGGATGATAGTTCCGAGTTTATTGGTAAACACTACCCCACCAGCTACCGGGGTTTCTGATATTTTTCTCAAACGAGGTATGTAGTCTGAATCAAAGTCAGGTGTAGTTGTGGTTGTTTGGTTTGTTGTACCCGGGTTTGTCGGTGTTGTGCCCCCACCCTGTCCAAAAGGAAAGAGGTTTTCTCCATCGGTTTGACTGAGGGTGTCGTTTGGATTCTTGTCCATCATTAAAAACCACACTCCAAAAACAAGAGAGATGAGGGCGATAAGTATGAGTGTTATAAATATTTTTTTTGACATAGATTTTAATTAGAAGTACACCGAAAACCACTAGATATGGCATCTTTTGTTACCGTAGTTGATCCTGCCGGACAATTAAACCTTTTTAACAGAGCATCGTTTATTTTTTTAATATTATCATTTGATTCTCGTTGCAGTAGGTCTGATTTTGAGGGGTCTTTTTGGTTTATGAGCACTAAAGCCTTTTCTGTGTCTGTTTTTATTTTTTCTTTTATTTCTACCACTTTGTTTATATCCTGGTACATTGCTTTTCCAAGTTCATTGAGCGCTTGTGCGGTGTCTATCTTCGAAGTTTGTGTCGTAACAGTATAAACCTGACTTGCTTCGGCCTTTTTTATTTCTTCTTGAGGTGCGTTTTGGTTTTTGAGTAGTTGTATTTTTTGTTGCTCAGTATTCTCCATTCTTTGGACAGCTTGTTTTGCCGCATCCACGTTACCTGCCGAGAGTTCTGTTAACACTTGATTAGTATAAATAAGTGTTAAACCATCACGTCTAAGTTTCTGAGCTGCATTATCAAGAGCGGCAGCCTCGGCCTTTTTTGCTTGATGCTGAGAGTTGAGTGTTGTTATTTGGGCTTCCAGTGCTTTTGCTTCGTCGAGGTTTTTGTTGGTTATAGCGCTATAGCGTGCTTCGAGGGTTTCTTTTTCAGCGAGAAGTCTTTGGGCTTCGTTTTCTGCAGTTTTTGTTTTTGCGTCTGCGGCGGCATAGCTTCTTCTCAGGTCGTGTATCTGAGCATCGATAGCCTCTTTTTCGGCGATATATCCCTGGAGCGCCTTACCATCAGATGTTGGAAGTGTTGTATTAAAATTTACAAGGTCTTTGTTTATTGTTTTTAGTATGAGGTAGGAACCTAGGAGGAGCACAAGTCCAAGAAACGCTGAGGTTATTTGTTTTTTTGCGTCTGTTTTTGCGCCAAAAGACTCCATGACCGTGTATTTTATTCCGCCAATTATTACCATAACAACAGCAAGTATCGATCCTATCCCTATTGCTACGGTATATATACCGAGGACGAGATTCTGAGGAGACGGTAGGTCTTTGTTTTTTTCAGAAACACCAGGAATTGTGGTAAGGGATGTGTAGTCTACGGCAAAAACACTAGTGTATAAACAGAGTCCAATAAAAATACAAATTCCTAAGGCAATTCTTTTAAAATACGTATTCATGTTTTATTGAAAGAGTATTCGAGTCTTCGTGTTTGTTCCCTGGAGTACTTTGCGCGGGTTTTGAATAGTAATTCCGATATCCGAGCTACCCACCTGCCCTGTTTCTTTTCGTAGGGTAAGTTCGTTGCTACCAGCTGCGCTTCTGATTGGATTGTTGTTCATAGTCCACTCAAACGAAAGTTCTCCTAGTGATTGTGTTTGTGTTGAAAAAAAGAAAGGAGTGGCATAGAGAGTTATTTCTTCATTAGTCAGGCTGAATGAGGATGGAAGTGTTTTGTTAAAAAGTATTCCATAGAGCGGACTTTTCTCATACATGAGTATTTCTAGTTGTTGTGGCTCAACAATAACCGAAGCCGATCCGGTGATATTCTCTCGAGGACTAGATACTTCTACGCTGATATCGTTACCTTCTCGTAGATAAGATGTTTTGTCTGAGATAAAGAAGTCTTTTCCGTATCCCGAAGCGCTCGCAACAACCTCGCCGTTTTTCTTCCAGGTATATACAAGATCTTTAGGGTTCATTCTTTTGCCTTGTGAGTTAAAGAATTCTGGTATCGCTACGACTTTGAGGGCTCCACCAAGGGTGTAGAATGCTCTTCCTTTATAAAAAGGAGGGATGTATCCATCAGATTCCCATATAAGCGTCACTTCTGTTGGTCGAAAAGTTATGCTGTCACGTATTACGCCTAAGTTTTGAGTGTTTATTTCAACCTGAATACTTGTGACGGAGCCACTTTTTCCCGTGGTTGTTTCAAACTGCTTCATACCAACACCTTCTGCAATTACTTTCCCGTTTACTGACCATTTAAACGTTGCGTTATCAAGATTTGTGCTAAAGCTCTGAGATTTTACTACAACAGACTGGTTGGGTTTTGGATTTTCAGGGACGAGGCTAATACTCACTCCCCCACTTCCTAGTGGAATTTGAGCATGGAGAGACGGTGAAAGAGCGAAAAATAAAAACGATAAAAAAAATATGAGTGGTGTGCGAACCATACTTCATAAGTATATCACAAAGCTTATGACGCAAAACACACCATGTGGAAGGTGTGTTTTTACTAAAGTTTTTTCTTTTTAGAGGCCTTCGGCTGTTTTTCTCGCCTGTTTTATCGCCAAAAGCTGAGAGGGGTCTGAGGTGATGATCTGATCTTCTGTGTAGGATGCAATTATTTTGATTGCTACGTGTTTTAGTCCCACAAAGAAGATACCTTCACCTACGTCTGACTCCAAAAGAAGATATTTTTCCTCATCGGTGAGGTTAAAGGTTTGTTGAAGTCTATCGATGGATGAGGGAGATTGCTTGAGGAGTATCTGAATAGATGAGTTGGTGACAATAGGCAATCCATAAGGTGATTTCATGAAGTCATCAACGTCCTGTGTAATCGTTGCAAGGCCCAAGAAGTACTTACGTCCACGCTTTGCCATACCGAGAAGGAATGAAGCTGTGTCTTCGGAACGCATCATCCACCACGCCTCATCAATAACAAGGAGGCGTTTTTTGAGGTTTTTGCGAACAGCATTCCATATATAGTGCGTCACAATATACATTGCTACCGGTTTAAGCTCATCTTCCATATCGCGAAGAGAGAACACTATAAATTTCGCACTAATGTCTACGTTGGTTGGTCTGTTGATAAAGCCTGACCACGTACCCTTGGTGTATTTTGTGAGTCGTTGTACGAGAGACTCCCCTCCTTCCATGCCGGCAAGTACAAGTTCAAAGTCAGAAAGGAGCGGTGGTTCTATGTTTGCAAAATCAGAATCAGGGGTAATGTCTTTGAGTGCATAGGTCTCAGTGATAGCGCGATCAATGATCGCGTCCTCTTCGGGAGAGAGTCCCCCCATCATGATACGAAAGAGTCCTACAAGATTTATAATGTTTGACCTTAAAACATCTGCAGGAGATTCATCTTCGCGCGCAATAGGAAGTTCGAATGGGTTTATGTGATGTTCGGAGTTGAGGGAAATGTTGAAATACTTTCCACCTGTTGCTTCGGCTAGGTATTCGTATTCCCTTTCAGGGTCTATAACAATAACTTCTGTATCAAACATGAGGGTTCTCAAAATTTCAAGCTTTGTTGTGTAGGACTTACCTGATCCGGATTTTGCAAATGTTATAGAGTTGTAGTTCTCAAGGGAAAAGCGGTCAAAAAGCACAAGTGAAGAGTTGTGTCTGTTGATCCCATAGAGAATACCTTTGTCAGATGTAAGGTCGAATGAAATAAAAGGAAAGAGACTTGAAAGTGGAGATGAGTTGAGTTTTGAATGTACAACAAGCTCGTCAGATGCTGTCGGTATGTTTGAGCGAAAACCTTGCTCTTGTTGAAAAAGTGCCGGTTTTACGTAGACGAGTTTTGATTCGAGTATTGATTTTACTTCCGATTCCGTTTTATCAAGATCGGCTTCGGTGTCCGCATAGATGGTTATATAGAGACCCACATCAAAGAGTTTTTCCTGTGCCTGCTGTAGCTGATCACGAAGGGATTCAAGGTCTTGATATGCAGTGTCAAGCATAGGGTCACGCACAAGTCCTTTTTGTTCCCTGATATTTATTTGACTTTGAACTTCAGCCACTTTTTTCTGAAATTGACGAAGAACCTTTGCTGTTTCAACGGGATGAATGAATATCGATATGTTAAAAACCTTATCTAGGTTAATAATTGGAGCAAACCAGCTCTCTGTGAGAAAGCGTGGATATGATATGACGAAGAAACTTCGACAAATTTTGTCTCCCAAATTAAGTTCACGGGGTGTGACCTTGAGCGCGGAGGGCGCAATAACATCTTTGAGTTCTAGAATACCGGCCTCATAGATTTGTTGAGGAAGAACTGGTGCCACGAGTGATCCTTGGCGTTTTGGTTTTAAAAAATCGAATAGTCCCATAGGGAGAAGTTTTAGTTTTCAGCTTCTTAATAATACCATGTAATAATTTTCCTATTAATGGATTTTTGTTAAAAATTGATTATTTTTAAAAGGCTGTTTACGACAGAGGTATTGGTTTTTCGGTGTCTCCGGGATTGAATATTTTGTAAAAAAGCTCCACAACCTCTTCTGTTCCGAGTTGTATTGTTCTGATGCCACAACGCACGAGACCTTGCTCCACAACGCTAATACGTTGCTCTAGTTGACTTCGGTGTTCTTCGAACTGTTCGAGTTTTACTTCTGCGTTTGAGGCAGAGGATTGTTTTTGTTTACTAAGAAATGACCCTGGTCCTGTTTTTGAGTTGAGCACAGGTGGTGTATAAGGAACAACAACAAAAAATGTTTTTGTCATTATGTTCGAGTTCTCAGTAAAGTTTTTTATGAACTCTATATATTCCTTTGTTTGTATTTTGAGGAGATCCCCTACTTGTTCCTTGAGGCGTCCTTCGAGAAGAGCTATATACGGTCTAATGTCGAGACGACGTGATTGGATAAAAATTTGTACAGAGAAATCGAGTGAATTCAAGAAATTTTGAAATTGGTACATCACCGATTGCTGTTCCTCACTTGATTTGAGTGCAAAGTTTATCGATGATGCCATCACAATACCACGAAGTGATCCGTCCTTGAGAACAACCGTGCTCTGTCGAATTTCTTTTATAGGAACAAAATCTTGAGATGTTTTTGATTTTACTTGAGAAGGCATGGATTTTAGAATAGAGAACAATAAGAATTATACCTTATTATCCAATCTGTTTGTAATATCTTGGCTTTTCCTTTAAAAAGTGTTTCTACCGCCTTTTCCTTGGGCAGGATTTTGTGCTTGTTTTATATCAAGGCTCCAGGTAAGATCTTTTAGTTTGCTGTCGGATAGTTTTGGAATATAAAGACTAGAGCTGTCTACCGCCTCTTTTTGATTTACTTGTGTCACTTGTCTTTCTTTTTTTCTCCAAATATAGAGTTTTTCAGAAAAATAGTATTTGATCGCGGCCTCGAGTACAAAAATAAAAGGTTTATTGTTTACTTTGTAAAAAGCTAAGGCAAGGCCTGTGCTCGCTATAGGAATGACAAACAACGCTGTTATAAAAAGATTACCAATGAAGCTATAGACTATAAATGCTAAACCAGCACTTCCTGCGAGGTAGAGGAATTGTTTAAGGGTGAGAGGTCCGAATATTTTATCCTCTACTTCTATGAATTGTGGAACTTGAAATCGCATATGTAAAAGGTTTGAGGTTAAAGCTTTTTAGTATATACAATATAACACCCACGCCTTCTTTCTAAAACTGGAACCTAGTTTATCGGTTCTCTATACGGGTCAGATGATCTCGGTCTTTGGTCGTTCGGGCTCTGGCTAACGGTTTTTTGAAGTGGTTGTGAAGGCGGTGTTGGCGGAACGGGTTTTTTGACAGGGATTTGGCTCTTCCCTCCAGGAATTTGAACTATACCAGTAAGTCTCCCTACCATAAGTTCTGTAGACGGTTTCTTGGGCGCTTCGTTTTGGGTAGGGTTTTCAATTTCGTGGAGGATCTCTTCCTTTGAAGGGTGTTCTTCTGGTGTTTCTCGTGCGTCTGCTTTTTCATGAAGTTCCATAAGCGACTTTCGCACAGGCAGAAACACTTCCGTGTTGAGATCCCGAACAATATCTTCCACAGTTTTTGTGTTTATACCCAGCCTTCCTTTAAGTTTGTTTAGGAAGAGGTCAGGATGAGTCATTCCAACCATAACCCGTATGATTTCTTCGTCGAGTATTCCGCTTTGATCAATACGTAAGCTGTATTTTTCGGCGATCTGTGTAATACGATCCCCTACTTCAACCGAAGTGATCGCATTTTTTAACTCTTCTGGTAGAAGATCAAATTTTTCTTGTAATATTTTTTTTTCAGAATCCATGTTTTTATTTATTCAGAAGATGGTTTAGTTTTAGGTTCTTCTGCTGGTTTTGTTTTTTCTTCCGGTTCTTTTGATCTTTCTACAAGATCAGCAACTTTCTTTGAAACGTCTTCCTTTTCAACCTCCTCACCTTTTTTTATGAGTTCCTCAAGACCTTCCATATTTTTTGAAGATAATTTAATTCCCCTTTTTTCAAGTTCAGTGATTTTTTCTTGAACCAAAATTCCCTTTCTTTTTTCAATATTTTCCTCAAGGTCTTCTTTCCTTTTTTTCATGTTTTTTATTTGCTCAACCTTTTCTGGGGCCGGGGCTTGCTTTTCTTTTATTTGAGCAATTAGATTATTCAGTGAATCTTGAATAGCCTTTCTTTCTCTCTCAAATGTCGGCGTGTCCACCACCCTGTTTCCTATTTTGCTTTCTTTTTTATTAAACGTGGAAAGCTGCTTTGTCAAATCAGTTTGTGCTGATTTGAGTCCTTCTAGTTCGATTTTTGTCTCTTCTGAAAATTCTGATGTTTCTCTTGTGTTGCTTTCTATTTGTTCAAGAAGTTTTTTTAATTCTTTATCCATTGCTACAATGCCTGAGTCACCATTAACCTCATCTTTAGCTTTCTTTGCGGCTTTTTTTGCTTCTACTTTTACAGATGCATCCGATAAATCTCGTATGCCGTCT
>DAORIX010000009.1:0-21156 GCA_035438745.1 Minisyncoccota bacterium | reverse complement strand
TTTATATTTATACATAATTTTATTTGAGAATGAAAAAATATTTTACAGGATTCGTTGTTGGAATGGTTTTGCTTGGAATGTCTGGATCATCTGTTTCTGCTCAGACAATAAACGCCAATGAGCTTGTTGAATTATTCATTTCACTTGGAATCATCTCTGGAAGTCAGGCGTCCACTGCTCGTAGTGCTGTGGGCACATCAAACACGGGAAGCATCTCGTCTTCACCTGTAACCCAAACACCTTCTGGTGTTTCGCGGGACCCTTTTCAGAAAAAGCCCTCAGTAAAAATAACAACAGTGTGTCGTTCTGCTGGTTGTAACGAGCCGACCCCTATTGCGGGGCAGTCGGTCTATATTGCGTGGGATACCCAAGATGTGGGTGGGCCAGGTGAAGTTACAGGAGGAGAAACTTTCTCTTTCAAACTCATTAAAGCGAGCGCGATTGATCGTGCACGACAAAATATGTCTCTTGTGGCTTCATCAGACATTATTGACTTGGGCCGTGTTGGTACTCATTTTGGTCAGGCAAATCTTTTTATCCCAAGTACTGTTCCAACAGGCTCGTACTACATGTATGTAGGGGATTGGAGTTTTTCCGAGGCACGAATTCGTGACTATGTTCAAACAATTTACAATACAAAAAATGGTAGTCTCTCAAATCCTATAGATTATTCATACGATATTGCTGTTGTGACTCAGGCGTACCTCAATCTTCGTGACTTTAAGGGTCCTTTTACAGTGGGTAACGGTAGTGGTTCAGACGGACAGGGTGACTTTACCGCTCGTCTTTCTGGTGGTAGCACCACAATCAAAAGTGGTTTTAATGAAAGCGTAACGATTTCTTTTTCATATGATCCTTATTTTGTAACTCCAGGTACACGAGGTAGTGGGTACGGAGGTCTTAAGGGGGATGATTTTACTGTGGTTGCAATGCTTCGCCCTGTTGGTGATACTCCTGTAAGTGAGTTTTCTAGTTACTATAATAAAAATGTCGGTGCGTTTTGGTTCCCAGGTGGTACCGGACGAGGTTTTAATGGTAGGGGAACATTATATTTGAATATGCCACCAGATGTCGCTCCTGGAACATACAATCTCGAGCTTCAATTCCAGTCTACTTCGTATCAAGTATCACAATCAGGTATTACTCAGCCATGGAAGACCGTACTTGTCGCACAGGTAACTGTTGAGGCGGGTGCAGGTGCTCAGTTCCAAGGTCCGGACATCACCTCGTTTAGTGTCTCTCCAACCACTGTTTCTCTCGGAAGTACCATGACATGGTCTGCTCGTGCGACTGCGGGATCTTCTCGTATTAAGCAACATAGAGCATATGTGCTCGGAGGTCTCGGTTCAGAGCAAACAGGGTGGACATCTGTTTATGGACAGAACGCATCTCTTGATGTTTCTGTTGCGGTAAACGCAGGTTACGCTTCTTCTGCAAATGGTTTCGGTAATCGTGGTTCCGGAACGTACACTATTCGCTATGAGGTAGAAGATGTTGCGGGGAATATTTCGTTTGAAGACAGGACGGTTATTTACAATGGACCAACATCTTCTGGTGGAGGGTCTGTTGTTATTTCTCCTGCGGACTCAATAAATGCGGTGTTCAATAACAACGCCTCTGTTTCTATTGCTGGTCCTGCTTCATTTACAACACAAGATACTTTGGTGAGATGGCCTCTTTCCGCAACTATTACAAACACAGAACCAACGCAAGAAATGTTTGCGATTAAGGGTTATATTACATCTTCAACAGGGGTTCCTGTTCCCGGCACGACGGTTACTGGTAGTACAGGGTTGGCTGCTTTTGGAAGCGCCGCAAGAGTATCCCTTGCAGATGTGGTAGTCTCTCCGACAAGTATTGTTCCTGGTCGTTATATTATCGTAGCGGAGTTGTATAGAGCTCCAGGAGGAAACTCTGCGCACCCTTCAGCCGTGCTTCTTACGCGTAACACAAAATCCGTAAACCTTACAAGTGCGGTTGCTACTCCTTCTATTTACACTCCATCATCGGGCACAACATTTACACCGGGTGCACAAGTGAGTGTGGTAGTTACTTTTTCTGGAACTACTAATCAGTCTGCAACTGATCCTTCTCGTGTTGCAAAAACCGAACTTTATGACAACGGTGAAAAGGTGGCGGAAGTGGTTCCGAGCACTTTGAATGCTTATTTCACATGGATTCCTTCTGGTATGGGAACACACACCCTTGTAGTAAAAAATGTTGCAGTGGGAGGCGCTACTGCATCAAGCCAGCCTGTCACAGTAAGTGTCGTTGGATCTCAGGGTTCTGGTGTGTCTGTACCAAGTTTGAACGTATCACCGTCAGGTACTGTTGTTCCAGGAACTTCTATTACTGCAACACTCACTCCTCAGGGTACCGTTAGTTCTGTAGAGTTCTTTGTAAACGGTGTTCGTGCATCCGAAGATCGCGTTGCGCCGTACACCTTTACATGGGCTCCAACTGTTCTTGGTACGTATGTTGTTACCGCTCGGGTCTACGGTCAAAATGGTGCATATTCAACATCAAACGGAGCTACCGTCCGTGTTGCAACATCTGCTTCTGGTGGTGGAATTATCATCATTCCGGCGACAGGGGATAGTTCAAACACTGGTGCGACATATACTCCAGCACCACGACGCTGTGTTGGAAATTGTGGAGGAACATCAGTTTCTCCTACAACAGGTTCAATTATCATCGAAGCGGTACCAACAAGTCCTGCTCAGTCGGTCAGTGTTCCAAGTACCCCGAGCATTTCCAGCGAAGTTCGCGCATGTCCTCTTACTCTTACTACTGAGAGAGGTTTAAATGGAACATCAAAAACATGTTACTGTGCCTCAGCGGGTTCATCTGTTATCTGGGGATCAAATCCTTATACTGATGACTCATCAATTTGTATTGCCGCGAAACACTCAGGCATCGCTGTGCCAGGTAATGTGACCTACACTATTACACCAGGGCAGAGTACATACACAGGCTCTACTCAAAATGGAGTTACTTCACAGAGTTATGGTTCGTGGGGAGGAAGCTTCACTTTCTCTCGCTAAAACAAAAAACCACTTCTTCGTTGAGGTGGTTTTTTCATGAAAGGAGCACATTGACTTTATGTAAAAAGTATGATATCATTGTATGTAACAAGCTCTTTGTAAAGAATTATGAAAAACCGTTATTTTGACGGCATTTCTTTCTCTCGGGCTTACTCAGTATGAATAAAATACTTGTTCTGGTCGTGGTGTTTTTCACCGCTTTCTTCTCGCTGGCTCAGAGCCAGACTGCGATTGAACTTACCGAAACCTTTATCGGCCTTGGTATCATTCCTGATCGGAATGTAGGGGCGGCGCGTGACATTGCGTCACAAGTCATCATTCCGGACAGAATGGTCAACATCTCGGTGTTGACCAAGGTGAGGGCAGGAGAGCCGGTTACCGTTGGTTTTGTAAACGGACAGGGAAATAGTTCTCTTGTGGGCCGGTTTTTCTTGGTCAGGGCTATTGGAGAGGGTTTGAAATCTTTTGGGGTAAAAAATACCCTCAAAGATCCTGTGGTAAAGATTTACTCAGGAGAGTCCCTCATCTTTACTAACGATGATTGGATCGAAAGACTCAGTCTCGATGAGATGAGGCGCTACGAGAGTTTTTGCGGAGCATTTCCTGTTCGAAAAGATGATCGTTTCGATTCCGTCTCGATGATCTACCTCGTTGGAGGCCACTATACTGTTACGGTGCAGGGGGTTGAGCCTTCAGACGAGGGAACGGTTCTCGTTGAAATATACGAGATTACCTTTCCTACAGGAGGGAAGGGTTAAGATCAAACCGCGCGATGTAAAATCGCGCGGTTTTTTGTTTTAGGGAAAGGGTGTTGCGCTCGTCCTCTTTACTTTCATTTCTATTTTGTTATCATACGTTGTACGCATTTTGTGCGCTTTTTTCAGTTTATTGAGTAATCTATATTCTGAAAATTTATTAGCTTAGTACATTACACGTACGCAGTCTGGATTTGCAAAGTTCTCGCGCGCAAATCAAGGTTTCGTACATAAAACATATGGCAGAATTCACAAGAAATAAGCCTCACGTTAACGTAGGTACCATTGGACACGTTGACCACGGCAAGACAACCTTGACTACATCAATTCTCGCGACACAAGCTCGAGATGGATTGGCTCTTGGTAAGACATACGCAGATATCGCAAAGGGAGGTACTGTTCGAGATGCATCAAAAATCGTTACGATTTCTCTTGCTCACGTTGAGTACGAGTCAGATACACGTCACTACGCTCACATCGACGCCCCAGGACACGCTGACTACATTAAGAACATGATTACCGGTGCCGCTCAAATGGACGGTGCTATTCTCGTGGTATCAGCAATTGATGGTCCTATGCCTCAGACACGTGAACACATTCTTCTTGCAAAACAAGTAGGTGTGCCTCGTATCGTAGTATTCCTCAACAAGTGTGATGCTGTAGAAGACAAGGATCTCATCGACCTCGTTGAAGACGAAGTTCGTGGTCTCCTTACTCACTACGGTTTTGACGGAAAGGCTACTCCTGTTATTCGTGGATCAGCTCTCAAGGCTCTTGAGGCAAAAGACAATACAGACGAGTGGGCAAAGAAAATCAAGGAGCTCATGTCAACTCTTGACTCATATATTCCTATGCCAGAGCGCCAGATCGACAAACCATTTCTCATGCCTATCGAAGACATTTTCTCAATCGAAGGTCGTGGAACTGTGGTAACTGGACGTATCGAACGTGGACAGGTAAAGGTTGGAGACGAAGTTGAAATTGTCGGTATCAAACCAACAGCAAAGACAACTATTACCGGTATTGAAATGTTTAATAAACAACTTCAATCTGGTATTGCTGGAGACAACGCAGGAGTTCTCCTCCGTGGTACAGCAAAGGACAGCGTTCATCGTGGACAGGTTCTTGCAAAGACAGGTTCTGTAAATCCTCACACTGAATTCGAAGCAGAGGTGTACATCTTGAAGAAGGAAGAAGGAGGACGTCACACTCCATTCTTCAATGGATACAAGCCTCAGTTCTACTTCCGTACAACTGACGTAACTGGTGAAGTAACCCTTAATCCTGGCGTTGAAATGGTTATGCCTGGAGATACTGTTACTTTCAAAGTAATCCTTACTGCTCCAATTGCGCTCGAAGAAAAGATTCGTTTCGCTATTCGTGAAGGAGGAAAGACTGTAGGTGCAGGAGTGGTAACAAAGGTGGTAAAATAAGCTTAAGGCTTGACCTCTGGTCTTTTGTAGGCTAATCTCAAGCAACATTAAAAACATTATGGCTGTCGCAGAAACAAAGAAAACAACAAAGAAGAAGGTAGCGGTGAAAGCAGACGCTTCTCCACGCCTAAGAATCCGCGTACGTGCATACGAGAACAAGATTCTCGATGCATCAGTAAAGCAGATTATTGATACTGCGATGCGTTACGATGTCCAGGTTCTTGGGCCTATTCCTCTCCCAACAGAAATAAAGAAATATACGGTAAACCGCTCTTCATTCGTGTACAAAAATGCGCGAGAACAATTTGAAATGCGAGTGCACAAGCGCCTTATCGATATTTTGAATCCTAATCCAAAAATCATCGAAGCTCTCACAAATTTGTCTATGCCTTCTGGTGTAAACATTGATGTGAAGATGATTTAATACAAAAAATCCCCGAAAGGGGATTTTTTGTTGTGTGGGGTAGAGGATGGCGTGTGTTGTTTAAAAATAGGTAAAAGTTGCACGATTTATAATCCTAGTGTAGTATCCTATGACAACAAGGCATACGCCTGTTTTTAGTTTTAAAAGAGAGCCTACAGGGTCTTATACCCCGCGCTCGTAGAACAATTTACCCATATGAAATGTATACTTGGTACAAAGCAAAAAATGACACAGGTCTTTGATGACCTAGGAAATGCATATCCAGCAACGGTTGTTTCTGCTGGTCCTGTAAAAGTTATTCAAGTAAAGACAAAGGCGACCGATGGGTATGATGCTATTCAGGTTGGTTTCGGCGAGCAAAAAGAATCTCGTATAAACAAAGCTCAGGTTGGTCACGCAAAAGGTTTGGGAAATTTTAGATTTGTTCAGGAGTTTCGTGTTTCAGCTGATGTGGTCGCTTCAGCTAAAGTCGGAGACACCATTGATCTCGGTTCTTTTGCAGTAGGAGACAGGGTAACTATTAGCTCAAAATCAAAAGGAAAAGGTTTCCAAGGTGTGGTAAAGCGCCATCACTTCAAAGGAGGTAGCCGTACTCACGGACAGAAACACTCTGAGCGTGAACCAGGTACTATTTCTGGAGGTGGAGGTCGTGCAGGAGGTCGTGTGGCAAAAGGTATGCGCATGGCAGGACGCATGGGTGGAGACAATGTTACCGTAAAGAATCTTAAAGTACTTCAGGTGCACAAAGACACAAATGAGCTTGTGCTTGAAGGGTCGTTGCCGGGCGTACGAGGAGTACTCGTTACGATTCAAGGTTAATTTTTAATATAACTACTATGGAAGCAATCGTATACAAAACAACAGGTAAAGAAGCAGGAAAGGTTAAACTCCCTCAGGATATTTTTGGTTTGCCATGGAATGCAGACCTCGTACATCAGGTTGTTGTTTCAATGCAATCAACTGCTCGTCAGCCTATTGCTCATACAAAGACTCGTGGTGAAGTACGCGGAGGAGGAAAGAAGCCTTGGCAGCAAAAGGGTACAGGTCGTGCACGTCACGGATCAACCCGTTCTCCTATTTGGGTTGGTGGAGGTGTTGCACACGGTCCTCGTAACGACAAGGTATATGATCGTAAGGTAAACAAGAAGATGAAAACAAAGGCATTGTTTACTATTCTTTCTCAAAAAGTAAAAGAAGGTAAGGTTGTATTCATCGAATCTCTTTCAATGAAAGAGCCAAAGACACGTGAGGCAAAGGCTATTATTGATGCTATTTCTAAAATCGAAAGCTTCAAGAAGATAACTATGAAGAAAAAGAATGCTGCGATTTTTGCTCTCTCTCGTAAGGACAGCATGATCGAGAAAAGCTTCCAGAACATTGGGTCAGTTTCGATTGATGAACTTCGAAACATTAACCCTCTTGATCTTTTGAGCTCTACATTCCTCATTATCGAGAACCCAGAAGAGTCTATAAAGGTGCTCGAGTCTAAGATATAACAAAAATATATGGCATTATTTGGAACAAAAAAGAATACAGTAGAAAAAAAGAAGGTTGAGAAAAAAGCTCAAAAGAAGCTTGATGTTACAGCTCATCCTGTAAACTCGAGTGTTATTATTCGTCCTTACATTACAGAAAAGGCGGGTCTTCTCGCTGAGAAAAGAGTGTATACCTTTGAAGTTGCCCCTTCTGCAAACAAGGTTACTATCGCTCAAGCAATTGCTTCTATTTACAAGGTTGTTCCTGTAAAAATCGCCATTGTTACTATCAAACCTCACACACGCATGTTTAAAAACCGCATACAAGGAAAGACAGCAGGTGCAAAAAAGGCGTATGTGTATCTCAAAGAGGGGGACACAATAGATTTTATTTAATTTAAACGAACATGAAGACGTATAAACCAACAAGTCCTAGCCGTCGCGGAATGCAGACGATTGACTTCAAAAAATATTTGACGACACAGGATCCTGTGAAGTCTTTGACGACTGGAGTAAAGCGCCCTGTTGGACGTAACCATCATGGTCGTATTACCGTGAGACACAAGGGAGGTGGTCACAAAAGACTTCTTCGTGATGTTGATTTCTCATACGGAAAAAGAAACATTCCTGCTACTGTAAAATCTATCGAATACGATCCAAGCCGTTCAGGATTTATTGGTCTTTTGGCATATAGAGATGGTGAGCGTCGCTACGCACTCCTTCCAAAGGGAACAAAGGTAGGCAATGCGATAATCGCATCAGATACAGCTCCTGTTGTTCTTGGAAATGCCTTGCCTTTGAAGAAAATCCCTGTAGGTACCTTTGTATACAATATTGAAGTTAAGCCACAAGGCGGAGCAAAGGTTGCTCGTAGCGCTGGTGTTTTTGCTCAGGTTGTAGCAAACGATGCAGGATATACTCATATTAAAATGCCTTCATCTGAGATTCGCAAAATTCACGAAGAGTGTTTTGCAAGCATCGGACAGGTTTCAAACGATGAACACTGGCTCATCAACTCTGGAAAAGCGGGACGATCACGATGGCTCGGTATTCGCCCAACCGTTCGAGGTACTGCTCAGAACCCAGTAGACCATCCATACGGAGGAGGTGAAGGACGACAGGGTAGAGGACTTAGACGCTTGAAGACCCGTTGGGGAAAGCCATCTGGAAAAGGCCAGCGTACACGAACTCCAAAGAAATACTCAAACATTTTCATTGTTTCTCGACGCAAGGTTGGAAAGGCAAAGAAGTCAGAATAGTCATAGTACTAAACGAGAATCTTTCAAAAAATCACCTCAGGGTGATTTTTTGTTTTTACCCACTAGAGAAAGGTTTTTTGTGTAGAATTAGTATGTGTGTTGTGCTCAGGCGCACAGTGTCTTTATATGTTTGACATTCTTTTTCCTTCTGCTAGGATATGACAACTAGCTTCGGAATAGGCACTACGTCAGATTCTAGGTTAAAGCCTAGTTTTTGTTTTCCGGTTTTCGTAGAACCATTAGCCTAGACGCCCGAGCTTAATAAACATGACACGATCACTTTCAAAAGGACCATATGTAGACGAGCGAGTTTTGAACAAAATCGCAGGAAAGAAACCACAAGAGAGCGGTGTTATTAAGACATGGTCACGTGCATGTCAGATTGCTCCTGAAATGGTTGGATTTAAGTTTGGTGTTCATAATGGTAGGGAACACGTTGAGGTTCTTGTTACTGAAGAAATGGTAGGACATCGACTCGGTGAATTTTCTCTTACACGCAAGTTCGTTAAACACGGAGGTAAGATGCAGAAAGAACTTGAACTCAAAAAGAAAGAAGCTGAGATTGCTTCTGCACAAGCTGCTAAAGCAACCGTTGCAGAAAAGAAGTAATTTTTTCACTATTCTAACAACGATTACACACTCACATGAAAGCATCTCTCAAAAACGCATCACACGCTCCTCGAAAAATTCGCCTTATTGCGAATCTTATTAAGGGCAAGAAAGTATCTGATGCTTTGGCAACTCTCTCTGTTACACCAAAGCGTGCTGCGGGACCTATTGCGAAGCTTTTAAACTCTGCTCTCGCGAATGCAAAAAATACAGGTGTTTCTCTCGAAAACCTTATTGTAAAGGAGTGTCGCGTTGATGGTGGTGCTACCATGAAGCGTTTTATGCCAGGAGCTCGTGGTAGTGCTTTTCCAATACACAAGCATATGAGTCATGTTAATCTTCTTTTGGAAGCAAAGGTTCCAAAAGCGAAGGCACTTCCTAAGAAATCAGCCGTTGTAACACCAAAGAAATAATTATGTCACACACAGTACATCCATTTTCTCATAGACTCGGTATCATTCGTGATTGGAAATCACGCTGGTTTGCCGAGAGAGGGGTATATCAGAACTTTCTAAAGTCTGACATTCTTTTGCGTGAATTTTTGAATAAGCGTTTCCGTGGTGCATACGTTTCTGATGTGCAAATTGAACGTAGCCAAAAAATACTCCGCGTTATTATCCGTACATCACGCCCAGGCGTTATTATTGGACGTAGCGGTGAAGGCGCAACAAAACTCCGTCAGGATATTTTGAAATTTATCTCAAAGCAGGGTCTTGCAAAGCATCAGGAACTCAAGATTGATGTCGAAGAAATTCGTTCACCTGAATCTGATTCAGCTATCGTTGCTCAAATGATTGCTGAAGGGCTCGAAAAGCGTCTTCCATTCCGTCGTGTTATGAAACAGATGGTTGAAAAAGTAATGGCAAACCGAGATGTTAAAGGAGTAAGAATCTGTCTTGGCGGACGTCTTGGTGGTGCAGAAATGGCACGTGTCGAGGATCTCAAAAAAGGCCGTGTTCCTCTTCAGACCTTCCGCGCTGACATTGATTTTGCACGTGAAAAGGCTCACATGACATACGGTGACATTGGTATCAAAGTATGGATATACAAAGGCGAGGTTTTCAATAAAAAGGCTTAATTTAATATACTTCCATGTTGCTTCCTAAAAAAGTAAAATTCAGAAAATGGCACGTTATGCGCAAGAATCCAAAGAAGGTGGGAATGGAAACTCGCGGCACAACAGTTGCATTCGGATCTTTCGGACTCAAAGCCATTAGTGCTTTTCGTATTCGTTCAGAGCAGATCGAATCAGCTCGAAAAGTTGTTTCTCGTGAGGTAGGAAAGAACGGTAAAATCTGGATTCGTATTTTTCCAGACATGCCATACACTCAAAAGCCAGCCGAAGTAAAACTCGGAAAGGGAAAGGGAGACCTTGCTGGATACTGTGCTCCTGTAAAGCCGGGACGAGTACTCTTTGAGGTTGATGGAGTGTCAGAAGAGATAGCACGTGAAGCGCTTCGTAAGGCGGGTACCAAGCTTCCTGTTAAAACAATGATTGTTAGCCGAGACCTTGCGTAAAGCCTTAATTTCCGTAGTATAAATAATCCTATGAAAGACCTTATTAAAAAAACAACAGAAGACCTCGTAAAAGACCTCAGAGAAAAGAGAGAGGCTCTTCGTACCTTCCGTTTTGGTATTTCAGGAGGAAAGGTGAAGAACGTGAAGGAGGGTAAGGGTCTTCGCAAGGAAATTGCTCAGATTCTCACTATTATGTCTTCACGAAAAAATCAATAAGTATCACGTATGAAAAAAACAACAGCAGAAAAAGTAATAGCACAGCCATCTACAGTAAGTAGACCAAAAACCCTCACTGGTAAGGTTGTTTCTGTTGCCATGAAAGATACTATTGTTGTGCTCGTAGATCGTTATGTAAAGAACGAGAAATATCAGAAATTCCTCACGATTTCAAAGAAGTACAAAGCACATGATGCTGGTAATACAAAGAAAATGGGCGAGACAGTAACCATTGTCGAGACACGACCTATTTCAAAAGATAAGCATTTCAAAGTCGTTTAGAAAAATTTTCGGTGTCAGGTGTCAGCTTCTAGGGCGGAAAGAATAGTCTTCCCTGAAAGCTGAAACCTAAAACCAATCACATATGATTCAACCACGTTCCATCGTAATAATTGCAGACAATACAGGCGCAAAAATTGGCCGTATTTTCAAGGTGCTTGGTAGCTCAAAGAAGCGTTATGCTGAACTTGGAGAAGTGGTTGTTCTTTCTGTTCAAAAAGCAGAACCTCGTAAATCAGTAAAGAAGAAGGATGTGCTCCACGCTGTTGTGGTTCGTCAGAGAAAGCCATTTCGTCGAAATGATGGATCGTACGTACGTTTTGATGAGAATGCAGTGGTCATTCTAGAAAAAGGAAAGCGAGAACCTCTCGCAGGACGTGTGTTCGGACCAATTCCACGCGAGGTTGCTGAAGCTGGTTTCAAAACCATCGCGTCACGTGCGCCTGAGATTGTTTAAATACTAACTATACTTATATGCACGTAAAAAAAGGAGATAAAGTAATGGTACTCACAGGAAAGGACAAAGGCGTAACCGGCGAAGTGGTTAAGTCATTACCTTCAAAAAATAAAGTTATTGTTGCTGGAGTAAACAAAATAAAAAAGCATCAGCGTGCTACAAAGCGCGGATCAAAAGGTCAAATAATTGAAAAGGAGATGCCTCTCCATGTTTCAAACGTTGTACTTGCCAAGGAAGCAAAGGCAAAGTCTTCAAAGGAATAATAATTTCATTACACTACTATGAAAACAATGAAAGAAAAACAAAAGGATGCATTTACCGCTCTCAAAAAAGAGTATGGATACGCAAATGTTATGCAGGCCCCAGCTATATTGAAGGTGGTTGTTTCTGCAGGTATTGGATCTCTCAATAAGGATAAGAAAAAAGTTGAGCTTGTTGGAGATAGGCTTTCAAAGATCACAGGACAAAAAGCAGCTCTTCGTACATCAAAGAAATCTATTGCTGGATTTAAATCTCGAGAGGGAGATCCTGTGGGTTATCAAGTTACTTTGAGAGGGGACCGTATGTGGAACTTTCTTGAAAAGCTTGTAAATATTGCTATACCTCGAACAAAAGACTTTCGTGGTATAAACCGTACAGCAGTTGATGGTATGGGTAACTTTACTATCGGTATTCGTGAAAATAGCATATTTCCTGAGACTGCTGAGGAAGAGCTCAAGGATGTCTTTGGTCTTGCGGTAACTCTTGTTACTTCAATTAAAAATCCAAAGGAAACCTTGGCTTTTCTTGAGCACCTCGGTTTTCCGATCAAGAAGGTTTAATATCGTTCTTTAGAGCCTTGGTTTTGTTTGACAGGGAGGTGGTGCTTTGCTAGTATGAGCCCCAAAGCTTTCACCAAGGCTTTTTATTTTTCTGGTAAGTTTTTTAATTAATTATGGCTAAAACATCTGTTATCGCACGCGCAGCTAAGAAACCAAAGTTCAGTTCACGAACTGTTCGACGTTGTTTTCGCTGTGGTCGAAAGAACGGATTTATGCGTGATTTCGGGCTTTGTAGAATTTGTTTCCGCGAGCTCGCAAATGACGGCCTTATCCCTGGAATAAAGAAGTCTTCTTGGTAAAAAACAATGACACACGATACTATTTCAGATTTCATCATACAGATAAAAAACGGTAGCTCTGCAAAGAAAGAGTCAGTGCTTATTCCGTATTCAAACCTCAAGTTTGCTATCGCTCAGAAACTTTCAGAAAAAGGATATGTAAAGACTCCTGTAAAGAAAGGCAAGAAGGTAACAAAGTTTGTTGAAGTAGGTCTTATCTACTCAGAAGACGGAGCGCCACGTATTTCAGACCTCGCTCGTCTCTCAAAACCTTCAAAGCGATTGTACATTGGATCTGATGAGATTCGTCCTGTAAAGCAGGGTTACGGTAGCCTCATTCTTTCAACACCTCAAGGAATCATGTCAGATGACGAGGCTCGAAAGGCAAAGGTCGGAGGAGAGATTCTCTTCAAAATTTGGTAAATGAATTAGTTAGTAGGTTTTAGGTGTCAGCTTCTAGGGCGGAAAGAATAGTCTTCCCTGAAAGCTGAAACCAAAAACTAACACCTTATTAAAAAAACATGTCACGCGTAGGAAAAAAACCAATTGCGATCCCAGAAAAAACAGACGTTACGTTTGATGGTTATACTCTTACCGTAAAAGGCCCTCTTGGTTCTATTTCTCGTATTGTTAAGCCTGATGTCAAAATCGACATCAAGGACGGAACTGTTCTTGTAAGCACTGTTCGAAGCGAGGCGTTTCCTCTCTGGGGAACATATGCTGCTCACGTAAAGAACATGCTCAAAGGAGTACATACTCTCTACCAAAAGAAGCTCATTGTAGAAGGTATCGGTTTTAAGTCTGATGTAAAAGGAACAGACCTCAATCTCGCTCTTGGTTTTTCTCATCCTGTTTCAGTGCCAATTCCAGCAGGTCTCAAGGTTACTGCAGACAAAAACATTATTTCAATTTCAGGTATCGACAAGGAGCTTGTAGGAGCTTTCGCTTCAGAGATTCGTTCTCTCAAGAAGCCTGAACCATACAAGGGTAAGGGTATTCGATATGAAGCCGAAGTTATCCGTCGTAAGCAGGGTAAGAAAGCAGCGTAATTTTTATGAAAAATATTAAACTCATCAAGCGAGCGCGTCTTCACGCAAAAATACGAACCAAGGTTTCAGGAACAGCTGAAGTTCCTCGTCTTTCTGTTTTCCGTTCAAACACTGGTGTATATGCTCAGTTGATTGATGATGTAACAAAGAGCACTGTTGTCTCTGCTTCATCAAAAGACATCAAGGGCAAGAAGACAAAGGTAGAGCAATCTACTCTTGTTGGTGGTGAAATTGCAAAACTCGCTCTTGCTAAGGGTATAAAGAAGGTGGTTTTTGATCGCGGAGGATTTAAATTTGCTGGACGCGTAAAGGCACTTGCTTCTGGTGCACGGGAAGGAGGACTTGTATTTTAAAAAACTATGACAACCGAAAACACAACACAAGCTCAGACAGAAACAAAGGTAGAGGCTAAGCCTCTTGACCAAGCTACCCAGGCTCCTCGCCGTGGTGGTGATCGTGGTGGCAAGGGAGGCGGTAGACGAAGAGAAGGCGATCGCGCTCCGCGCACAAAGCCAGAGTTTGATAGCACTATGCTCAATATTCGACGCGTATCTCGTACCGTTTCTGGAGGTAGACGCTTTAGCTTTAGCGTTGCACTCGTAGCGGGTAACAAAAAAGGTATGGTAGGTGTTGGTCTCGGAAAGGCAGGTGATACCGCTCTCGCTATCGATAAGGCTATGCGTGATGCAAAAAAGAATATGGTGAAAATAAACACCACAAAGGACATGTCTATTCCTCATGAAGTTTTTGCAAAGTACGCAAGCGCCCGTGTTATGCTCATCCCTGCAAAAGACCGTGGAATTGTAGCAGGATCTGCAACTCGTAACGTTATTGAGCTTGCTGGTATAAAAAACGTTGTAGCAAAAATAATTTCTCCATCAAAAAACAAACTCAACATTGCTCGCGCAACAATCATGGCACTCAAAGGTCTTCATCTTGTACGTCCTACCCGTGTTTCTTCTGCACGTACTTCAGCTGAGATAAAATAATTTTACTACCATGCAACTCAACAACCTTATCCGAAAAACACCAAATAAGAAGAGCGTATCCGTAGGCCGTGGGGGAAAGCGCGGAAAGACATCTGGACGTGGAACCAAGGGGCAAAATGCTCGTTCTGGACGTAAGAAGCGACCAGAGCTCCGTGACTTCATTAAGCGTTTCCCAAAGCTTCGTGGACGAGGTGTTGGAGGTCTCAAGACATTCGTACCGTATTCACACGTAGTATCTCTCGCAAGCATCGAGGCAGCCTTCAAGGCGGGTGAGTCTGTGTCTCCTGAGACACTCGTTGCTCACAACCTCGTTTCTTTGGTAAATGGAAACTATCCAAAGATCAAAATTCTCTCTGACGGTGAGATTACAAAGAAACTTACTGTTTCTGGCTGTGCAACATCAGCGTCTGCTAAAGCAAAGATAGAAAAAGCGGGAGGAAGTGTGAGATAATTACTCCACGGTCTCTTTTCGTTTAAACAGACCGTCTGTGGTAATTAATTCGTAATTGCAAATCCCTTATGAACGCATTTATAGACAAACTGAATTTGGTTTTTAGAGATAGCGGACTTCGTAAGCGTGTTCTTTTTATCTTTGGAGCTCTTGCGGTTTTTAGACTTCTTACACATATTCCGATTCCGGGTATTGATGTTGTGCGACTTCAAACTCTTTTCGAGGGAAGCCAATTTCTCGGTCTCCTCAACTTGTTTTCTGGAGGTGGTTTGTCAAACCTCTCTATTGTCATGCTCGGTGTCGGTCCCTACATCACTGCATCGATTATTATGCAGCTTTTGACCATTATGGTGCCAAAGCTCAAGGCTATGTATCAGGAGGAAGGAGAGGCAGGACGTGCTCGTTTTGGACAGTACTCTCGTCGTCTCACTCTTCCTCTCGCTCTTCTCCAAGGCTTTTCTTTCCTTATTCTTTTGGAACGTCAAGGTGTTGTTTCAACACTCACCCCGTTTGATTTTATCGTAAACGTAATTGTGGTTACTGCAGGCTCTGTATTTCTTATGTGGCTTGGTGAGCTCATGTCTGAGTTCGGTATTGGTAACGGAACATCGCTTATCATTTTCTCAGGTATCGTAGCTTCACTTCCTCGTACCATTACAAACCTTATCGCTGCGTACGATCCTTCACAAATTCCTCTCTACCTCGGTTTTGCGGCAGTAGCGGTGGCGGTGATTTATGCGGTGGTGGTAGTTACTGAAGCAGAGCGCCCAATTCCTGTGACCTATGCAAAGCAGGTGAGGGGAATGAAAGTGTACGGAGGAATTTCTACCTATCTTCCTCTTCGTGTAAATCAGGCGGGTGTGATTCCGATCATCTTTTCATTGTCTATGCTTCTTTTTCCTCAGATGATTTTTAACTTCTTGTCGAGCGCGACAAATCCAACACTCAAGATGATTTCTTCAACGGGTTTGAGTATCATCAATAATCCATGGATTTACGATTCTGCATATTTCCTTCTTGTTTTTGCTTTCACTTATTTCTACACAGCGATTACTTTTGATCCAGTAATGATTTCAGACAACCTTCAGAAATCAGGTGCTTTTGTTCCAGGTGTTCGTCCGGGTCAGCCAACTGCAGAGCATCTCTCAAAGATTGTGACTCGCATTACGCTTGTCGGCGCAAGTTTCTTGGGATTCATTGCGGTATTGCCACTTCTCATGCGATCAGTAACAGGAATTACTACTCTTGCTCTCGGCGGAACAGCTATGCTCATTGCGGTTTCTGTGGTGCTTGATCTTGTAAAGAAGATTGATGCCCAGTTATCAATGCGGGAATACTAAAATAGAAAAAGACCCCCTCACAAAGAGGGGGTCTTTTTTATTTCTATTTTTAAGTATAGACTGAAACCATGAAACAAATCACATGTGTATTTTTTGGTAAGTCCGGCTCGGGTAAGGGTACTCAAGCCGATCTTTTATTAAAAAAATTAGCAGAGATTGATACCGTAAATAAGGCTATTTATGTAGAAACAGGGGCTCGTTTTCGTTCATTTGTGAAAGACACATCTTCATTCACTGCTCACAAAGTAAAGGAGGTTATGTCAGCAGGAGGCCTCATGCCGGCTTTTTTCCCTGTGTGGATGTGGACAGGTCTTTTGATTGACGAAATTGTCACAGGAAATGAGCATATGGTTTTAGATGGTTTGTCTCGTCGCCCCGATGAGGCACCAATTCTTGATTCTGCAATACAGTTTTATCAGAGGAAAAAACCCGTCATTTTGTTTCTCGATGTACATCACCATGTTGCAAAGGATCGTTTACTTAAACGAGGTAGACATGATGATAAACACGAAGAAATCGACAAACGTTTGGCGTGGTTTGATAGTGAAGTAATGAAAGCGGTTTCATATTTTAAACACAATCCGTACTATACATTTATTTCTATAAACGGTGATCAGACGATAGAAAATGTACACAAAGATATTGTGAAAGCACTCGAGTTATAACAGGGTTTATGTCTATTACTATAAAAAAACCAGAAGAAATAGAAATACTACGTGAGGGTGGCAAACGTCATGCTCTCATTCTTTCTGCTGTTGCAAAAAAGGTTGCTCCGGGTGTTTCGACAAAAGAGCTCGATGACTATGCGCAGAAACTTATATCCGAAGGCGGGGACATGTCTGCTTTTTTGGGATACAAACCACAAGGAGCTCGTCGTCCTTTTCCTGCAAGTATGTGCATCTCTGTAAACGATGCAGTCGTACATGGTATTCCTAATGAGAACCCTATTATTTTAAATGAGGGAGATGTTGTGTCGCTTGATATGGGTCTTATACACAGAGGACTCATTACTGATATGGCAGTAACTGTTCCTGTAGGAAAAATAGACACTCTCTCAAGAAAATTAGTAAAGGTGACTGAGGAATCATTGCGTCGAGCTATTTCTGCATGCAGGGGTGGGGGAACCACGGGTGATATTGGTCATGCTGTAGAAGAGTGTGTCACATCACAAGGCCTGACTATTATTGAGGAGCTTGCTGGGCACGGTGTGGGCTACAAGGTACACGAGGATCCGTACGTACCAAATTATGGTGAGCCAGGAGAAGGGGACGCATTACGTCCTGGAATGGTTATTGCCATTGAGCCTATTGTCACTCTAGGAAAGGACGGTATTCGCCTTGATTCTGATGGGTACACCTATCGTACAACTGATGGTAAGAAAAGCGCACACTTCGAACACACGGTACTTATAACAGAAGATGGTTGTGAGGTTTTAACAAAATAAAAAACATACGTATGCAACATCCAAAAAATGAACGAACACTCGTGTTACTAAAACCCGATACCCTTCAGCGTTCGCTTGTGGGGGAGGTGATTGAACGGTACGAACGCATAGGTCTCAAAATTGTTGCTCTCAAGATGCTCGTGCCAAGTCCTGATCACATAGAGCAACACTATACTATTGATCCAGAATGGAGAAAAAAGACAGGAGAAAAAACGATAAAAGGCTATCTCGACAAAGGGCTCACTCCTCCTATTACTGACCCTTTGAAAATAACGGAGCTTCTCTTGGGAAAGCTCAAAAAGTACATGACGAGCGGTCCGGTCATTGCTATGGTTCTCGAAGGGGCGCATGCGGTAGCAATTGTGAGGAAAATTACAGGAGGTACAGAGCCACTGACTTCAGATGTCGGTACTATTCGCGGGGATTATGTTTTGGACTCATACTACATGTCTGATTTAGACAAACGTTCTGTTCGAAACCTCATTCATGCATCCGGTTCCGTTCCCGAAGCACAAAAAGAGATTGTGCACTGGTTTTCAGAGAAGGAATTGATTGATTATCGGCACATTCAGGAAGAAATACTCTACGACGTTAATTTGGACGGTAAAAAAGAATAAATACAAAAAATCTACACACTATGTTGTAGATTTTTTGTATACAGATGTCAATGTTTTTCTTTTCTGAAATTTGGTTTTGTGGTTTGTTTGTATTTTTATTTGTATCGTGGAAAAGAGGAGAGTATACTACTGGTAGGGTTATTTGAAATATTAACTCTATAACTTTTGTTAAGGGAGACTTACTATCATCTGATGCCTTGGTATCAGATTGCGGTCACCCACCTAGTATATTACTAGGGACAATATTTCGAATAACCCAGAAAAAAACCGACAAAAGTCGGTTTTTTTCGTGGGCATATTCATATATAAGATTATTTATTTTTCGTGTACACTATATCTGTTACTTTTTTACATTTTTTCATGTTCAATATATTCTTTTGGCCGATGTTTATTGTGGTTTCTGTGGTGGCAGTGCTTCATAGTGTGGCTATTGATCAGGCATATTACTGGACACTACCTTGGTACGATATCATGATGCACTTTTTGGGTGGCGTGTGGTTAGCTTTTTTCATTTTTTGGATACATGCAACAAAACCCCTTCCGTTTAAGCTGGGAGTAGCGCAGGTTCTCTTGTTTGTGATTGGAGTGGGGCTTTTGTGGGAAGCGTATGAGCTTTTTTTCAAAATGACTTTTGTGTCTGATCCAGAATATCCTTTTGATACATCGCTTGATCTTGTTATGGATACTCTGGGAGGTGTTGTTGCTTTTGTTATTAGTAAGTTTTTGTTTCTTCGTGGAAAAACAGAGACATCTATAGATTCTTCTCATGTCTAAAAAAATTATTTTTGCTCCGTATGGTGCGGTAGGAAATGCGACTGGTGCGAATTTTCTTTTTAAAACAGAAAAGACCTCTTTTTTGGTTGATTGCGGTCTCGTTCAGGGTTCTCGCTACGCGATGGATGAGAACAGGGAAGTGCTCACCTATAATCCACCAGCAATTAATGCGCTCATTGTTACGCATGCTCACATGGATCATATTGGAAGGATTCCAAAACTCGTAAGGGACGGTTTTGTTGGTGTTATTTACTCCACACCTCAGACAAAAGAGCTGGCGGCTATTATGCTTGATGATGCACAACGTCTCCTTGCTCACGAAGCATCAGACTCTGGATTGCCGGTGCTCTATGAGAGGCAGGATATTGATAGAGCGCTTTCTCTCTGGAAGACCTACCCGTATCACGAGTCTTTTTCTGTTGGAGAAGATGTCTCCGTGTCGTTTAAAGATGCGGGCCACATACTCGGCTCTGCAATTGTGCGTTGCGAGATCGGCAAAAGCGTCATCGTGTGTACGGGCGATTTGGGCAACTCGCCAACACCTCTTTTGCCTGACACGGAGGAAGTAACTGATGCTACGTATATGGTTGTAGAGAGTGTGTACGGCGACCGTAACCATGAGTCAAAACAGGTACGTGATGAAAAATTGAAAAGCATTTTGCACACGCGTCTCTCTGCAGGAGGAACCGTAGTGATTCCGGCTTTCTCTATCGAGCGTACACAGGTGATTTTGTACGAGATTAACGAACTTATTGAAGGAGGCCGTATTCCTCGCGTGCCTGTGTACTTGGACTCACCGCTCGCTATTAAAGTTACCGAAGTGTACCGCAGATATACTCAGCTCTTTAACGAAAAGATACAAAAAGATATTGCTCAAGGTGACGATATTTTTGATTTTCCTGGGCTCAAGTTTGTACGTAATCCCGAAGAGTCTCGCGCTATTGATTTTGCAAAGGGTCCCAAGATTATTATTGCTGGCTCAGGTATGTCTGTTGGGGGTAGGGTACTTCAGCATGAGCGTGTGTATTTGTCTGATCCGAACGCCACCATTCTCCTCGTGGGGTATCAAGTTGCAGGAAGTTTGGGTCGCCACATCGAAGACGGACAAAAAAATGTTTCTATTGCGGGAGAGTCTATCACTATCAAGGCTCACATAGACAAAATCGGCGGATACTCTTCTCACAAAGATTCAAATGGTATTGTTGATTTTGTATCAAAATCAGCCTCTACGCTCAAACAGGTTTTTGTTGCCATGGGAGAACCAAAATCCTCACTTTTTTTGGTTCAGCGTTTGCGTGATGAGCTCGGTGTGAATGCCGTGTTCCCTGAAAAGGGTAAAGAGTATGAACTCGAAGTTTGATATGCGGTTTTTTGAGATGGCAGGGGAGGAGGCAAAAAAGTCTCTTTGTTTAAGAGATAAATGTGGTGCCCTTGTTGTGCTCGACGGAAATGTTATTGGTCGGGGATATAACGGGCCACCTACAGCGAGCAGTCAAAAAATGTGCACAAGAGAGTACTCTTCCTCAAAAAAGCCTAAGTCTGACAAGACGTGTTGTGTGCATGCGGAGTGGCGGGCAATAATGGAGTGCGTTAGATTAAATATTCCATTACAAAAAAGTATTTTGTATTTTACTCGCGTAGATGAGTCAGGCAATCTTCTCTATTCAGGGGATCCGTATTGTACCGTCTGTAGTAGGCTTGCTCTTGATGCGGGAATTGGTTTTTTTGCCTTGCGTCACGAAAGCGGTATTCGCCTGTATACAACTGATGAATACAATATTCTCTCGTATGATTTTTACAAATAAAAAAACCGCCACGAGGGCGGTTTTTTTATTTTACTTCAGCAATAACTTTCTTGAATGTTTCCGGATAGAATTCTGCAAATGTTGCGAGGATTTTTCTGTCGAGGATAATGTTCTTTTTC
>DAORIX010000008.1:0-22965 GCA_035438745.1 Minisyncoccota bacterium | reverse complement strand
AGGACTGTCATAACCATTGAGTTTTGTCTGTATAACCTCCTTACCAACAACACTTAATTTATCTTTAAACTCCTTCAGATTACCACTGGTTGTTAGGTTCTTTTCAAAAAGCTCTTCTTCCTTGTCCAAAAGCTCGTGAACAAGCTCTGGCGTTACTGTGAAAGTATCCTCCTTGTGAAGTGCAATAATCTTTGTCTCAGATGCTGCCCACGGTGAAGAAAAAACAAAAAATACTCTACGAACATTGAGGTCACCATGCTCAGTAAATTTAAGATGTGCGACACCTTCTTTTGATATGCGCGTATTTGCACGAACGAGAGCGTCCAACATAAAACCAAAAAGTTTTATAGGATCAACATTCTCTTGAAACGTCATCATCTCACGTACCGTGAAAACAATGTGAGGCGCCTTGCCTTGATCAAACTTTACGAGAGCAGCACCAACAGAAGATGTACCGATATCAAAGATAATCCCAAGATCAGTTTTTGTACTGGAGAAAAGAGAGAACATTCTCTCATTATAGGTCATAGACCTCATAACGTGAAGCGTTACGAGAGCACAGCTTTTATACGGCGAACACCTGCAGAAACAGCTTCTTCTTTTTGGATTTTAAAAGTTCCAAGAGAACCAATATTTTCAACATGAGGACCACCACAAAATTCTTTTGAAAATGCGGTTTCCATTGAATCACCAATATAGTACACAGAAACAACATCGCCATACTTATCACCAAAAAAATGAAGTGCACCGGTCTTTTCTGCCTCTGCTTTTGGCATCTCTACGCGGTGAACAGGCAATCCTGCTTTGATTTGAGTATTCACAATCTCCTCAACGCGTTTTTTCTCTTCGTCGGTCATTTTTGCCGTGTGAGTAAAATCGAAACGCAAACGCTCGGCGGTAATATTGGAACCCTTCTGTGATACATGGGTACCCAACACCTGACGTAACGCCTGATGAAGCAAATGAGTCGTCGTATGATACTTGAGAGACATTTCTGATGTGTCACCTAAACCACCTTTAAACTTTTGTTCAGCGCCAGCACGAGAAAGGTCCTGGTGTTTTTTGAATTCCTCATTAAAACGAATGATATCTACGCTTCCTCCTCTTTGTTTTGCTAATTCCACAGTTAAATCTATGGGGAAACCGTAGCTAGAAAACAGAGTGAAGGCTTCTTCGCCTGAAATCTTTTTGTGATTGAGCTTCTCAAATTCTTTGACACCTTGATCAAGGGTCTTTGCAAATTTTTCAGACTCGGCCACAAGCACATCTTTGATGCCTGAACGCTGAAGAACGATGCTCTCATGCACATAGTCATACACCTGAGCGACCACCTCAACAAATTCACTGATGACCTCCGTGTCTATTTTCTTTGCGTCAGTATTAAAAACAGCACGTCGGATCAAGCGACGGAGAATATAGCCTCGGTCGGTGTTTGATGGAGTAACACCGTCAGCAATCATGAAAATCGCGGTACGCATATGGTCCGATATGATTCTTTGTTTACGAATATCCGAAGAGACAGAAGAAGCAATCTTCATTATCGGACTAAAAATATCGGTATCGAAAATATTATCCTTACCCTGAAGCACAGCACAGACACGTTCGAAACCGGAACCTGTATCAACATTCTTTTTTGGTAACTTGCCCACTACTTTTCCGTCTTTTTTTACGTACTCCATAAAGACGTCATTCCAAATCTCTACAACTTTTTGTTCTTCATCGGCTTTGAGATACTGTTCCTTTGTCATACCTGATGTGAGAGTACCAGAAAGGTCATAGAACATTTCAGTATCTGGTCCGCAAGGACCATTGTCTCCTGCACTCCACCAATTATTTTTTGCTGGCATGAAATAAATACGCTCTCCCGTAACACCATTCTTTTCAAAAATATCTTTCCAAATAGAAGCTGACTCATCATCCCGAGGAGCGTTTGCATCGCCTTCAAAACACGTCACATAAAGACGCGCAGGATCGAGACCGAACCCTTCGTCTTTTGAAGTTAAGAGCTCGAAGCTCCATGTGATTGCTTCTTTTTTGAAATAGTCTCCGAGAGACCAGTTTCCCATCATCTCAAAAAAGGTAGCGTGAGTTTTGTCTCCAATATCATCAATGTCACCCGTACGAACACATTTCTGCAAGTTTGCTAACCGTGTACCAAGTGGATGTTTTTCTCCGAGAAGATACGGTACGAGCGGTTGCATTCCTGCAGTATTAAAGAGCACTGAAGGGTCATTTTCAGGTATGAGAGATGCAGATGGAATAATCGCGTGACCATTCTTTTCAAAAAAGGCTAGGAATCTTTTACGTACTTCGGCGGATGTCATATAGAACGTTACTGTATCAAAAATTATACACTCTTGCTAGATAACTCCTCAAGATGTTTAATGTCGTCCTTGATACTCTGCAAACCAGCCAAAAAGAAGTCTGGTTTGGTGACGTCAATACCAATATGTTTAAAAATCATTTCTGGAGACATGCTTCCGCCAGCAGACAGAAAAGTAATAATTTTTTCCATGTATGTTTTGTCTTTTTTATACTCAGCGTAGAGGGCTTTTGAAACAATCTGACCGAAAACATACGAATACACATAAAAGAATCTGCGAATATGCCCCCAACCTACGAAATAGTAGCCATCATCAGGGGTAAGTTTTACAATCGGCCCTAAATAAGACGACATGTGATTGTTCATTGCGAGAGCTAGCTGTTCCTTTGACATCAGACCTTTCTCACGGATGTGCTTGTGCATCTCCTTCTCAAAATTGAAGCATGCAGTCTGTCTGAATATCGTTTGGATGTCGTCATTGATCCTGTTGTGAAGGGCTATGACCTTTTCCTGTGGCGACAGAGTCTCAAAAACGGAATCGAAGAAAAGTGTTTCAAAAAAAGTACTCGCCACCTCAGCTGTTGCTGTAGAGTAATGTTCATACAGTGGCGACTGTGATTTTGAGAGCTCGGTATGTATTGCATGACCCATTTCATGCGCATACGTCATTGCAGAATCAAAAGTGTTTGTGTGATTGAGTAAAACAAATGTTGGAGTGTTGGTGTTTCCAGAACAATAGGCACCACCCGTTTTCCCCTTTTTAGGAAAAACATCCACCTGACCCTGCTTTACAAAAGATTCCACTATATCTGAAAAACGCTTGTCTGCTTTTGCAAAGACAGAAGAAAGTAATGCATGACCTTCCTCAAAAGAAATGTGCTTTCGATTGTTACCAATACCTACAGCACGGTCTGAGTACTCGAGAAATGGCTGTTTGAGTAAACGAGCTTTCAGCGCATAAAAATCGTGGCTAATAGAAAAATTACGAGTAACTGTTTCAATGAGTGCGTTTACCGTCTTTTTGTCATTTTGGTATGACAAAATAGTTCGATCTTCTGGTGCAGAAAATCCCCTGAGCTCATCATCAATTTTTTTATTGATTACAATTGCGTTAATTTCGCTTTCCGCAAAAAAACTAATACTCTTGAGCTTCTCAATGACCAGAGCGTGCAATTGACGCCTCTCTTTGAGAGGGAGCTCTGAAACTTTTGGCATTGCTTCACCGAGCGATATGTCTACGCCTTGAAAAGTAACTGTTTGTGAACTCAAAAATGTATCAAAACTCTGGACCCACAACGTATAGCTCGGTAAGGCTTTTAGACCGAGGATTTTTTCTTCAGATTCTGATAAATCATGACGAGCCCTCTTCCAAATACACGAGAGGAAATAACTAAAATGCTTCAGAGACTTCCCTTTTAAAAATTTCTTTTGTGAGGCACTAGGAATCTTTGCAATATCCAATTCAAAAAAAATAATGCTATTTTCAAGCTTTGCGAGGCGTTGTGACAATGTATTGAGCATTGATTCAGCTTCTTTGTCCTCACTCTGTAAATCTTTTCTGTATGAAAAATACATGAATGGACGAGCGAGATTCAATGTGCCGAGTAGGTTTTCATAATCAGTAAGAGCCCGAAGCAAAGCTTTTTCGGTTTTTACATACGTGCGATTATTCCTGTATTTTTTCTCAAAGGCTCTATACTTTTTTTCAGCGTCCTGTATATCCTTTTCAATTCTTGGATCTTTGGCTGAAGTATATAATGCTTGTAAGTTCCATTCTGTTTTTAGGGTGGTGCTCATGTTTATTTCTTTACATAACGGGCAATGTTCTTCATATCCCTCTTCATAGCAGGCAAATTAGACCGCGTATAGAGGGCTACGGCAGGATGATACAAGGCTACCACAGTAATCTCACCATACGAAGCCTGTGCCTTAAAATGTGCCCCTCGAATTTCTGAGATAGGTCGTATTTTGGAAGAAAGACCGAACTCAGTAAACACATACTTCATAGAGTGTCTCCCGAGCGGTACGATAACGCGTGGCTTGATAATATCTATTTGTTTTTTAAGAAAGGGTCCGTATAAAGCTATTTCTTTCTGAGTTGGCTGACGATTTGCTGGAGGACGATCCTTTACAAGGTTAGCGATATATACTGATCCTCTCGTAATCCCCGCTGATACAAAGAGAGCGTCCAAAACCTTGCCTGACGCGCCACAAAAAGGCTTGCCGGTCTCTGCTTCTTTTTTCCCCGGAGCTTCACCTACAAATAAAATGGGAGAGTTCAAATCGCCATCACCGATCACGGGAGCGTAATTGTTTTTTACACGAAAACGATACAGGGGTGATTTCTGAAGAGCGCACACTTCATTAAAAAGCATCGTCATGGTCTCCTCTTTGTAATTCATACGCGAAATTATAACAAAAAAAACTCACCCCCATGGGTGAGTTTCGTCAAAACGCTCTTTGCCTCCACGAAAGACGAAGTGGAAGAAAGCTTCATTGTCTGAAGCATAACGACCAATTTGCTGTGAGGCATAGTAACGATTCTTGTCACCGAGGGCTAAAGACAATTGAAGTAGACCTCGATTGTGGCTTTTAAGACTCAAAACTTTTTTCTGAAGTTCTTCATTCTTATGCTGAAGACTTTGGATTTCTAACTGAAGCTGTTCTATAACAGCTTCGGGATTTAAATAATGAACAATACTGGCTTCTTCCTGCTCTGTGCGAGAGGCGGAGCTATTCATGGATACGAAGGGGTTTCCTGGAAATTTTATACCATTTTTTAAAAACCTTATCAAGGCTTACTTGTAAACAGCCCTGTAACCCTCTAGAGACAAGAGTGCCTCCTTGCTTTTACCGCGCAAGCCATTATAACCACCACAAGAACCATCAGAACGCACAACGCGATGACATGGGATGCTGAGATCAGTGTTGCTCCTCATATACATACCAACTACACGTGCGCCCCTTTCATTACCAGCTTTCTGGGCAACATCTTTGTATGTCATGACAGAGCCACAAGGAATACTTCTTACAATTAAAAAAACTTTTTCCTTAAAAGAGAGTTGCGGTGTTTTCATCAGGTGTGTCTTTTTTAACCTTCTTTTTAACTTCTTTTACCACATCTGCTTGTTTCGAAACGGACGCGTTCGCTTTCTTTGCAAAAGGCATGAGCGAATCCCCTGCTGATTTTCGATACATACAATAATCACAATCCGGATGTGCACTAGGGACACTATCAGCATCGAGACACTGTTTTGCTTTCATGATTGCAGGCTCGACCCACTCATCGGAACCGGTATACGGAATAATACTCACATCAAATTCAAGCTTACCGTCAAAAGCCTTTCTATCCTTTTGGCCATTTGCATACACAAAATATCCCGTATCAGAAACACGAAATCCACCCTGACGAAAAAGCCACTGATAGACTTCCATTTGACGTTTATAGCCATCTTGCCAATCAGCATCGAGGTTCACCTCCTCGTCTTTTGAAGTTGATTTGTAATCAACAATAATGAGCTCCCCCGCCTTATTGACCCAGATATCATCAATAGCACCAGAAATAATAAAACCTGCAGGTTTATAAAAAAACTGCATACCCTGAAAGTTCTCTCGCCACACATCAATCTCTTTGTGTGAAAAAGGCACAGCATCTATACCGTACTGAGACATGAGCGGGTGTGTTGTTTTCCCCGCACGGTGAATATCAAACTCCTTTTTGAGTAGATGATCCACCGCTGAGTTTAGGTTAAAAGGAAATCCCTTGGGACGAGCGACACCGAGCTTGTTATCCAAATAAAAACACCGTGGACACTCCATAAACAAATCGAGCTTTGATCTCGAGAGTTTCCATTTTGGTCCTCCATAGTTCCAATCACTATTTCGTTTTGGTTTATAAAATTGAGCCATAGGACAACTAAGAACACACCGAAGCTATCTCATCGAGAACAACAGGTATTCTATTTTCGTCTATACCAAAAGCCTTGAGCTCATCTTTTCTTTCAGCGACATGTCTACAAAGAGACAATCCGTTCTTGAGTAAAATTTTCTTGTCACTCTGAGACAAAGATCCTAGACAAGTCAAAGGATGCAAGTTCGCTTCAATAATCATGTCTTCGAGACTTTTCTCATGAGGATAGTTCCATCCGACCATGCTCAATTTTTTACACTCTCCATAACGAATAGCATGATCGGTGAATTTGGTATTGGTAAAGAGCCAACCACGAGTAAGTTTTCTTGATACACCCCCATACGTAAAGTCGACAGACTGCAAGTCGTCAAAGCGTGCCTTAATATACAATGCGACCTTCAGGTCGGATTTAAGACCAGGCTCATTGTGAAATTTCGCCTCAATCATGTGTAATTCGGTGTCATTCCAGGCAACAACATCCATTTCATGTTCTACACAGCCGCCTTGCACTACCTGATCAGTAAGTGTCTCAAAACCCTTTGCTTTAAAAATTTCAGCAACAAATTTTTCAAAAGGAAAACCATCAGGACCGAGATCGAGGAGTGCGCGTTTAAGTGAATACTTCACAGCTACCCTCTTTTCTGTTCGACGCAATAGCTCAAATGCATGGCGATAAATCTCAGCAGTCGTCATATCTTCAGAAAGCTCGCCTTCGATATGACGAACTATGGACTCAACCACATTTTTATCTGCACCCGCACGAGCAAGTGAATAAACTAATTTTGCCGAATCAAAAAACTCTTTCTCTCCGTTCGATTTTACAATGGTTGTGTTTTTAGACATACGTTTACTCATTATAGAACACCTACCACAGAACTGGAAATAAAAATTACTGAGCGATACCACCACCTAAACACCGGCCATCATCGTACACAACAACAGATTGCCCTGGCGCTACACAGACAGGACTATCAAAAAGCAGTCGAACCTGATTTGTACCAATCATGGCGCACGTACACGCGAGATGGTCACCGAGATGACGGATACGAGCGGTATATTTTTTACCCAAAACCAATTCTGAGCCTATCCAATTAGTCGATCCGAGGGTGACATCAACGCTCTCTATGCGTAGTTGTCCTTCCTTTGATTTATGAGAAACCATAATCGTGTTTTTGTTGATGTCCTTACCCACAACATAGTACGGCAATTCCTCGGGTGTCTTTTTTGTAATAGTAAAACCATGCCTCTCTCCAAGGGTAAAAAAGAAAGCCCCGTTGTGTTCACCTATCACATTACCCGATACATCGAGCACAGCACCCTTTTTCTTTTCAAGGTAATGTCCTAGAAAATCTTCAATTGCGATTTTTCCAATAAAACAGAGCCCCTGACTATCCCGTTTGTCGGCGACAGATAATCCGTATTTTTGAGCTAACTTTCTAACTTCTTTTTTCTGATACGAACCAACGGGAAATAATGTTCGCGCTACGTGATTCTCTTTGAGAGTCCACAAAAAATAGGACTGGTCTTTTGACGAATCCGCTCCAGACCACAATTCATACGTACCCGTGTCCGTATTCTTTTTTATACAGGCATAATGACCAGTGGCAACATAGTCAGCCCCCTCTTTAACCGCCCAATCAAAAAAACTGCCGAATTTTACGTGCTGATTACACATCACATCAGGATTTGGAGTGTTGCCCAAAGAGTACTCGGAGACCATATAATCAACAACTTCTTTTTTGTACTCTTTTTCTAAATCAATCGTCTTAAAAGGAATATTAAGTTCTGCTGCAACCCTCATAGCATCGAGCCGGTCTTCTCTCCATGTACACTCCATCCAATCAGGATTCCAGACCTTGATGAAAACACCCGTTACATCAAAACCCTGCTCTTTGAGCAGGGCGGCCGAAACAGAAGAATCGACTCCTCCAGACATACCTAAAAAAACCTTTTTACCAGAACGTATCATAATCGAACGATACCATGACTAGATAAACACCTCAAATTAGCGTAAATATTTATTTTTATTTGAAACATGCTCATCATGAGTAACGGCATAATGCATTTCCCCATCGTCATCAGAAAGGTAAAAAAGATACTTCGATGCAATAGGTGTTGTTGCTGAGCGCAAAGCGTCAATGCCTGGATTTGTAATAGGTGTTGGCGGTAAACCTCGATACACGTACGTATTGTAAGGTGAATCAATTTTCAAATCATCAAGAGTGAGTAGTTTGCTATCTTTTTTTCCATTTACATAGGCAAACGCAGCATCAACCTGCAGTGGCATATTAATACTCAAACGTTTCCACAAAATACCCGCAATCATTTGGCGCGTCATTGTTGTACGTGCCTCCTCTTCCAAAATAGATGCCATTTTTACTATATCTGAAAGCGATTTTTTTGATCGTGTAATATCAGCGGAAATTTCTTTTATTTTTTCATCAAAGTGACTTCTCATAGTATCGAAAACAACTTGCGCGTCACTATTTGGTAAAAATAAATAGGTATCTGGAAAAAGATAACCCTCACTTGCTCCCGCAATACGAATAAACTCTTTTGAGTCAAAGTTATACAATGATCTATCGAGTAATTCTGCCAATTCAAAAACATTTGTTCCTTCTGGAATAGTAATACGGACAGTTTTTAAATCCTGAATCCCTCTCGTTAATCGCCATGCGATTCTGACAGCATTCTGAGAATCACTAAAATAATAATCACCAGCCAAAAGACCCCTCGTTCCTCCAAAAACAAACATCATTGCCTTGAAGGCAAAAGGAGATTTAATGACTGCTTTATTGGCAAGCTCAACAGCAACACTCGAAATAGTTTTTCCTTGCTCCACAACAACAATATCGCCCACCGGAAAACCTTCTGGTGCCTTTAGAAAAACAGAGTACGCAACACTAACACCGAGCAAGAGAAGAGAGACTACCAAAACAAAACCTGAAGAAAACAACGTGCTTACTTTTTTTAACATGCTTATGAAAAAATATATTCGTTATAAAGGAAGATTCGAAGGAGCGTCCGCACGTTTTGATGGGATGCGTTTAAGATTCGGAGTTCGTACCGCACTACCGGGAAAGTGATAAATCGTAGCAAGCTCTTCAGTATTGAGCACCATGTGCTTTTGAGAAAAATCTTGTGTGGTATATGGTGGCCAAAAATAAGAACGACGACAAAAAGACTCAAACATATCGAGTTTCCACTGTGCAGCCTTCTTCCCTCGAAAATCTTGCCATTTATAATCAAAACCTATGGCCTTTGGTTTAAACCCGTTGAAATTGTTTGCACCGAACTGCTTGAACGATCCCGTAAGACCACCAAAGTTTCCTCGACTAAAGGTTTCTTTTGGTGCCACATATACCACACGAATACCTGTATCAAAAGCATACTTGGACACACTACGCTCAAGCGAAGAAATCATCTCTTTTTGTCCTTCAGTAAGTTTTACCGAGTTTGGAACTTTATTTCCCTCTTTATCCTCGACGGCAGCGCTTTCAATAATCTTTTTAATTTCTGCTTTTGCTTCATCGGCCCAATTATCCGCCTTGTCATTATTAAAAATAGTTTTCTCTTTTTTGTGAGCACGCACAATAATCTGAAGCCATGCATTATCACCCTTCTTGAGAGTTCCTAGGAATTCAATCAGTGGCGCAATAGGGTCAACTTTGAATTCTTCATCGTCGTTTTTGTCGAGACCGTAATCTATATATGTTTTTATTGGATACGGATCTGGTTTTGTAAACTGAGCCTCAAAACCCCACATATCATAGACCTTGGGATCATAAAAAACTTTCTTGGTATAGTCCTCCACTTCTTGGATTGAAACATCTGGATACTGAGCATAGATATTTGCTGTCAAAAAATTCTTCTGAGCTTCGAATGTCCAAATATAAAAATGTATTTCTCCCTCAAGAGAAGCAATCTCAAGCGAAAACCATGGACGAACCTTTCCCTCCCAGTATCTGTCGAGAGGAGTTCCTTCGCCACCCGTTTGATGAAGCGCAGTGAGTACGAGCTCCATTGCGGCCGGGGTTTTAAATGTCTCTTGAGGCAATTTTACTTCGAGCACAACCATCTTTTGCTTGAGGAGCCACGCCTTACGAACATAACGTACCCACAAAATCCACGCAAAAGGAATGAGAATACTTGGAATCCAAATCACAGCAAAAAGTTCTGCCCAATAGATAACTTGGGGAACAAGAACATCAAAAAATAAAGTGACTACTCTCTCGTACATACAGACATTATAGTACAAGAAAAAAACACTCTCGCACAGGGGAGAATGTTTTTATCCGACAAATGAGTATCTACCTTCTTTGTCCTTCTTGAAGAATTTAGGATTCTGAAGGTTTACGAGAATAGTGTTTTCTTTCACGTATCGCTCCTTCATAACCTTATCAATAACTTCCTTTTTGGTGAGAGGGCCGTTCTTTTCGAGAACCTTGCGAATCACGTCTTTGACTACGCCTGACATGTATCCCCACTCAGAGAGTGCGTAGAGTCCTCGTCCAACAAGAACAAAACGTGGATCCTTGATGAGTTCATTGTGTGTTGTTGCAACATGAGCTTTTTTATCAAAAATTTTCTCGATGTTCTTTGCAACTTCTCTAAAGTGAATTGGAGAACCATGCTTTCGGATAACCAAGTATGCATAGTCACGCATACCCTTTGCTTTTATGTTTGAAGAATGAGAAACACCCCATTCACCGAGAGGATTTTTGCCAATGGTCTTTGAAAGAGACAGCCATCGCTTGAGAACTTCATCATTTCTGAAATTGTCGTTGATATCTTCGAGGTGTTTGAGGAATGACTCTATGATTTCAGACTCAGGAATAATATCCTCATCTTTGAGCCCTTTGTACAACTTACGGAGAGCGTCCTCGATTTTCTTTGAGTGATCATCACTAATGTGCCAACGATGTTTGAAATGATCATCTTCTTTTTGCCACTTGAAAGCACGTCCGAGAACAAGGAGGAAATAAACATGGTTCTGAACGCTCACATCCTTTGAAACGCTGTCCAAGAGATCTTCTTCGGCCATGATGCCTCCCATTGAATGGAGAGCCTTTTCGAGTTCAGCAAAAGCCGCTTGCTCTGCTTCATACTCTTTTGATTTCTGAACATTAGAAATAGCGTAATTTTCGATCTGACGAACACGCTCACGGGTGATTCCGTAAATCTTGCCAATTGACTCGAGAGTCATTTTTTCATTTTCTTTGCCCAAACCGTAGCGTTTTATCAAAACCTCACGAGGTCGTTCCTGGAGACTTTTGAGAAGGTTTTTGACGACCTGCTTTGGTTTGAATGAGAGAGTTGTCATGTCTGTTTATTATGCAATATTTCTGCTCTTTATCAAGCACATACCGCACGTAAATACCATACTACATATTATACGATACAATGTCAAGTATTGCCTAAGAAGGCTCTACCACAACGAAGTTTAGGATTTTTCCTGCGACATAAATAATTTTTACGATTTTTTTGCCTTCAAGCCACTTCTGTATCTCTGGCACAGCCCGAGCAGACTCCACTACCCTATCCTGAGAATCACCCGCCTTCACTCGAACTATACCCCGCACCTTTCCATTGACCTGCACGCCAATATCAACAACATTTGAAACAAGTTTAGACGTATCAACGACGGGCCACGATGACTGATGAATTGTTTTTTTATTTCCGCACAACGTCCATAACTCCTCAGTAACATGAGGAATGAAAGGTGCAAGGATTTTAAGGAATGACTCATACTGTTCACGAGAAATATGTGTCTCTTTTTCAAATTCATTGAGTGCAATCATAAAAGTGCTTACTGCAGTATTAAATCTCATTGCCACAATGTCCTCGCTCACTTTGTGTATGGTTCGATGCAATACAATGTCGCCTTCTGGAGAAAGAGACTCCTTCTTTGAAACCTTGTCTCGAAGTTTCCATACACGCTCAATAAAACGTCGAGAGCCCATAATGCCTCCAGTGCTCCACGAAACCTGCTGATCAAAAGGTCCCATAAAAGATTCATAGAGTCTGAGCGTGTCTGCGCCGTATGTTCCCACGATTTCATCAGGATTAACCACATTTCCAAAACGCTTAGACATTTTTCGTCCATCCTCTCCCATAATGAGTCCCACATGCTGAAGTTTTGTAAAAGGCTCCTTTGTAGAGACGACACCGATGTCGTACAAAAACTTATGCCAAAAACGAGCATAAATGAGATGGCGTGTTGCGTGTTCAGCTCCTCCTACGTAGAGATCAACAGAATTCCAATACTTCTCCTTGTCTGAATCCACGAGAGCTTTGTCATTCTTTGGATCCATATAACGAAGGTAGTACCACGAAGAGCCCGCCCACTGAGGCATAGTGTTCGTTTCTCGTTTGAGTATTTTGCCGTCTTTTTTTACATGTACCCATTTTGAAATACTTGCGAGCGGCGACTCACCTGTCCCTGTCGGTTCGTATGATGTAACTTTTGGCAACTCCACAGGTAAATCTTTTTCAGACACAGGAATAACCTTGTCGCCATCAAAAAGAATAGGAAAAGGTTCTCCCCAATAACGCTGACGTGAGAATACCCAGTCCTTGAGCTTGTACTTTACTACCCACTTGCCCTTAACAGACTGTGTAATTTCTTTTCGTACTTCCTCCGACTTTCGTCCAGAAAAAGAACCTGAGTTTACGAGAACTCCCTCCTCGGTAAATGCACCCTTTGAAGTACCTCCGGAAATCACGGTGACATGAGGAAGATTAAACTTTTTTGCAAATACAAAATCTCTCTCATCATGAGCAGGTACCGCCATCACAGCACCTGTACCATAATCAGCAAGCACATAGTCTGCCACAAAAAGAGGAAGTTCCTCGCCTGTACTAGGATGAATCGCGCGTACACCCTTTATTTCTAAACCTGTCTTTTCTTTTTTTGCATCAGTACGCTCGATATCAGTTTTGGTTTTTGTGAGAGCGACATACGAAACAACCTCATCACGATTTGATACGAGATTCTTTTGTTCGAGAAGTTTTGTGACGAGAGGATGTTCAGGTGCGAGCACAACATACGTAACACCAAACAATGTGTCTGGACGAGTAGTGAACACTTTTATTCCAGACTCACTATTCTTTATTTTAAATTCAATTTCAGCCCCTTCTGATCTGCCTATCCAATTACGCTGAGACTCTTTTATTGATTTTGGCCAATCGAGAGTATCCAAACCTTCGAGAAGTTTCTCTGCGTAATCAGTAATTTTGATAACCCACTGACGCATAGGACGTTTTTCAACGAGAGAATCACAACGCTCACAGCGTCCATCAACAACATCCTCGTTTGCCAAGCCGGTTTTACACGACGGACACCAATTTATAGGTTCAAATGACTGATACGCCAAACCTTTCTCATGTAGTTTCAAGAAAATCCACTGTGTCCATTTGTAATACTTTGGATCTGTTGTGTTTACCTCACGAGACCAATCATAATCAAAACCAAGTATCTCAAGTTGTTTTTTGTACCGAGCAACATTTTTAGAAACCGACACAATCGGATTTGTCTTTGTCTTTATCGCATAATTTTCAGCGGGCAAACCAAAAGCGTCAAAGCCCATAGGATGAAGAACGTTGAATCCCTGCATCCTTTTCATACGCGAAACAATATCTGTGGCAATGTATCCCTTTGGATGACCCACATGGAGCCCTTCACCAGACGGATATGGGAACATGTCCAAAATGTAAAACTTGGGTTTCTTTAAAGTGTCTTCTGTTTTATAGACTTTTTTCTTTGACCACGCAGTCTGCCACTTTTTCTCTATTTTTTTATGATCGTAAGAGGCCATACGGTGAAAACTAAATATCTTTCCTTACTGGATACATGTCTGAATCAATAGTTCTGTCGAAACAATTCTTACCCGCGGTGTGTTTCCAATTATTTTCTGATCGAAAATCATAGTATGGAGATGACTCGCCTACTGTGTCATTTGATGCATCACGAGAAAACGTTGCACACAATTTGAAAGAGAGCGGTCCTGTTTTTTCAAAAACATAGGCTTCTTTTGTTTCTGGATCAGAAGAAATGTACACGCTTGAAATAGGATCCTTGAGATCGTCTATTGATGTAGGGAGTGTTCCTTTTGCTTGATAAAAATTAATAACCTGCCACTGAATAGTTTGAAGGTCAGAAATACGCACAGAATCAAATTTCTTCATGCGAGCAGTCATTGGTGAGCCCATGACCATGAAACCAACGACAATAGAAGCGAGAACGAGGAGTGAAGACCCTATGACGAGAGCTCGCGATACACCCTTTTTCTCCTCACCAGAGCGACGGAGATCATAGAGATAGTATGCGAACACGATACCAGCAACAACAAGCACAGAAAGCACCTTGAGGGCAAAACGTGTCGTAATCTCACCGCCCAAAAAAGTATTGAGAAGTGTAATCAAATCCCCCGCGACAATTGAGCCTGCGACAAAAAGATTGAGATATGTGAGCCATCTACGCACCCAGAGCTCTTTCTTTTCAGGATGAGCAACAACATCCTTTCGAAGGATCCATGAAATAAATACGTAAAGAGGAAAAATAATACAAAGAGATGCAATAGCAAAGCGTGTTCCGCTTGAATACCCGTAATCATAAAAAGAAGAAAGCGGGTCAGCAAACACAGCGTTAATAATACCGAACAAGAGAGCGAGCAGGCTACCAGCACTCACATAGAGGGTGATCATACCTGCGACGTACAAAAAGAAATCTTTTGGTGTTGTTTTGATAGTATCCATATAAATATAGCGTTATTACCTTATTACTACACCATAATAACACACAACACGCTCAGTGAGTATCACGAGCGTGTTGTACGAAACCACATAAAGCCTAAACCTAGATACTAGGATTAGAAGGTACTACATCGCACATCTTGCATGAGTTCTTGTGGGTAACCACGAGATACACAGCAGAAGCACCGACAAGTACATATACCAAAGCTTCTAGTGTAGGCAATGAGCCCAAGAGAAGATTTACAACATTCCAATTGCCTCCAAAAAAATGTCCTACGCCTACAAGGCCCCAATTCACAGCGCCAACATAGGTAAGGATAGAAGCAACAGTGTGTACTATTTTCATAGTATGGTAAAAAATAAATGCTAGTAATTAATGTAAACGACTTTTGTGCATTAATTATACCACTCTGACAAGGGTCGCAAAAAAGTTATCCACCACAGCACACTGAAGTGATCAAGGTTTGTATTGCCACAACATAATCCTTGTGACATTTTATTTTTCAAATGATACACTCAGCCCGGAAGAGCCTCCCTATGAAGGCCTTGTTACAAGATAAACGTAGACATGTGTGACTCTCTATCGGTTCGCCGAGAGCTGACTCAAAGTCAGGCATCTGTCATGGTTGTAACCCCCGTCCCAATGGATTCTCCGAATCCGGGACGGGGCTATTTTTTACCTAAATCTTAAACTCCATTACGTCGCCATCTTTTACAATATACTCCTTCCCTTCGGTTCGAATGAGTCCTTTTTCACGAGCATTTGCAAAGGATCCAGCAGAGATGAGTTTATCCCATTCAATTACCTCGGCGCGTACGAACTTATCTTTGAAGTCACCATGAATCGCAGTACCTGCAAGTGGAGCAGTCCAGCCGTTCTGTATAGTCCAACCACGTGTTTCTTTTTCTCCCGTGGTGAAATAGGTAATCAAATTCAAAAGTTTATAGCTTTTCTTTATGAGACTATCGATACCGTTATCAAGACCACCGAGACCGGTACGCATCTCCTGTTTCTCGGTATCACTCATATCCTTGAGATCGTGTTCGATGCCTGCATCGACGATTACGTACTCTGCTCCGCATGCCTCAATAAATGAGATCAATTTTGTGAACCGTTCATCTTTCATTTCGTCCAAATTTTTTCCGCCTGTCTTCTTGTTTAAAACGTACAGTATTTTCTTTGACGTGAGTAAATGCAACCCCTTAAGAAAAGGCACTTCATACTCATCCGCATGAACCGTTGACGCAAGGTGACCCGCCTCAAGCGCTTTTTTTAACTTTTCAAGAAGTCCCGCTTCTATGATGGCTTCTTTTTTACCCTGTTTGAGTTCACGACCCATTCCTGAGAGACGCTTTGTGACGGTCTGCATATCAGCAAGCATGAGCTCGAGATTGATAACCTCAATATCATGAAGAGGGTTAATTTTTCCATCAACGTGAATGATGTCATCGTCTTCAAAAATTCTGACAACCTCTGCAATAGCGTCTGTCTCTCGAATGTTGGTCAAAAACTGATTACCCAAACCTTCACCCTCGGAAGCGCCTTTTACTAGACCTGCAATATCAACAAACTCTACCGCAGCAGGAACTGTTTTTTGTGTTTTAGAAAATTGAGCAAGCGCATAGAGGCGCTCATCAGGCACAGCCACAACACCTACTGATGGATCAATGGTTGCAAAGGGATAGTTTGCAACGAGTACACTCTTTTTCGTGAGTGCGTTGAAAAGCGTTGATTTACCAACATTAGGAAGACCGACAATACCTATTGATAGTGACATAGATGTCTACTATCGCCTTTTTTCCCTTAAAATTCAAGTCTCGTCTGCCCTACCATTACAATTCACCCTACTTTCCCCTCACCATCACCAACCTTCACGGTCGGAAGAGTTGGTGATGATGTGTGTGTGAGATAGGGAGGGGTAAAAAATCTTTCTAAATTGATTTTTTTAAACGACGTGGCACAATCAAAAAAGAGGCATTTTATGAACAAAAAAATATTGCGTCCTTTTCTCATACAGATTGGACTGCCACTCCTCCTGGGAGTATTGTTCTTTTTGTGGGTAAGTTCCCACTACTAACACAACGGCTCGACCTTTTTGGTCGAGCCGTTTTCTTTTTACAAACCTTTTTTACCAAGCTTTCGAACCTTTTTCAAAACACACGGCACACAACCCTCTCTCGGCTTTGCCATTCCACTAAAACGAGTCATGCGAGGATACGCAAAACCAGAAAACCAGAGAGTAAGAAGTCGAAGCTCAGAGAGACGTGCTCCGAAAATCCAATTGAGAATAAAGGCTGGTGAATTTGATGTGGTAATAATGTGAGCTGTTCTGCCCTTCAAATGCTTTTTCCAACCAAAACCATTTTTCTTGAAATTGAATGCGAAACCCGGCAACCATGCCCGATCAAACAAGCCCTTGAGAAGTGCTGGCATTGTTCCCCACCATGTAGGAAACACAAATACAACGTGTTCAGCCCAGCATATGTTTTGTTGAAAAGTCACAAGATCAGGTTCGAGCTCTTGTCTCTCCACATATCCCTTGTGAAGAATCGGGTCAAACACAAGCGAGCCGAGTTTTGTATAACGAACCTCATGTCCTGCTCGCTCAGCCTCCTCTACATACGCATCGGAGAGTGCAGAACAGAGAGATTTGTCATAAGGATGACCGAGAAGTACAAAAATTTTCTTTTTCTTTGCTTTAAACATATCTATGGTTGTGTCATTAGTTTTTGTAACTCGTCTTTGTGTTTCATCATTACCTCCATTGCAGCAGAATGTTGATCTTTTCCATTCTTAATCTTTTCTTGAATTTCAAGAGCAATTTTTTGGAAAAAATCAGGATTCTTCTCAACAAGCATAAGAAGCATCTCCTGCTGTTCCTTGGGAACATTTTTCATCTGCGACTTAAGCATTGCCTTCATTAAAAAATTTTTGAACATGGGATGATTATACGATAGAGCATCATGAACATAAAGCGCACCTATGGTTTTTCTACAATAAAGGGTTTTTTATCATCGTACGATTCAAGGGGTACAACATTCCAACAAGCAACGATTCTGTCTGTGTATTTCCACGACGCAACAACTTCAGTACCTCCCACAAAATGAGAACGATTACCCGCAAATGCGTCCATAAAAATATACTCGTAGGCATCATACTGTTTAGGCAACACTGTCTCGCTCACATGATCAGGGTATTCAAGAATTATTTTTTGTTCTGGCTGTATATCAAAAAACATTCTCTTGAGACCGCTCTCTTTCTTCATAAGGACTTCAACAAAAACATGAGAGCGAGGCATTTTTTTACCCGCCTGAATAGTGATAGGAACACCAGAAAGTTTCCCTGATGCAAAAGAAGTGATTACTTCGAACGCTGTTTCGGTCTGGGACGACTCCTGCACTCCAACCTCCTTTGTATAACCCACATACTGACCACGCCTCGACAGCTCACATGTTTTTTTGGGAGGAATGAGAGAGCTGATTACTTTTGCTCGCGCATGATGCCACGCGATTGATCCGGTTGTCCTCGGTGGTGTTACTGCGAGCACAGACAGAACAGCAAATAAATGATTCTGAGCAACGTCACGAAATGCTCCGACCCCCTCATACGATGCGCCACGCTTTTCAATGCCAATCGATTCGAACAGGGCGATTCGTATTGACTCTACGGTTTGTGATGAGAGCATTGTAGACAACCATGGGCCACTTTCATGTATACAAGCAAGAGCTCTGACCGTCTCCTTTCCTAAGTAATGATCAACGCGATATATTTGTTCGTGCTTGAGAAAAGACATTACGAGGCGATTAAGGGCCTTTGCGGACACCTCATCAACACCAAAAGGTTTTTCGATAAGCAACTTTGATGTTGCCTTGGAAAGCAACTTTGACTGACGAATACCTTCAATAACTTTTTTATAAAATTGAGGCGCGAGAGACAAATAAACGAGCCACTCAGTTGCTCCGTGTTCCTGATCGAGGGCTTTGAGACGAGAGACGAGTTCATTGTATCCATGACCTGCATCAAACTCTACTTCAGAATAAAACAAAGAGCCGAGAAGTGCTTCAGGTACAGAGACAGATCCTGTAATAAAAGATCGAAACTCACCGTCTGTCCATTTCCTGCGCGATACAGCCACGACACGAGAACCTGTGGGGATTAAACCTTTATTAAAAAGCGCGACGAGTGAAGGAAAAAGTTTTTTTACAGCCAAATCCCCTGTTGCTCCAAAGATAACAATCGTCAGTGGTTTTTGTTTTGCAGACATAGTAACAACAAGTATATAAAAATCTCCGTGCAGTTGCACGGAGATTGTCTCACCACTCTGTGGCATCAAGTAGCCTAATGCTACTTTGCCAGTCTTTTTCGATACCGACACCAAACACATTTCGGCGACGATACGGAAAGTACAGTTCTGTCGTTTTTGATCCTATATCCCAGCGAATACCGGTCTTTATGTAGAGCGTGGCATTCTCTCCAAGTTTCAAACCGCCACGAAGTCTTCGAGAGAAATTCTTTAGTTCCGGACCCTTGTCCAGAAAAAAGAATTTTTCACCAAAAGACTCAGTGTCGCCCTCCGTCACAAAAGTAAGTTTACTTGGTTTCCTTTGCAAGAAATCGCTCAACTCACCCTGCGATTCATGCTTGCTCGAGAGACCATCGAGATACCGCTCAATGTCTCGCGGAACCTCTTCGTCATATTTTTTAAGACGAGGAGGTGCAACTTCTGTGACAACATACTCGTCGAGTACGACAATATTTTCATTCGTAAAAGACGGAACTTTATAAGGGAACAAACCTTTGACCCTCTCCGTCTTGGTCTGAGCTATCACGACAGACATCAAACACGCAAACAAACAAGAGATTCGGAAGTAATTCATGGGTAGAATATCGGTGTTTCTGATCCAGAGAGTATTAGAGCACCAGATGGATTTTGAGTCAAAGAGAGATTCGGTCACGGGTATTTTTTAATTAGTGTGGTCACGAGTTCTTACTCGCCGTCGCTCGCAAATATAAAAAGGAGATTCGCTCCTTACAGGAGCAGTACAGGTTTCCTATTTCTTCGGATGGAAATCCTCAGAAATATAGGAGAACCTTTTCGAATCTCCTCACGCCTTGCAACATTGCAAGGCTAGGTCCACAAAATAAAAGCCGTCCTTTAGGGACGGCTTTTATTTTGTGGACCTGAGGAGATTCGAACTCCTGACCTTTGCTTTGCAAAAGCACTGCTCTACCAACTGAGCTACAGGCCCATGAATGTAACTTTGCTATTCTAGCGTACTCGACGGTATTTGCAAGATATTTGACTTATACACAAAAATATAACAAAATGCTTTTTGAATGAACCTTTCACTATTCGCGTATTATCTATTGCCAGCCTTGGCAATATCAGCCGTAATGGTCTACGTACGTTATCGTAGAGCGTATCAAAAAATCCACGAATTTATTGATCCGTTTACTGGAGAAAAAAAAGAAAACAGAAAGTACTACAAACAACAGGTTATCGAAAAGCTCACGCTGTTCTGCTTTAAAACAGAACGTTTCGCTCGAGAAAAAATTAACCGTGCCCCAGAACATCACCGTTATACTGCACCCTACAAATCACTCCTAGAAAAAACCAAATCTGTCCGTGAGAGCTTGCTCGTAGAGGTTCCCTTGAATCTACCGAGCCTTCTTTCTATTTTTCCAATGGACAGAATCAGGGATGATGATGAATTACAAATTCTCTACGAGGAATGGTGTACATACGAAGACCTTGTGACTTCGTACCACACTATATTCAGATTTAGCCTGACATAAGCAAAGCGACCCCTTAAAAGGGTCGCTTTTTTTCTATCTCCCTGTGCGTGCGAGAGTGATCACATGATCCAAGAACTGCGGAAGGGTGGCCCCTACAGCGTGAAGAGATTTTGGAAGTAATGATTCAGAGGTAAGTCCTGGTAGAGTATTTGCTTCGAGAAAAAATACACCTCGTTTTGGATGCACGATGAAATCAGATCGTGAGTAGTGTCTCAGCCCAAGTCCTGCATGCGCCTTACGTGCATACTCCTGAATAGTCTTTGTTACATTCTCAGGAAATGTACTCGGACATAGCTCCCTACTACCTCCTCCATACTTCGCCTGATAATTAAAAAAATCATGCTGAGTGTCAGGGACAATTTCTACCGGCAACAAAGTGTAATGTCTTTCTCCACGAAAGTCATCAATAACCCCGCACGTAGCTTCGATTCCTGGTATGTACTCCTCTACAATCACCGTATCTCCATGTTCAAAAGCAGACGAGAGAGCCCGCTCTAAATCCTCAAAACTTTTTACAAGAGAAACTCCTACCGATGAGCCCGCAGAAACTGGTTTCACTACCGCGGGGTTTGGAATCATACGAAAAAGCTCATGATGATCAAGGTCTTCGACTTCACTTTTCTTAAACAAACGATGAAAAGCCATCTTTATTCCATGTGGAATAAGACTTTTTTTTGTAAGGTCTTTGTTCATAGCAAATGCTGATGGTATCGATTGCGATCCTGTATATGGAATACCACAATGATCCAAAATCGACTGAACCTTACCATCCTCACCGTATGCACCATGAAGCGCATTAAAGACCACGTCGAGAGAAGATAAAATTTGTGTCGGGTTTTTCTCAACACCATGCATATGCCATACACCGTCCCGAGAAATAAAGATATCTACCGGATAATATGTATCAGGTAAATTGTGTATGACGGTATCTCCCGTCTTCAAAGAAACATCGTATTCACTCGAAGGGCCTCCTCTGAGAACTCCCACACGAATCTTTTTAAACATACCTTTAGTATACCGCAACACTGGCCCAAAATCAGCACCAAACCCTACCGAGAAATGTCGCTTGGTCGTCTATGTGAGAGACGAGAAAGTTTTCTGTAGTACGCAATAGCAAAACGATGCGCCTCGGCATTAACAAAAAGTATTTCTTTTGCATGCTTTGAAACAATATGCTCAACACCAATAATACCGCGAGCCTTATGATGATCGTCTTTTACCACAGCCACAACTTCCGTTTTAGGTGAATAGTGATGAATTATTTTTTCCGCCCTGTTTTTTTGAGGTTCACCGCCATCAACTACAGCAATATCTGGAAAACGCCATTCGGCATGAGCATATCTGCGCGTAAGTATTTCTTCAAGATTTTTTATATCATTATTCCCTGTCTCAGGATTAAGTTTAAATTTTTTGTATTCTCCCGAGGCTTTTTCACCATCAATAAAAACCGTCATGACACCGACGGTATCCTTACCACTCATGTGCGCAACGTCATACCCTTCAATTCGTAAACCATCCTGTATTGAGGTATCTTCCTCGTTCATATCCTCCTTGATAAGGGCAACGTCTTGTATATGCTCCAAGGCAAAGAGGCGTTTTTTAACTTCTTGTGCTTTTTCAAACTGACGCTTTTTTGCATATGCTTTCATCTGTCTTGTAAGCGATGCAACCACTGCACTTTTTTTACCTTCAAAAAACAGTTTTATGTGGCGAATATGTGTAGCATATTCCTTCTGTGCAGTCTTAGTAGCAACGTCAGGAGTAAGTCCGAGCTGTCTATAAAAATTATAAGCGTTTTTACCGAGTGTATTTTTTTCAACAAAAGGAAACATCTTGCGAATAATACGGAGGGCTACACGTAGTGCGTTTGCATGAGGAAAAGGCCCAAATGTATATTTCACACCCAATTCTTTTTTTTGCTGTGCAATATCGAGTGTTCTGCCACGTATGATGAGTACACGCGGAAATGCTTCTTTTGTAATAACAACATAGTTAAAGCTACGATTATCTTTTTCTTTGGTGTTATAAAAAGGCTGATACTTTTTTATAAGCTGAGCTTCTAAAATAAGCGCCTCGAGGACAGAGTCCGTTTCTTGCCACACCACATCCTGTGCATGAGTTACCATATCAACCAATAATGGTCCACGAGTCGAAATGAGATCATCTCCAAAATAACTCTTT
>DAORIX010000007.1:0-24764 GCA_035438745.1 Minisyncoccota bacterium | reverse complement strand
GAGATTAGTTGTTGAACGCTGTGTGAGGAAGTAGTCATTTGATGTGGTTGACCAGAGAACAGCAGAAGAAAGATAGTCCACTCCCGCTATCGCAGATACCACAGTACCATCAGAATTCGTCTTGAGGAGTGATCCTGAAAGTGATGTGATAGCGAACGATGACGTCGTTGCGTTTGTAGTCGTCGACTTGAGAGCCGTGAAATTTTGCAATGTTGATGAGCCGGTCACCAACACATTACCGAGAAACTTTGCATTTCCAGAAACTTCCAAAATATTTCCTAACGATGTAGTAGCATAAGCGCCGATAACAAGAACCTGTGTTGGATCACTCTGAGTTATAGCTAGGTTATCTGTTGTTGTAGAAAAAAGAGGATCATTACCACTATTTGCATTATCCACTCCCCAACCTGGCAAACCATTCGCTTTTATTTTGAGAACCTGTCCACTAAATCCTCCAGGAAGCTTAGTAAGATTGTTTGAGTTGTCTGCATAAAGAATGTCTCCAGCGTCATAGGTGGTAATACCGGTTCCACCACGAGACTGTGACAATACACCAGACCATGTTGGAGCAAATGTAACGGTACTACCAGAACCAGTAATGGTGAGGCCAATGTTTGTATCTGAAGAAGATGCAAAATTTATAGTTGAAGCCGTAAGAACTTGACCCACAGGACCAATTCCCGTAATTCCAGAACCACCTCCAGAACCGGTAAAACAAGAACCATTTATTTTCAAACATCCGCCTTGAAGTTCGATGCCGTTTGCGAAAGTCGTTGTTGCACCTCCCAAAATAGAAACTGTTCCGAAAAGCTGAGTAGCTCCAGTTACCTGAAGTGATGATGATGCGAGAAGTCCGCCTGAGCTATTTACAGCAAAGAGTGACGTGCCTATAGAGTTTCGAACGGAGAACAAATCCGCAGTCTGACCTGTTGTACCTCGCACAACGAGAGGAATTGCAGAAGTAGTGGTTGCCTCCACTGTAACCACAGCATTAGAAGCTGGAGTTGTAGTACCAAGAGACGACTGGCCTGTACCACTCACCGCTCCTGCAACCTGAGCAAAAGCTGACGAGGTGATCGACTGGCGAGGTGACAACGTTTCGAAAGAAACGTTGTTTGAAGAAACTTCAACCTGAAGATAAAGATTTGGTGAGTTGAACGAATATGTGAGTGCATCTGGATAGCCGTTTGCGGTATCACCGATGTTCACATTGAAAACTCCCTCTTTGACCTGAGTCGCAAAAGAAGTTGGTGCAGAAGCTGGCCATACCTGATTTCCAGATCCAACAGTTGCGTTATCCCAAAGAGAAAACTTGAAATAATAATTTGTTCCACTTCCACCGAGCAAGTTACCAGAAGAATCGGTCAAACGACCTTGGTAACTGAGAGTTGATGGCACGCTTGCAGCCTCAGCACGAGGGATAGAAAAAACAGGTTCGAGTGGTGATAAGACGAAAACGCCAATCAATAATAGATTTAGTGAGATTCTGCTTAGTTTTTTTAATTTCAATAATCTCATCTGCTACGTACGAAACGGCGCTCTGCATAAAAGCGATTCGTACCCATTATTATACCAACGAAAACAACAAAAGACCTGTGGAAAACAAGGACTTTTTTCGAATCTCATCTAGCCATTTTTTTATTTTTATGTTTTTTTAAAAAAAGTAGGCAAAAAAGTGATTTTTTGTGAAAAAATAAGCCTCAAAAAATCAGGATTAAAAAACGATCCCCTACCCCCCCACAAGACCTGAAAAAAAATAAAAAATCACCCTTTTGGGTGATTTTTTGAAGACGGAGATACTGCGCATAATTTTCGAGTGAAAATTATGAAGAAGTTCGGCCACAAAAGTAATCCTGTATTTTAAACGAGAGATACGCCAGTACACCAAGTTGAAATGTTGGGGTCAGCCCTACTTTGAATATGGGCACAATAGGCATAAAAACGTTATACATCCACCTCTCGGTACTGAGTCCATACCACTCATTAAAAATAGCGATCATTATCCCGATAATAAGTATTAACCAGCTTTTATTTTTTAGCGCACTCACAAAAATAAAAGGGGTTAAAATTAATATAATCAAAATTGCATCAAAAAGTGCTGCCCGCACAAGTATAAACTCTGTGATTAGTCCCCCCTTATAATTACTATACAAAAACGAGTGAGCATTTTCCCAAACCACATTCGTCGCAAATGCTGATAAGAAAATAATGAGATATTTCTTCATGTTTTAAAATAATAACACCGAGTTTCGAATACAAAAAATGACTTGGTTACAGATAAACTACAGCGATGGGACTTTCCCTCGACTAAATCTTCGCCGTCGATCAGATTTGTCTGCCCCACAAGAGGATTTCTATTTTTATAAATAAAAATAAGTCAGGCACCGGCTCATGGAAATTTGTTACTACAAATTTCACATTCCGCCGTTCAAGCCTCCTACGCAAAGCAAGTAGTTGCTTTGCGTAAGTGATGGGAATCTTGATCCTTACAGGATCTGTACACCTTTTGGCTAAAATTTCTTAAACTCAATTTTAGACTCAAAAGGTCTTCAAGTCCCAACGAAATGTCCCTCCGGACATTTCTTCACTCGCCAATAAAAAAATCCCCTTTGGGGGATTTTTTTGGCGCGAGTGATGGGACTTGAACCCACGGCCTCTCCCGTGACAGGGGAGCGCTCTAACCAGCTGAGCTACACCCGCATAAATCAATCACCTACTAACAAAAACTATTTAAGCACATCTTTGCCAAAAAATCGAGTACTTACACCAAACAAAACGTAAATACGCTTTGTTTTATTAGGTTGTGTCGGGAGTGGGGATCGATTCTTACAGAATCGGTACAGGTTTCCGATTTTCTCGAAGCAGGGCCTTCTCAAAAATATCGGAGAACCTTTTCGATCCCCCACCAACAAAGCGTAAACACGCTTTGTTTAAGTGAATTGTGTCGGGAGTGGGGATCGAACCCACGACCCCAGGCTTATGAGTCCTGTGCTCTACCAACTGAGCTATCCCGACGTAAAACAAAAGATATCACGACACGCGTACTTTTCCAAGAAAAAACCCCAGCTCAATGGCTAGGGTTTTGTGTGACAATCACAGGATGATGTCTTCCGACGAACCAATCTACCCCTAGGGTACGAAGAATGATCTGACGAACAACGCTTGCATAAACCCACATTCCCGCAGATCGCTGCCTCTTTCCGAAATGCTCTGGCTGGTATTCATACCAGTACGGAACACTTTTGATACTCACTCGGGCTTCTGGCATTATTTTTTTCCAAATAAATTTCACGGCCCGCATGTGCATCTCTCCCGTAACCACCAGAACATGGGGATTTTTAATCCCTCTGTCCTTGATTACTTCGACGATCGCCATGACCTCTTCAACGGAGTTGTTCATAACCCTTGCTCTTACGATATCCGCTTGGCACGTTTCGAAAATTGCTTTTCGATATTCCCATTCCCTATTAGCAGAACCTGGGAACATATACGCGCAAGGACTCATGACGACAAAAGCTTTCGGATACATCCTCTGGTATTCTGTTGCAACAACAGTAATACGTTCGGTTGCATTAGTCAGTCTATCTCGAAGGGTTGTGTACGAGACAGGTACGATTAGATCAGGACTATCGGTGATGACTGAGTCATCAAGTCGCCAAAATCTGACGAATTTTTCTAGAAAAAACGTCTTCATGCTGCCAATCCTTTGGTTGAATTTTAATGTGCCATCTCAATCACAATGATATCATAAAAACATAAATAAGTCAATATTCGCTCTCCCGCAACAAGTACAAAAAAACCAGCATTAGAGCTGGTTTTTTTGTACTTGTTGCGGGGGGTGGAATTGAACCACCTCCTCAAGGTTATGAGCCTTGCGAGCTACCGGTGCTCTACCCCGCTATATTTCCTACGATAACGTACAGGTTACAACAAAAATAAAAACAAAGCAACACAAACCTTCCCCATTCTGTTTTTTATTGTCTACTAATAAAAAACACTAAATATAATAAAACTCTCTGAAAACTTTTTCGTATAGGTCAATTGTTCGACGAGCGTCTCTCTCGTTAAGTTGATAATTACTTCCCTCGTGCGCAATCAGATTTCTCACCTTGTGAGCCTCCCATGCTGCATCCAGAGTAAGCATGTCACTACGTTCAATACCTTTAAGCTGATCACCAATACTGTCTCCGTGATACCCTGCCTTCTCTAGGACCTCACCAAGCATAATATCAGCCTCGACAATCGCCATTCTCCAATCATTCGGATTAGGTGAATTAATATGATTTTGAACTTTCAACCACTTCTCATTCAAAGTTTTTTCGACTGGGATAACCTCACTCACTTCTCTATTAAAAAGAATTTTTTCTTCCTTTGCGAGCTGACGTAATCTCAGTTTTACATACACAATAAACGTAAGCAAAAGAAGGGTGAACACGAGCGCAAACGGCCTCAAAATCACAATGACGCCCAAAATCCAATTCAAAAGTGCAACAATGTCAAAATTATTGAAAAACTGATACACCTTAAGGAACAAATACTCAAGATTTAAAAAATTTACAGCATTCATAACGAGACAAAATTATTCGTCCGCAATGTCTTTACCAACGCGGAACAATACAGACTCCTCACCATGTCGAGACGTGCACTGAATTCCCAGAGGAAGCACTACATCATCAATCTTTTTCACACCCATAGGCACTGAGAGTGCGGGAACACCGACAAGGTTTGCTGTTACGGTAAAAATATCTTCCAAATACATCGCTACGGGGTCGCTCGTCTTCTCACCTATTTTAAAAGCCGGCGATGGTGTGGTTGGTGTAATGATAACATCAACTTTTAGAAAAGCCTCGAGGAAATCTTTTTTGAGCAGATCACGCACCTGACTTGCTTTTGTATAATACGCATCATAATAACCCGACGAAAGCACGTATGCGCCGAGCATAATACGTCTACGAGCCTCCTTGCCAAAACCCTCTCCACGAGTGAGCACATAGTCATCGATAAGTTTTTCACCTTTTTTATAAAAACCATATTTTACGCTGTCAAAACGAGAAAGGTTGGTTGAAACTTCTGCAGGCATGAGCACATAGTAAACTGCCAAAGAGTACTCAATATGAGGTAATTCTATATCGACAACCTTGTATCCCTTTGCTTCAAGTTTTTTTAGAGTTTTTTCAAACGCAGACATGACTTCCCTATCAATTCCATCACCTTTGAGAAAATGTCGTGGTACTCCGATTGTTAATTTTTTATCTTTAACTTTTGAATTTTCATCGGACACATCAATCGAAGTTGAGTCGTAGGAATCTTTTCCTTTTATCGCATTAAAAAGTATTTCTGTATCTGTAACATTTTTTGCTATAGGACCAATAACATCGAGAGATGAGCCCATCGCCATAAGACCGTGCCGAGACACTGAACCATATGTTGGTTTGAGTCCCACAACTCCACAAAAACTTGCCGGCTGTCTCACTGAACCTCCCGTATCAGAACCGAGAGAAACGAGAGCTCCGTTCATAGCAACAGCGGCAGCAGATCCTCCAGACGAACCTCCTGCAACACGACGAGTATCGTGAGGATTCTTGGTCACCCCAAATGCAGAGTTTTCAGTCGATCCTCCCATGGCAAATTCATCCATATTTACACGGCCCAAAAAGACAACACCCGCTTTCTTTAATTTTTGAATAACTGTTGCGTCATAGGGCGCAGTATAGCCCTCAAGAATCTTTGACGCTGAAGAAACTTTTTTACCTTCAATCAAAATATTATCCTTGATTGCAATAGGAATACCCGCGAGCATATTATTTTCTGAAACAAGCTTCTGAGCACGGTCTGCTTGCTCCAAAACATCATCAAAAACTTCGAGATATGCATTAATTTCTCCATTTTTTTTCTTGATTTCTCCGAGATACGCTTCGCACAATTCCCTCACGGTAAAATCCCCTTTCACAAGGTGTTCATGGGCTTTTTTTATTGTAAGATTTTTTAAATCAATCATTGAAGTCAACAGGTTTAGGACTTACAGTATCTTTTTCACTTGTACAAAACGTCCCTGTCTCTGCGGTGCCCTCTCGAGCATTTTTTCTGTATACATTTCTGGAGCATGGAGCACCGTGTCTTCACGTAAAACATTTTTTATAGAACCAGTGTCACGTACACCTGAAGTATGAGCTGTCACCTTTTTGAGCTGATCTACATACGCCAAAATAGCCTCCATTTCCTTGGCCAAACCTTCTTTTTCGGAATTTTCAAGCTTGAGCCGAGAAAGAGCCGCTAACTTTTCTATATCTTGTATGCTAATCATAAAATTACTATACCATTTAGAGCTTTATTCTGCGAGATTACAAAAAGAAAACCACATTCATAAAGAATGTGGTCTGCACGTTTTAATAAAAGATCGTGCGACTTATAAAGAGACCAGCTTCAGTTTCCGACGAAAAAGCGGGAGCTTCTTACCGAATCTTTGAAACTGCTCCTCGGCCGCGGCCTGAGCTTCCTCTTCTACTGCTATCTGCTTGCTTACGGCAAGCAACCCAGCACTCTCCTGCAGTCGCCAGTAAAGAGGCGACATGACCGGTTGCTCTGGCTCCCAAGGCCTGGGTGTGAAGCCGAATTTATGCATACCGAAACCCGTGAGAGTTTCGAATGCCTTACGGATACCTGTAGGGAACGGACCGGCTTCAGCAAGAAGATCGAAGAGTCTTTCTGCTATCTGGTAATGAGGGACGTCGTGGCGAGCGATGCGTACAACAAGCTGGATAAGCTGACGGTTACCAGCGTAATTCTTTACGAAGAACTCGATCATACTATTCATAGTTTTTTTGCGCTTTAACGATGCCACATTCGTCTGTTTAAAAGAGATTCATCGAAGTGAAAAATCGGTATTGCCTTTCGGCTGTTCGATGTATCTCGTTTCTTTAGTTAAAAAGTTAACAGACTAACTTGCGGTACTCGTTTTGAGTACAGCTTTTTGAAGCCAGAATTTAGCTCCACAAAGCTGTACTCACGCAGTTCATTTCAATATTCTATCCTTTGTTTATTATACCTCTAAAAACATGCAAAGTCAATGATATTGGCGCGATTCTTTTTTCTTATTAATAAAGAGCCCTCAGTAGAGCCTCCTTTCGAAATCTCGGCAAAAACAGCTAAAATAAGGCTCAACAAAGACCTACTTTTCAGACGAGATACGGGAAATTTTAGGTCTTTTTCAGGAATTTTGAGAATTCTGTTTCATTCAAAGTCTTTACTCCGAGCTCCTGCGCTTTGGAGAGTTTTGAGCCAGCTTCTGCTCCATACACCACATAATCAGTTTTTTTAGAGACCGATCCAGACATTTTCCCTCCGAACTTCCTTATCAAATCCTCCGCCTCATCCCTACTCATAGATTCAAGGGTACCCGTGAGGACAAAAGTCTTACCTGAAATATGCTCGTTTGAAGATTTCTTTTCTGGAACTTGTATATCGAGTTCTTTTTTCAGTCGCTCTACTTCACTAACATTATCTTTGTTTCTAAACCATTCGTAGAGAGACTGCGCCACGACATCTCCTACTCCATCTATATGCTGAAACTCATCCAGACTTGCCTTCATAACAGCATCGAGAGTTTTAAAGTGTTCAGCAACAGCAATTGCCGTCTCTTCACCCACATGTTGTATGGAAAGCCCTGTAAGCAAACGAGAAAGTGTTGTTTTTCGAGCTTGATCTATCGCTGTAATGATATTATCTGCAGATTTTTCCCCCAAACGAGGCAACATTTCCAAATCACCCTTTTTTAAAGAAAAAATATCAGAAAAACGTGCCACAAGATTATTTTCCATCAGTAAATCAATTACTTTTGGACCTAATCCGTCAATATTGAGGGCTCCTTTTGAAATAAAATAGTAGAGCCTGCGTTTCAACAGAGTGTCTGAGTCCAAAACAACACACCGATAGGCAGCTTGGCCGGGAATACGCTCGATGGAACCATCCCCACCACATCCCACAACCTTTTTCGGGAAAACATATTTTTTTTCTTTCCCTGTTCTGAGCTCAGTGAGAACTTTTACGATATCAGGAATAACATCACCTGCCTTTTGTATAACAACCGTGTCGCCAATACGCACATCAAGTCTCTGTATTTCGTCTTCGTTGTGCAGAGTGGCGCGAGAAACGGTTGAACCTGCAACCAAAACCGGTCTCAAAACTGCAACGGGTGTTATAACCCCTGTACGCCCCACCTGAAGCACAATATCCGTCACAACAGTAGTAACCTGCTCTGCGGGAAATTTAAACGCTATACCGAAACGTGGAGCCTTGCCGGTATAACCCAACACATCTTGATATGAACGTTCATTTACTTTCACCACGACACCATCAAGCAAATAATCCTGCTTTGCTGACTTCTTTTGCCATTCTTTCCAATAACTGATAACTTCTTCTACCGAAGAACACACTCTGAAGTGAGGATTGAGTTTAAAACCAAGACCACGAATGTATTCCAACTCTCCACTTTGCTGTGAGGGAACTTTTTCACTCGTTTTTGCAACATCATATACAAAATTATCCAACCTACGCGATGCTGTTATTTTAGGATCAAGCTGACGTATTGAACCGGCAGCCGCGTTACGTGGATTAGCAAATAATTCCTGCCCCTCTTTTGCACGCTCTTTGTTTACACGCTCAAGGCTCGATTTGCTCATCCAAACCTCCCCTTCCACAATGACATCAATCTCCCGAGTCAGTTTGAGAGGAACAGAAGCGATGGTTCGAACATTTTGAGTGACATTTTCACCTACAAGGCCGTCGCCTCGCGTAGCAGCACGAATCAAAAGTCCTTTTTCATACTCAAGAACAACTTTGAGACCATCGATTTTGAGTTCACAGACATATTCAACCGAAACATCTTTACCTGTTTCACTTTTTATAAATCTTTTTACACGAGCGTCAAATTCTCTAATTCCCTCTTCATCGAAAGCATCATTAAAAGACCACTGTGGGATAGTGTGCGTAACTTTTTCAAAATAAGGCAAAGGCTCCGCCCCCACACGCTGAGTTGGACTGTCCGGAGTAATGATTTCTGGGTATTTTTTCTCTATATCCTCTAGCTCCTGAATGAGGGTATCGTATGCGGTATCTGCTATCTCTGGAGCGTCGAGTACATGGTATTTATATCTATGCTCATCAATGACTTTTTTGAGCTTTTCTACCCTATTCTGTATATCTTTCGGTACTGATTTCATGGTTGTAACACTAATACAATCATACTACCACACACCCCATAAAGACCTGAAAATAGATCGCAATTAGTATCTAATACGAAGAGCGCGTTCCACTCTGTTGATATCAGAGGTACTAAGCAATCCACACTGGTTATTGTATCCACGAGATTCTATAACCGTCTGCGTTGTCCCGCTCACATCGGTTTTAACCACCTTTACTTTTGCACAATACCACGAAGCCGTAGCGTCACCTGGTTTATATACATCGAACTGAAATTGAGTAGTTGCCGAACTGCCCGTGCGAGGAGATGCGGTGATAGTAATTGGTTGCAAATTACATTCTGGCGAAGGGTTTGATGGTAAATGGGTTGATGTTGATGTTGCAAAAATGTTTGTTCCCTCAAGATCCCAGTACAGCGCACATTCTGCACCCGAATCGGCTGCATAAAAAGCAAATTGTGATTCGCGACCAGAAGAAGAGAGTACCAACTCTTTTAAGGTGAGGTTAAAAATAGAAAGACCGATAGACAAAACCAGACTTGAAGCGAGCACAGAAAAAAGCATAGAAAAACCGCGAGAACGCATGCGATGTTTCCCTGCCACAACTACCCCTTGTGCCTTATTTTTTTTATTCAAAAACATATTAGAAATTAAAAATAATCTCTTTTACTGTAAAACTTCTCTCCGCAGAAAAAAGACGGGTGTTCCATTTTATAGTCACGGTAATAACAGCCTCCTGCCCACCAACCGTCTCTTCTATCACAATCTCGCGTGTAAATGGTGTTGTCATCCAATTTGCCCCGGAACCATAACCATAAAATTTATTTACTGTATCAAAAGTCATCACCGGACACACTCCGCTCGGGCATGTATCAATAGCCCCTACCGCATTTAAGTCCGTCTTTGTTCCATCAATAAGACACTTTGTTCCACCGCCACCCAGATCAATACACCCACTAAATTGCGAAAGCCAAGGAGTACCCACAGTGAGCCTATTAGTATCTCTCACGTTACGAACAGACTCTACTGCCTCCTGAGCAAGATAAAAAGCAGTTACTTGATCACGTGCATAAATAGCAGATGAAATGCCTTTTTGAGCAATAGACATTGGTCCCGTAATAGCAAGCGAAAGAATTGAGATAGCAACAAGGGTCTCAACAAGAGTGAAGGCTTTGGGCTGCAATCTTGAATACAGAATAGTGAATCTGGAACGTGAGCCAGTCTTTCCTTCGGATTTTTTCGCCATATTCATTATTCTATATTCCATATTCTATGTATTTATTAAGAGTCAATTGAACGCTGTGATATTGCTGTCTGAATATTGAATGTTGATTTTGTCTTACCGGTACCCACATAACCTGAAATAACCATAACCACGCGCGGCTGTCTTGCATCACTTGATCCCGAACCAATGACATAAAACATCATATGTGTAATGACAATTTCTTCGGCGGTAATAGGCACAGGCGAAGCATCAACACCAAATCTCTGTTTAAAGATTCGACCATTAGAAAAAGCATACTCGACAGGATCATTCCCTCCCACAAGATCCAAGTCACGATTAGAAACGAAACGAAAACTAGAACTTCCTGTTGTTGGACAATCTCCACCAGTAGAAGGACACACAAATGCTGTACCTACACGAATTTCACGCGCCATACTCTCGAGGGCAAAGTTGAGGTTGGTCATCACTGATTTGAGAGCGTGTGATTTTTTGTTCGCATCAACAATGGTGAATATAGAACCTGTAGCGATGAGCATTACCAAAGAAAAAACAGAGAGAGAAACAAGAACCTCAACAAGCGTAAAAGCTCGAAGAGCTTTTACGCTTGTCCTTATTCCATATTCACCATTCTGTATTCTAAATTCCATATATTATGCAGTTATTTAATCACACAAAGACGTAGAATCGAGCGTTACCGATATCTGTCCCGACAAATCAACGAGAATCTTGCGGTACGTATTCTGAGAAGAGGACACACATATCTCAGCCTTACCGTACGACACGCCACCACTCAAAATACGAGAATCTGGATTAGGACGAACAAAAGAAATGTCCACGCTAGTAAAATTACAGGACGTACTCAAGCCACTCGTTAAACAAATTTTACCGACCTTATTACCTTTCTTGATACTAAACACCTCGAGCGCTTCTCCAGAATCAAAAAGACCATTAGATTCAAGAATGCCGTTTTCTGGACTTGGATCACGATCTTCAAAAAGAGTATATTGTGTGGTATTTGCATCAAAATGCACTCCATAACCACCTTCAAATGTTGTCTTTGAAGTAACCGTACTGGTAATACCTTTTACCGTTATGCCGTAGAACTGTGCCTGTCTCATCGACAAAGCAATTTCATACGCCAAGTTTGTGAGCAGTACCGAAGAATTAAAACGACCCTGATTATAAACAGCGATAGTTGTTACAATAACAAAAATACCTATCGAAACGAGCATCTCAACGAGAGTAAAACCCCGCTGCGTCTTGTGACTCTTTTGCTTTACCTGTGTCGCTTTATGATACATAAACCTTTACTACATAGTATACCTCATGAATGTACCTCCGACACGAAGTCTCAAGAGGAAAAGAATCCTGTAAACGAATCAAACGAGAGCGAAAAGAAAAAACAAATATAAACCGCAGCAACAAGAAAAGGTCCAAAAGGGATTTCGCTCTTGAAAGTCAGACGTTTAACGGATTTATATTTTTGCCACACCATAAGAGCAAGGACATACACAGTACCTATCCAAAAAGCCAAAAACAAAGACGCAACACCAGAAGAAAGTCCTAAGAACCACCCCATACCTAAAGCCAGCTTTGCATCACCTAATCCAATCCCCTTGCCTCTTGTAATAATCCACAAAAAAAGAAAGAACGCCGAGAGAATAATCCCCGAAAGCATATCAGGAACTGATGGCATCATGGGATACTCTTTCAAAAAGAGAATACCTAGAGAAAGGACTGCAAAGCTATAGGAAAAAACATTGGGTATGCTCATGTGCCGTATATCGTATGCAACAATAACAATCAAAAGAGCAAATACAATCAGGGTTAAAAACAAAACAATCCAACCTAGTGCGTCACTTGGGCTTAGTGTTAAGAACACAAAAACAAAAGTTAAACCCGTTAGTAGCTCTACTAGAAAATACTGTGGAGAAAGCTTTGATTTACATCCCCGACACCGACCACCCTGCAGTACAAAACTTACCAAAGGAATGAGCTCAAAAAAACCTAAAGACTTACCGCAAGAAAAACACATCGATCTTCCTTTCGTAAAAGAGAGACCCGTATTAAGACGGACAATAACCACGTTGAGGAAGCTCCCCACAATGAGACCGAGACAGAAAAACCAAATCAGAAAAATCCACTCCATACTAGCGCCATACTTTATAAAAAGCCGATGGAGAAAAACCGGTCGTAGTAATCACACAGCTTGGATTTGTACTATGATCTTCGAGATCTGTCGGGGCTTTTGACTCAAGCACAACTCCCAGGCAATACTTTTTTCGTGATGGGTCTCTCTTATAACGATAGCCACTTCCCGAAGAACTAGGGTCGGTTGGCCACGCCTTCAAATATCCTCCGCTAACAAGAAGAGGAGCGGTATAGTTTCCGGTATCTTCGATAGGATACTCTTTACGCACATCGTAGTACACAGCAAGAGAAAGTTGTATTTCTTTCATGTCAGAAATTCTCCGCAAATCACGAGCGTTCGCACGAGACACAACCGCCGAGGTTATTACAATAGCGGTGAGGGTTCCCGTAACAGCGAGGACCACAAGAAGCTCGATGAGAGTAAAACCTTTGATCTGAGATGTTCCTTCTGTCTTTTTGAAATTCATACTATACATAGTACAACGTATTGTTAATTACAGACACCACCAACCTGAGAAGTTCCCGCCTTAAACCATCCTGTCGAGTTATCAATACACCAGGACCCTCCACCTCTAAGCGCGGATATAGAAAGAGCCCATTTTGTGCCTGTAGCATCGGTATTACACACAAATACAGCAGAAGGATCTGCTTGAGACTGCATCATCGCACGAATCTCAAGACTTTTGATATCTCCAAAAACACCGTTAGTACAAAGAGTGACGCTTTGACCGAATGTAGAGCTTGAATCTCTGTAGACCTCTGCTTGAATAGCAAATTGTTTCATTTGTGCTTTTACCGCATTGTCATTCGCTTTTATACGGGCAGAATTAAGAGACGACAGAACAACACCGGACAAAAGAGAAATAATGGCAATTACAACAAGAAGCTCAATCAAGGTAAATCCTCTTTTTGTTTTGAAACTGGTAGTTAAAAAAGAATGCTTCATATTTTCCAACATACCTTAAAAAAATAAAACTAGTTACCACACACGGCACCAGCGATATCTGCATTAAGAGTTGTTTGATTATATGCAGTACCTCCATTATCGATTTGACGAGATGCACCAGAACTATCCGCACACGAAGCCTTTGAAAGATCTGACTTGAGCTGAACAGCAACAGCCCAATTGTTTGCCGTAGGTGAACCTGTAGAGAGACATGCTGAAAGACCTCCGCTGGCAGCTTTAGCGACTGCAATTTGATTAGCCACAACAGCATTACCAAAAAGAGTACCTACCCCTGCACCTGTACAATCCGCGACAGCAAAAGCTGTTCCATAATTTCCGCTATTGTCATACACAAGTTCTGCCTGAGCACGAATGTTTGCGAGGTTGGCCTTTACAGATGCGTCTGCCCCCTTTCCTCGAGCACTATTGAGAGATGCCATAACCACAGAAGACAAAATACCGATAATGGCAATCACAACAAGAAGCTCAATGAGAGTAAAACCACGATTTTGTTTTTTCATATGTTTAATTTTATGTTTAATAAGTATAGCAAAACAAAAAACCACCCGCTATGTGCGAGTGGTTAAAACACTGTGTTTTACTTACACGCTGAACCACTAAAACCTCTGTCACCTCCAGCTGGAGTCACTGACTTTGAAGCACCTGTTGAATCAACACACCAACTATTGGTTGTGACTGTTTTTAGCGGAACAGAAACAGCCCACGCAGTAGCGTTTGCACCAACAACACACCCTGTGTTGGTATAAGTACCACCTGTACTTGAGTTCACCGCAGAGAGTATCTGCCCGTTAATAACAGAGTTTGCAAAAAGTGAGTTTGCGGCACCTCCCGAAGTACACGCACCTACAGCAACTGCAGTTGCTGTAGCATCGATATCATAAAAACCCTGATTATCATAGAGGATCTCTGCCTGAGCACGAATGTTTGCGAGGTTTGACTTGATAGCTGCGTCAGCACCCTTTCCTCGAGCTGTGTTAAGTGCAGAGAGCACTACAGAGGAAAGAAGGCCTATGATAGCGATCACGACAAGAAGCTCGATCAATGTAAAACCTTTTGTATTCTTCATAGAACTTAATTTAATAATCATATACTAATAACGTATGTGCTTATGCACTTCCCGCTCAAATATTCGAGACGTTCAAACACTTGGGCGGACAGCCATAGTCACAGTGACCACCTTAGTATAGCAAAACAAAAAACCACCCGCTATGTGCGAGTGGTTTTTTGTTATCAGATAATCAAAATTACTGACAGACAGAAGATGCAATACCTGCATCACCGGCTGTTACTTGCTTTGAAGCACCTGTTGAGTCAACACACCATGCAAGAGCTGAGTTGGTCTTTAGAGGAACAGACGCTGCCCATGCTGATGCTGTTGAAGAACATCGTCCTGCGCCAATACCAGCACCAGTTGAAGCTGTTCCTGCGCTTGTAAGCTGATTTACGATAGTAGGATCAGCGAAAATAGTATCCGCTGTCGCAGCACACGCACCTTCAGTAAATGCTGTTGGAGTCGTGTCAACACCGTATCCACCATGAGTATCATAGAGGATCTCTGCCTGAGCACGAATGTTTGCGAGGTTTGACTTGATAGCTGCGTCAGCACCCTTTCCTCGAGCTGTGTTCAAAGATGCAAGCACAACTGAAGAAAGAATACCGATGATAGCGATCACGACAAGAAGCTCGATCAATGTGAAACCTTTTGTATTCTTCATAATATATTCTAAACGCTTAATAAAAACTAACTAATAATAACGTCCATTCCTCACTTCCCGCTCAAACATTCGATACTTTCCAAATACTTGGGCGGGCCGGGAATGAAACGCCGTTTTGATAATCGGCTCTTATAGTATACAGGATAGTGATTTATCTATACAAGACGTATGGGGATAAGATAGAAATAATCCCCACCATCCAACTTCTCAGAACCAACAGCTACTAGCTGAAAGCTGTTATCTTACGAAATATTGCTTGAAATATTGTAAATAGGTATAAGAACAGAAGAAAGAAGGAATCCTACCCCCAAACCGAGAAGCACAATCATCACAGGCTCAATCAAGTCCACGAGAGTATCCACCGCATTAATAACCTCTCTACGATAAAACGTAGAAAGAGTCTTCAGAATACTACCGAGCTCTCCTGTTTCTTCGCCCACCTTAATCATTTGAATCATGATAGAAGGAATTTCTTTTCTACCCGTAAGAGCATCAGACACAGACTTACCCGCCTTTACTGATTCCATAGCGTTATCCAAAATATCTCGGTAAATCTGATTACCTACCACACCCGAAGTGAGCTCGAGTGCACGCACCATAGGAATTCCCGAGATAAGCATGGTGTTCATGTTGTCAGAAATACGTGAGAGGTAGAGTTTCTGATACAAAACCTTCACAAAAGGAATTTGTATCTTGAGTTCATCTAGTGCACGCTTTCCTGATTGTGTATTGAGAAATCTCATGAGGAAGAATCCTCCCACAATGAGCGCAATGACAACAAAGAAGCCATAATTTACAAAAAACGAGCTTATACCGATAACGATTTTGGTATAAAAAGGTATTTCTTGACCAGATTCGAGCAAAATAGCACTAATTTTTGGGATAACAAGCGTAAGCATAAGTATCATCACTGTAACGAAAGTGAAAATAACAAATGCTGGGTAGATGAGAGCGTTGCGAGCTTTTGAGTTTACCTCATAGGTACGATCGAGATGGTCTGCGAGGTATGAGAATATTTCATCGAGCTTTCCTGACTCTTCTCCAGAACGGACCATGTTTACATAAAACTCAGAAAATATTTTTGGATGCTTCGAGAGAGCTCGTGAGATAGGGCTACCACCCTGCAAATCATCAGCTACCTCGGTGAGTACACGAGCAAGCGACTTGTTCTCAACCTCCGTTGCAATAAGTCTAAATACACGAAGCGCTGAGACTTGCGCCTGAAACAATGTCGACATTTGTCTCGACAACACCACAATATCTTTTGAAGAAACACCGCTAAAAATAACGAACTCTCGCTCAAAAAAAGAACCTTTATCTGCTGGATTAATCGAGCTAATGATCAGCCCGCGTTTTTGAAGAGAAGAAATCGCAACCTCAAGACTGATAGCGTCAATGCTTCCTTGATTTTTGTTTCCTTTTTGATCTAGTGCGCTGTATTTAAATAACATAGTGTACTTATTTTATCACGTGTCTACATCAGACGCTCGAGAACTTTTGGATTTGGAGAATAAATAAAGGCATTTTCAGCAGTGATTTCACCACGTCTTACGAGATCCGCGAGAGATCTGTTCATGTCAATCATTTCACTCTCACTTCCCGTTTCAATGAGAGTGTTAATTTCGTGAACGCGCTTTTCACGAATAAGGTTTGAGACTGCGGTGTTAGCAATCAATAATTCATACGCAGGAATAAGTCCTCCTGAGATACGAGGAATGAGACGTTGTGAAAAAATACCTGTGAGAGTAGAGGCGAGCTGAATACGAATTTGATCCTGCTGTGTTCCTGGGAATGAGTCGATAATACGGTTTATGGTTTGAGCGGCATTGTTGGTGTGAAGTGTTGAAAAAACCAAATGTCCCGTTTCTGCGGCAGTAACAGCGGTACCGATAGTATCAGTACCACGCATTTCACCAATGAGAATCACGTCGACATCCTGACGGAACACGCTACGGAGAGCCGTAGAAAAATCCTGTGTGTCCAAACGCACCTCTCTTTGATCAATAACTGATTTCTTTTGCTGATAAATATACTCAATAGGATCCTCGATGGTTACAATGTGCTCCGGTCGGCTCTCATTGATTTTATCAATCATCGCAGCGAGCGTTGTGGTCTTGCCGTGTCCCACAGGACCTACTACAAGAAAGAATCCTTGCTGTTTCTGTGTAAATGACTCGAGAATAGGTGGTAAATTGAGCTCCTCGAATGTACGAATCTTTTTTGGAATCAAACGAAAGGCAAAAGAAATACTTCCCTGCTGAAAGAAACCGTTTCCTCGAAAACGAGCGAGGTCTTTGTAGGTATACGAAAAGTCTATTTCTTTGTTTTTAAGAAATAAATTTTTATCATCAGGAGAGAGGACAACACTCATGAACCCCGCAGTGTCTTCCTTTGTGATGATTTTTTTGTTCATGAGCGGCACCAAAAAACCAGACACGCGTATCATAGGATACCGACCTTCTGAAAGATGAAGGTCTGATGCCCCTTCTTTTATAACGATTTGTACAAGATCACTAAATTCTTTTTGGTACTCCATCCTCTCGTGAAATTTCAGGTCGTCTATTTTGCAGACTATCCCTCAATTTTTGATTATGCACTCATGACAATGTGCCCCAGACCGTCTCTTATAAAAAATTATTTCTTTTTCGCCTTGTTTTTCTCGTAAATCTTGAGCACCTCAGTCAATACTTCCGAAGGAATGGTGCTTGCTTTCACAATATACCCTTCTACACCGAGAGCCTTTGCTGCTTCGATATCCGAACTCTCTGATTGATTGGTGAGCATGATGACCACAGAACGAGATGCGAGATTTTCTTCTCGGATTGTTTTAAGAAGCTCCAAACCTGTCATATACGGCATGATGATGTCGAGAAGAAGGATGTCTGGATTAGCGCCTTCACGAAGTTTTTTAAGTGCTTCTACTGATCCCAAAACAGCTTCTGCTTCAAGACCATTGTTTTGAAACTTCAAGGAATACATTCCGAGCAAGAACTTGTCGTCATCAACAATCATTACACTGAGTTTCTTTTGTTCCATAAAAGTATGGTTAGTATTTAGTAAGACGTATCCAGTATATCACAACGTTTTTAGAGTCTATTCACTTCTTCAAACGGAATATCCTTGTTGAAAGCTTTTATAATCGCATCCTCCTTCATAGTGAGCATTCCCTTGCTTCGTGCAAGCTTGTAAATAGCCTCCTCTGTTGGAGTATTCAAAATTGCACGCTCAATCTCTTTGTCGATAGGAAGCACTTCTGACACCGCAAGTCGTCCCCGCACACCGTTTGGACACGTAGCCGTTGGAACAGCTTCGTACACATTCCCCTTCATCTGAAGATCTTTCTTGTACTGGGCTGGCAAATCTTCAAACTGCTTTTGAACCATTATTTGCATAGCTTCTTCGAGAGGTTTTTCTTTACCTCCGTCAGGACATAACTTTGCAACGAGACGCTGTGCCATAGAAAGCGCTAGTGTTGGCGCAATGAGATACGGATCGACTCCCATGTCCACCAAACGAGGCACTACACCAATAGCGCTGTTGGTGTGGATTGTTGAAAGCACGAGATGTCCTGTAAGTGCCGCCTGAATAGCGAGTTGAGCTGTTTCCTTGTCTCGAATTTCTCCCACCATGATGATGTCAGGGTCCTGACGAAGTGTAGTACGGAGACCGGATGCAAATGTATAGCCGATTTCTGGACGCACCTGAGATTGGTTTACACCCTCCATGTTGTATTCAACTGGATCTTCGAGAGAAAGCACGTTCTTGCTCTCATCATTTATCTCCTTGAGCATTGCGTACAACGTGGTTGATTTACCGGAGCCTGTTGGACCGGAAATCAAGATAAGTCCATACGGTCTCTTCATTGCGGCACGAATAGCTTCGAGATTTCTACCGGTAAATCCGATATCCTCGAGCGTTCGAATTCCCCTCTCCTGATCCAAAATACGCATCACCACCTTCTCGCCATAGTACGCAGGAAATGTTGAGACACGGAAATCAACCTTGCGACCCTCAATACGTGCAGAAAAACGACCGTCTTGAGGTTTTCGTTTTTCATCGAGCTTCATATTACAAAGAATCTTGATACGAGCGACGACCGCTTCGTGTACTTTCATAGGCAATACGAGACTTGTATGCAAATCACCATCAACACGGAAACGTACGCGCACTTTATCAACCATTCTTTCAATATGAATATCAGAACCAGAACCTTCTACTGCATAACGCAAAATAGTCGCAACGATTTTTGTTACGGGAGCATCCTCGATAATGCGAGTCGTAGTGGTGTCACCCTTTCCCTCTTTTGTATCTTCGGCCTCAACGCCCACATCAGCGATGTCGGTTTCAAGCTCAGAGAGAGCTTTTGTAACCTCTCCAGAAAGTCCCTTGTAGAGAGCCACCGCGACAGTAAAATCTTCCTCTGACACAAGGAACACTTTGAAAGGCATATGAGCTCGAGACGCAATAAAGTTGAGAGCGTCTCTCGCTTCAATATCATCAGGATCTACTACTCCCACTTCGAGCACATTCTGGCGCACTGCAATTGGAATAAATTTATAGTGCATCGCAGACTCCTCTGGAATGTACTGAAGTACTTCAAAAGGAATATTAACGTCCTTGAGACTACGTACAGGAACACCAAGGTATTCGCTCTTGGCATCCATAATATCCGTAGAGGAAACTCCCTGCTTTATCAAAACCCTTTCCAAGCTTTCATCGCTCAAACGAGCCTCTTCGAGAACTGAAGCGGCTTTCTTTTTGTCTAAAACTTTTTTAGTAACGAGAATATCAACAATGCTCATAAAAAATTAACGTGACGTCGAAGAAAAAGAAGGCACCGCGAGAGATGAGGTTGCGAGATTACCAATACGCCACTCCTCAGGAGTAAATGGCGCAAAAGGATTAGCTCTACCTGTTGGTTGAGCCACGAGGTCTCTACTGAAGTCTGTCAAACTGAGAAAAACTTGATTAGCAAAAACACCTTCATCGAGAGATATAGCCTTGAGTTGCTCAAGAGTGGTAAGCAAATCACCATCCACAGGAGCAACCGAAACAGAATCGAGTAAATCAATATCTGACGTTCTGTCTGCGGTAAAGTAAAAATACGCCGCAACAACAAGGGCAACAATGACGAGTCCCACAAACAATAGATTCTTACTTGATCCTGATGAAGTATTTGGTTGCATAAAAAATTATATTACTTTAACCAGTACGTCTTGATAGTAACACTGTAGTCATACAAAGAGTTATTATCTGCGACTAAAAAATCAACACTTACAACATCTATAATACGCAAACTTGTCTCAAGCTTCTTCATGAAAGCCACAAAAGAATCATAATTTCCTGTTGTAGAGAACGAGAGCGTGAGGGTACCGTATGGATCGGTCTGTGAACCAAGCACTGTCTGCTCCTGAGGAGTTTCAGCCTTGAAATTTCTAATTCTCATACCGAATTCAGACGCAATGTTGTCTATATCAATAATCAAACGAACATTATCAATATTATCTGGCAAAAGACGCGACAATTTTGTGAGATCTGTTTCTCTAAAAGAATTGAGCTTGGCGAGGAGTTGGTCTCGCTCAAGCTGTAATTGCTGTGAGTTAGCAAGAGCGGTTTGATAGCTCCCCTTTTCAACAAGCAAGTCTTTTATTTTCATATACTGAGGATCAACATAGCCAAAAAAGAGGCCGATTGATGAGAGTATGAGAAGTATAGAAATAATATTAGTCATAGAAAATTAGAAGCTAAAGTCACTATTCATAAAATCATCGGATCCGGACGTGTTGGTAGTAGCACCTGATCCTGCTGGTGTAGGTGTTGATACTGGAGTTGGCGCAGGGGCGGTAGGTGCTGGCGCAGTTGAAGGAACAGGTGTAGGAATAACAACAGGATTCATATTAGAAACATATGAGAGTACTGATGGATCAACCGAGCTAATCACACTGAATGAAACAGTGCCCGCTGGCTCAAGCGCAATGTCTCCGATAATCGTGTTCTTGAAAAGAGAATCTGAACTAAACTTGTCCGACTGCAAAGCAACAGCCACAAAACCTTGAGCCTGCCCTTTCATACTCACCGTTATTTTGTCTTTTGAGAGATACTCAATTGAAAAATCCTTAAAACGAACTGTTTTGAGGGTGGTTTTTTCCAAAAGATCAAAGAAATAAGAGACCGCTATGTGATCCTCAAGAAGTTTCTTTGCGGTATTGATGCGATTGTCCAAGCGAACTATTTTGTTTATGAGTTCAGGATCAAAAGCCTCTCGAGCCTTATTCAAGCTTTCTTTATCTTGCTCTATTTGAGAACGAACAAGTCGCTCATAAAAGAAAGTAGCGCCTGTTGCTGACATGGCGACAAGAAAAATAATCGTTGCAGTGAGAACAAAGAGATTTACCGTTTTGACACGCGATTGCGACTCAGTAGCAATCGGTTTCTTTGGTATAAATGATGTTTGGAAACGTGGATCCATGAACTATAAATAGTGAAAAATGAACGAAGAACTGAAAACAAGAGTCGGTGTCCTTAAATTATACTATCGTTAGTCTATAAACGCTATCCACACGTCCCCTTTTATTTGTCTTGGAGTTGTTTGAGTGCAAGTCCGATAGCCACAGCAAACTCAGGGCCTGCATTTTTGAGAACATTTTCCAAAAATGCAGGTGCTTCGGTCTTTGAGAATGGGTCACCGAGGACCACCTCTGTCTGAAAGTGATTACGAGCGAGGTCGAGGAGGCCTTTGAGGAGCGCTCCTCCTCCCGTGAGTACTACGCGAGAAATATTTCTGTTGTATTTCTTTTGGTAATTGAGAATAACCCTGTTTGTCTCAGAAAAAATATAATCGAGATTGAGAGTAATGAGGTCGTGCATGTTTTTGTGCTGTTCATCGAGAGAAAGACCCACTGTTCTCTTCATGTGTTCAGCCTCGCCTACTGGAATACCGAGTGAACGCGCGAGTGCGAGGGTGATTTCTTGTGAACCTCGATTAACCGTGTGTGACAATTTCAAAACGCCACGTTCAATGATGTAGAGTTTTGTTGAACCAGCACCCATATCGAACACCATCTGAGCATCAAGTGATTGCTCGAGAACAGAACGCATACTGCTGAAAATCTCTATCTCAAAAAGAGTACCCTGTAGTTGTGCGGTCTCCACTACCTGAGAAAAACGAGAAATAACATCGTTATGAATCACCGCGAGGAGTACATCTACCGTCCCTACCCCCTCTACTTTCTTTTCCTCTGGCTTTTTATCGAAATCTGAAAAAGAACTCTCCTCATGAGGAATAATTGACCAATCGAGCATTACCTCACTAATAGGCACAGGAATATACTTTCTGGCTTCGAGAGGAATCATTGATGCAAGTTGTTTCTGATCAACATTTGGCATCTTTATGAAAGACAAGAGACTCGAAGAAGCTGGAATGGAAAAACCACACTGTTTCGTAGTGGTATTAGCTTCACGCAACACATCCTTGAGCGCTTCAATCATTTTGTCCTGTGGAAGATTGGTCGCACGACCTATCTCAACACCAGCATAAGGACCCAAAGCCAATTCCCCGTATGTTTCGAGTATTGCTTTTGCTCCTTTTTTTCGTAACTGGACTACTTTGATTGATGACGAACCAATATCAACGCCGAGAACACTGTCGCTCTGTTTTTTAAAAAGACTTGAGAAAAAAGTAGAAAGAGTAGCCATAGAAACTATTTGAAATACAGACCTTAGTATATCATAGAGCCATGGAGCTTCTCAAAAAAATAGCTCACATTCTCATCGATTTCATATTTCCCCCTACCAAAGAAGAGGCGCTCATCGCTTCACTCACTCTCGAAGACTTACAAAAAAGCACTCAAGCTTTGCAAAGTGACAGGAGGCTTACCGGCTCTCTCATTCTCTTTGAATACCACAACACGCTCGTGAGAACGCTCATTCTCGCGCTCAAAGAAAATGGCAACAAAAAAGCTGGCTCACTCCTTGCGGAAGCACTCTACGACAGACTCATTGAGGAATTAGCGGATAAAAATATCATGCAGGGTTTCACCAAACCTCTCCTCATCCCTATCCCCGTTTCAAAAAAGACACGCTCCTTACGAGGTTGGAATCAGTGCGAATTACTCTGCCGAGAGCTCTCTGCACTTGATGAAAACAAAAACATGGAACTCTGTTTGAATGTTCTCGTAAAACACAGACACACATCTGATCAGGTTGGAAAATCAAAAGCGGAACGTAGTACCAATCTCAAGGGATGTTTTTCGGTACGAGAACCAGAGAAAATACGAGACAGAAATATTGTCTTACTTGATGATGTGGTGACGACAGGCGCGACAACAAGTGAGGCAAAGCGAGTACTTCTTCAGGCAGGAGCAAAGAAAGTTTTTGTTGTTGCGGTGGCGCATTAAGAAGGCCTATAGGAGACACGGAATCAGAACACGACTTGACAAAGTTATATAAATACGTTTATATATGCATTGAAAATGCACACATCTCCTAAAGCTAAAAACAAGAAACTGAAGACCAAACAACTCCTCTGGGCTGAGGTTGATCCCACTGGCCTTGTGGCTCATATTGGAACCGAAAAAGGCCTCACTCTTACTGCTCGTTATAACAAAGGAAAAATTGAGATCGAAACCATAGATGGCGCTACCGATGTCGAGGTTCAACCTTACTGGAAAAATCTCCGTATAGTTTTCAAAAAAAGATTCGCAAACTAACACCTACCTGGGGTCGACTAAAAAGTACTCACCCTCCTCACACATCGCTGTGATGAGGGTTTTATATTTTATAAAAAACTCGGGTCACACTCCGAAAGAAAGTTTTTTCCACAACGGAGCAGGAAATGCTTACACGCTGACGTTTTTATAAAATCATGAGCAATGCACCTAGAACAACAAGGAGTGCGCCACCAGCCTTCATGTACGTAAAAGACTCTCCCAGAAAAATAAGTGCGAGAATAAACACGAACGCAATGCTTGTCTTATCAATTGCAGCTACAGCACTAGCTGGACCAATTTTTATTGCAAAAAAATAAAACAGCCACGATATAGCGCCAGCAACACCCGAAAGAATAATAAAAAGTAGAGTCTTACTGTTGACGCTTTCAAGCAGACTAAACTTACCGAGAGAGAAAGAGACCGCCACAAGAAACAATGCCATGACAACCGAACGAATCGCTGTGGCGAGAGTAGAATCAATATCTTTTAAACCAATTTTGCCAAATATCGCTACTAATGAAGCAAATAATGCTGAGAGGAGTGCGTATACAATCCAGTTCATATACAAAATAGTATATCAAAAAATATCACGTCTTATTAGGCCGAAAGAAAGTTTTTAAGATGGAGGGATTCGAACGGCTTAGGTTTCGTGGCTTAAAATATAAAACTTCCCTTTCGAAATTCTATTCAAATTCCGAGTAGTTTTTTAATTCAAAAAATCTTTGATTATTACAAAAATATCATCCGTTATTTTACTAAAAGTTATATGCCCGCCATCAAAAACAATATGTCTGATATTAT